>NZ_JBSGZV010000048.1:0-72754 GCF_053611185.1 Streptomyces sp. NPDC054834 | reverse complement strand
GTTACATTCCGAACCCGGAAGCTAAGCCTCACAGCGCCGATGGTACTGCAGGGGGGACCCTGTGGGAGAGTAGGACACCGCCGAACAAATATTGATGGGTTGGTCCCTGAACTTCGGTTCGGGGACCAACCCATTTTTGTTATGTGTTACTTGAAGTTCACGTTCCGCAACCAGCATCCATCTCATGGGTACTGCTGCAATGCTCAGGGCCGCCGGCGTCGGAGTCGGTGACGAGGTCGTCGTGCCGGCCTTCGGAAACGTGGAGGTCGCCGAGGCCGTGACCCTGGCCGGTGCGCTTCCGGTGTTCGCCGACATAGATCCGGCGACGTACTGCCTCGACGCCGAGGCCGTCGAGGCCGCCGTAACTCCTCGTACCGCGGCGGTCGTTGCCGTGCACCGCTTCGGACGTCGGGCGGACATCGCCCGGTTGCACGTGGTCGGTCAGCGGAACGGGCTGCTGGTGCTGGAGCAGGGCGAGTCCGAGGCGCCGTACGACGAGGTCGCCCAGCGCAGGGAGCGGGCCGCCTATCTCGACGCCAAGCTCAGGGGCGTGCGTACGCCCGACGGCGGTGACGGACACACCTACCAGCAGTACGTGGTGCGGGTGCCGGGCAACGGGCGGCCGGACCGGGACGCCTTCGCCAGGGCGATACGGGCCAAGGGAATTGAGTGCCGGGTGCCCGTGAAGACGCCGGTGCACCGGCTGCCGGAGTTCCGGCGCTGCGTGGCACTGCCGGAGACCGAGCGGGCCGCGGACGAGACGCTCGCGCTGCCCGTGGACGCGTCGTTGACGAGGCGGGAGATGCAGCGGATCGTGTCCGCGTGCAATGCCCTCGGAGGGCTGCTCCAGCCCGCTTTCTGAGTGGGCGGTGAGCGTGCGCTGAACGAGTTTGGGAACCCGGGTCTGTTCGGGGTACGATCTCTTTCGTTGCGGCGAGGGAAACCTCGAAAGCGACAGGCCCCTATAGCTCAGTCGGCAGAGCGTCTCCATGGTAAGGAGAAGGTCAACGGTTCGATTCCGTTTGGGGGCTCCAGCAGAAGGATCCAAAAGACCCCGCCCACTCGGGCGGGGTCTTTTTCGTGTCCTACTCTGTCTGGATACCCGGGACGCGCATCGCCAGGATGGCCATGTCGTCGGACGGGGCGTCGGACGCGAAGCGCTCCACCGCGCGCATGATCCGGGCGGCCACCGCCCCCGCGGTGAGGCCCGTGCAGGTTGTCAGGACCTCCGCGAGGCCGTCGTCGCCCAGCATGCGGGTGCCCTCACGGCGTTCCGTGACACCGTCCGTGACGCACAGCAGGACGTCGCCCGGGTCCAGGACGACCGTCTCCTCGTACAGCTCCAGGTCCTCGATGACGCCGAGGAGCGGCTGGGGCTCGGCCGCCGCCTCCACCGTGCCGTCCGGGCGCAGGCGCAGGGGGAGTGGGTGGCCGGCGCACACCACCTTGAGCTCGGCGCTGCCGTCCTCCCGAGGCCGCAACTCGCCGTACAGAAGCGTCAGGAAGCGGCTGCGGGCGCCCTCGTCGAGGATGGCGGAGTTCAGGCGTTCGAGGACCGCGGGGCCGCTCAGCCCCTCGCGTGCCAGCAGGCGCAGCGCGTGCCGGGCCAGGCCGGTGACCGCGGCGGCGTTCGGACCCGTACCGCAGACGTCGCCGATGGCGAAGCCGTACGCGCCGTCGCTGATCGGGAAGACGTCGTAGAAGTCGCCGCCGACCTCGTTGCCCTCGCCGGCCGCGCGGTAGATGACCTCGACCTCGACGCCGTTGATCTGTGGCAGTCCGGGCGGCAGGAGGCTGCGCTGGAGGGCCTGGCTGATGGCCGTCCGCTCCGAGTACAGGCGGGCGTTGTCCAGGGCCAGGGCGGCCCTGCGGGACAGGTCCTCGGCCAGTTCCAGGATCTCCTGGCGGAAGTGCTCGTCGGTGGGTTTGCCCAGCGTCAGCATGCCGATGACGCGGTTGCGGGCGACCAGCGGCAGGACAACGGTCTCGCCGCCGACCGCGGAGGCCGTGGCGAGCGTGGGGCCGATGCTCGAGGACACCGGGTAGGCGGGCCCGCCGGTCAGGCCGAGGCTGCGCATCGAGGAGCGCAGCGCCGCCTGGTGGGCCATCTCGCCGGGGGCCGACCAGACGCGGGCACCCGGCGTCGGTACCGGGTCGGGCGGGGGGACCTTCGACAGCAGGGACTTGATGCCGTCGATGAGCTCCTCGTCCTCGTGCAGCACGTACGACAGGTACGGCTCGGAGGCCTGGTCGGCGATGGTGTAGACGGCGCACCAGGTGGCGAGGGTCGGTACCGTCATCTGCGCCATCAGGGCGAGGGTCTGATCGCGGTCGAGGGTGCCGGCGAGCAGGTCGGAGGCCTCGACGAGGAAGCTGAGCGAACCGCGGCGCAGGCGTTCCAGCTCTCCCAGGCGGGCCGATTCGACGGCCAGGGCGATCCGGTCGGCGGCGAACTGGAGGCGCAGGGCCTCCTCGTTGGAATATCTGCCTGGAGCCTCCGCCGCGACGCCGAGGGATCCGGTGAGGCGGCCCTCGACCTTCAGCGGCACGGTGACGACCGAGCGCATGCCCGTGTCGTTGAGGAGGGGGACGGCGCCGCGGACCGCGGTGAGGTCGTCGTGGACGGCGGGCATGCGGGCCGAGCCGTAACGGCCGGGGCCCGCCTCGACGGGTACGCGGGCGAAGCGCTGGCGGGCGGAGGGCAGGCCGGTGGAGGCGCGGACCTCCAGCTCCGTCTCGTCGTCGGTCGCGAGCAGCAGGAAGGCGGCGTCTCCGTCGAGCATGTCGCGGGCGCGTTCGACGGTGCGCTGAAGGAGGCCGTCGAGGTCGTCCGGCGCCGGGGAGCCGATGAACACCTCGAAGGGGTCGGTGCTCTGGCCGTCGGCGGCCGGGGCCGCGTCGGAGGACGGCAGGCGCATCGGCGTCTGGAGGACGGCGCGCTCATGGTCCCGTACCAGGAGGCAGACCGTGGAAGGCTCGCCGGCGGTGTCGCGGACCCGGAGGTGGGAGGCGTACACCGGGGTCACCCGGCCGTCGGCGCCGCGGATGCCGTAGGTGCCCTCCCAGCGGGAGAGCTGGAGTGCCTCGGCGATTCCGGTGCCGGTGCCCGGGGTGTGCGGCCAGGCCGCGAAGTCGGTCAGGGGCCTGCCGGTGACCTGGCCGACGGTGTGGCCGAAGAGTTCCTCGGCGTCCTCGTTCCAGGCCGTGATGGAGCCCTTGCGGTCGATCTGGACGACCGCGACGCGGACCCGGCCGTCGGCCAGCGGGAGGAGGTCGGCGGGCAGGGACGGGCCGGCGGCGCGGGTGCCGACCGGGCGTTCGGGCAGGTCGAGTTGGAACCAGACGTTCTTGTGGGTGGGCGTGTAGTCCACCCCCCAGCGGGCGGCCAGGGCCGCGCACAGCTGGAGTCCGCGGCCGCCCTCGCGGTCGGGGCTGCCCATGGTGGCGGCCGGGCCCTGGAGGGGCACCTCGCGCTCGGGATACCGGTCGGCCACCTCGATGCGCACGCCGTCCTCGGCGCGCAGGCACAGCACATCGGCGGCGGTGCCCGCGTGGACGACGGCGTTGGTCACCAGTTCGCTGGTGAGGACCACCGCGTCGTCCACGATGTCGGCGAAACCCCAGCCCTGGAGGGTGTCACGGACGAAGGATCGGGCGGTCGCCACCGATCGTCCGACGGGCTCGAAGCTGGCGGCCGCGCGCGCGGTGATCACAAAACTCCTCGACCGGTTGTCGACGTGCAGGGATCCGGTGCCGTCCGGCTCGCGCCGCTGATGCGGCATCCGCGTGCCCGTCGGCCGGGGGTCCGGGGGCTGTCCCCCCGGGATCAGTCCGGTGGTCATGGTCTGCGGCCGCCCCTCCGATGCCCGCTCGTTCTCGTGCCACCGCCCAGGCCGGACGGACCGGTGTGGCTGGACAGCCGCATGCAAGGTTACTTACCTTCGCGGTCCGTGAGGATGCCGGTCGGCGGTGATTACGCCCCCAGGGTGTGCGGACGATGTGCGAAGCTGCCGAACTGTTATGGCCTGGTTCGGCCGGGGTGAAACACTGGGCAAGCTTCTGGTGAAGGTCCGGTCAGGCTGAGTGCGTTCCGTGTACGGAGGGCAGCAGCCCTGGTGCGAGCGGATCTCTTCTGGCAGAAATGCGCACGAGTAACCGGTAGCCGAACAGAAGTACCCGAGCACAGCAGTAACGGTCGATCCCTGCGGGAGGGACACAGTGGAGTCTGGCGCAGCGACGCGGAGCACGAACACGCGCGCGAAAGGCGGACCGTCCCAGGGCAGGCGGCGGGGCGGCACCACCCAGGTGGACACCGCCGCCCTGGACCGGCTGCTGGTGGCTCTCGGGGCCATGCGGGACGGGAATTTCCGCAAGCGGCTCACGGTGTCCGGGGACGGCGTGATGTCGGAGATCGCGGCCGTGTTCAACGAGGTGGCCGACCGGAATCTGCACCTGACGGGTGAACTGTCGCGAGTGCGGCGTGTGGTGGGACGTGAGGGAAAACTCACGGAACGGCTGGAGACCGGCGCCTGCGAGGGTTCCTGGGCCTCGGCCATCGACGCGTCGAACGCGCTCGTCGACGATCTCGTACGACCGGTGTCCGAGGTCGGCCGGGTGCTGTCCGCGGTGGCGGAGGGCGATCTGTCGCCGCGCATGGAGCTCAGGACGCAGGCGCCGGACGGGACCGGGCATCCGTTGCGGGGCGAGTTCCTGAAGGTCGGGCGGACCGTCAACAACCTGGTCGACCAGTTGTCGACGTTCACCGACGAGGTCACGCGCGTGGCCAGCGAGGTGGGCACCGAGGGCAAGCTGGGCGGTCAGGCCCGGGTGCGCGGTATGTCCGGTTCGTGGAAGGACCTGACGGAATCCGTCAACACCATGGCGAACCGGCTCACCGCGCAGGTGCGTGACATCGCGCTGGTGACCACGGCGGTCGCGCGGGGTGACCTGTCACGCAAGGTCACCGTGCATGTGGCCGGCGAGATGCTGGAGCTGAAGAACACCGTCAACACGATGGTGGAGCAGCTGTCCTCGTTCTCCTCCGAGGTGACCCGTGTCGCCCGTGAGGTGGGCACGGAGGGCATCCTGGGCGGGCAGGCGCAGGTGCCCGGGGTCGCCGGGGTGTGGAAGGAGCTCACCGACTCCGTCAACACCATGGCGGGCAACCTCACCGCCCAGGTGCGAGGGATCTCCCAGGTCACCACGGCCGTGGCCAACGGTGATCTGTCGCAGAAGGTGACCGTTCCGGCGCGTGGCGAGGTCGCGCAGCTCGCCGAGACCATCAACCAGATGACCGAGACGCTGCGGATCTTCGCCGACGAGGTCACCCGTGTGGCCAACGAGGTCGGAGCCGAGGGGCAGCTCGGCGGGCAGGCGAACGTGCCGGGCGCGGCGGGCACCTGGAAGGACCTGACGGACTCCGTCAACACCGTGTTCCGGAATCTGACCACACAGGTGAGGGACATCGCCGCGGTGACGACGGCGGTGGCCAGCGGTGACCTCTCGCAGAAGGTCACCGTGGACGTGGCCGGCGAGATGCTGGAGCTGAAGAACACCGTCAACGGGATGGTCGACCAGCTGTCGGCGTTCGGTGCCGAGGTCACCCGCGTGGCGCGGGAGGTCGGTGTCGAGGGTGAGCTGGGCGGTCAGGCGCAGGTGCCGGGGGCGGCCGGTACGTGGAAGGACCTGACGGACTCCGTCAACACGGCGTTCCGCAACCTCACCGGTCAGGTGCGCAACATCGCCCAGGTGACGACGGCGGTGGCCAACGGTGACCTCTCCCAGAAGGTCACGGTGGACGTCTCCGGTGAGATGCTCCAGCTGAAGAACACCGTCAACACGATGGTGGACCAGCTGTCGAGCTTCGCCGACCAGGTGACGCGGATGGCGCGGGACGTGGGCACGGAGGGCCGCCTGGGCGGTCAGGCGCGGGTGGACGGCGTCTCCGGTACGTGGAAGGAGTTGACGGACTCCGTCAACTTCATGGCCGGCAACCTCACCTCGCAGGTGCGGCAGATCGCCCAGGTGACGACCGCGGTGGCCCGGGGTGACCTGTCGCAGAAGATCGACGTCGACGCGCGTGGGGAGATCCTCGAGCTGAAGAACACCATCAACACGATGGTCGACCAGCTCTCCGCCTTCGCCGACCAGGTCACCAAGGTGGCCCGCGAGGTGGGTACGGACGGCCGCCTCGGCGGTCAGGCGCAGGTGCCCGGCGTGGCCGGTGTGTGGCGCGACCTGACCGACTCGGTGAACGGCATGGCCGGCAACCTCACCGCCCAGGTGCGCAACATCGCGCAGGTCGCGACCGCGGTGGCCCGGGGTGACCTGTCGCAGAAGATCACCGTGGACGCGCGCGGGGAGATCCTCGAGCTGAAGAACACCCTGAACACGATGGTCGACCAGCTCTCGTCGTTCGCCCAGGAGGTCACGCGCGTCGCGCGCGAGGTGGGCACCGAGGGCATGCTCGGCGGTCAGGCGGAGGTCCAGGGGGTCGCGGGCACCTGGAAGGACCTCACGCAGTCCGTGAACTTCATGGCCAACAACCTGACCATCCAGGTCCGCAACATCGCCGAGGTCACCACGGCGGTCGCCAAGGGCGACCTGTCGAAGAAGATCACCGTTGACGCCAAGGGTGAGATCCTTGAACTCGTCACGACGGTCAACACGATGGTTGACCAGCTGTCCAGCTTCGCCGAGCAGGTGACCCGGGTGGCGCGCGAGGTGGGCACCGAGGGCATTCTGGGCGGGCAGGCGCGCGTGCCGGGTGTCACGGGCATCTGGAAGGACCTCAGCGACAACGTCAACCTGATGGCCAACAACCTGACCATGCAGGTGCGGAACATCTCCCAGGTGTCGGCCGCGGTCGCCAACGGCGACCTGACCCGGCAGGTCACGATCGAGGCGAGCGGCGAGGTGGCGCAGCTCGCCGACACGATCAACACGATGGTCAAGACGCTGAGCTCGTTCGCCGACCAGGTCACCAAGGTGGCCCGCGAGGTGGGCACGGACGGCATCCTCGGTGGTCAGGCGCGCGTGCCGGGTGTGGCCGGTACGTGGAAGGACCTCACCGAGTCGGTGAACGGGATGGCGTCCAACCTGACCGGTCAGGTGCGCAACATCGCCATGGTCACCACAGCCATCGCCAAGGGTGACTTGACGAAGAAGATCGACATTGACGCCCGCGGCGAGATCCTTGAGCTCAAGACGACGATCAACACCATGGTCGACCAGCTGTCCAGCTTCGCCGAGGAGGTCACCCGGGTGGCCCGCGAGGTGGGCACCGAGGGGCAGCTCGGCGGTCAGGCGCGTGTGCGTGACGTCGACGGCACCTGGCGGGACCTGACGGAGTCCGTGAACGAGATGGCCGGGAACCTGACCCGGCAGGTGCGTGCCATCGCGCGCGTGGCGACCGCGGTGACCCGCGGCGACCTGAACCTGAAGATCGACGTCGACGCCTCCGGCGAGATCCAGGAGCTTCAGGACTACATCAACAAGATGATCGCCAACCTGCGCGACACCACGATCGCCAACAAGGAGCAGGACTGGCTCAAGGGCAACCTCGCCCGTATCTCCGCGCTGATGCAGGGCCGCCGCGACCTGGAGGACGTGGCCTCGCTGATCATGAGCGAGCTGACACCGGTGGTCTCCGCGCAGCACGGCGCGTTCTTCCTCGCGATGCCACTCGTCGACGGCAAGGACATGAGCGCCGAGAGCGAGGACGCGTACGAGCTGCGGATGCTGGGTTCGTACGGCTACTCGATGGGTTCCATGCCGACGTCGTTCCGGCCGGGTGAGGGGCTGATCGGAACGGCCGCCCAGGAGAGGCGCACGATCATCGTGGAGAACGCCCCCAGCGGCTACCTGAAGATCTCCTCGGGGCTCGGAGAGGCCCCGCCCGCACAGGTGGTCGTGCTGCCGGTGCTGTTCGAGAACACGGTCCTCGGCGTCATCGAGTTGGCGTCCTTCACGCCGTTCACGCAGATCCAGAAGGACTTCCTCAACCAGATCGCCGAGATGATCGCCACCAGCGTCAACACCATCTCCGTCAACACCAAGACGGAGGTTCTGCTGCGGCAGTCGCAGGAGCTGACCGAGCAACTCAGGCTGCGGTCGGAGGAATTGGAACAGCGGCAGAAGGCGCTCCAGGCCTCCAACGCCGAACTGGAGGAGAAGGCCGAGCTGCTGGCCCAGCAGAACCGCGACATCGAGGTGAAGAACACCGAGATCGAGGAGGCGCGGCAGGTCCTGGAGGAGCGCGCCGAGCAGCTCGCGGTCTCCATGCGCTACAAGAGCGAGTTCCTGGCCAACATGTCGCACGAGCTGCGCACGCCGCTGAACTCGCTGCTGATCCTGGCGAAGCTGCTCGCCGACAACGCCGAGGGCAACCTCTCCCCGAAGCAGGTCGAGTTCGCCGAGACGATCCACGGGGCGGGCTCCGACCTGCTCCAGCTGATCAACGACATCCTGGACCTGTCGAAGGTCGAGGCGGGCAAGATGGACGTCTCCCCGACGCGTATCGCGCTGGTCCAGCTCGTGGACTATGTGGAGGCCACCTTCCGGCCGCTGACCGCCGAGAAGGGCCTCGACCTGTCCGTGCGGGTCTCGCCGGAGCTGCCCGCCACGCTGCACACGGACGAGCAGCGGTTGCTCCAGGTGCTGCGGAACCTGTTGTCCAACGCCGTGAAGTTCACCGACTCCGGCTCGGTCGAGCTGGTGATCCGGCCGGCCGGATCGGACGTGCCGGTGCGTATCCGGGAGCAGCTGCTGGAGGCCGGGTCGCTGGCCGACGCGGACGCGCCGCTGATCGCGTTCTCCGTGACCGACACCGGCATCGGCATCGCCGCCGGCAAGATGCGGGTGATCTTCGAGGCGTTCAAGCAGGCGGACGGCACCACCAGCCGCAAGTACGGCGGTACGGGCCTCGGGCTGTCGATCTCGCGGGAGATCGCCCAGCTGCTTGGCGGTGAGATCCACGCGCAGAGCGAGACGGGACGCGGCTCGACGTTCACGCTGTATTTGCCGCTGCACCCCAGCGAACTGCCGCCGCAGGGCTACCAGCAGTCCCTGCCCGCGCTGGAGGCGGGCGACCTGGTCGCCTCGGAGGCCCACTCCACCGAGCTGTCCCCCGTGGAGATCGAGACGCCCGCCGAGGTGAAGTCGTACCAGGAGACCCAGAACGGCGCCGCCGCGCTCTTCCGGCGCCGTCGCCGGGGCGCTCCGCCGAACGAGCAGCGCACCGACCACTGGCCGGTCGCCGGGCAGCAGGAGCCGGCGCACCCGTCGCACCAGCCGGTGCGGTTCGGCGGGGAGAAGGTGCTGATCGTCGACGACGACATCCGCAACGTCTTCGCGCTCACCAGCGTCCTGGAGCAGCACGGCCTGTCCGTGCTGTACGCGGAGAACGGCCGTGAGGGCATCGAGGTGCTGGAGCAGCACGACGACGTGGCGGTCGTGCTGATGGACATCATGATGCCCGAGATGGACGGGTACGCGACCACCACGGCGATCCGACGGATGCCTCAGTTCGCCGGGCTGCCGATCGTGGCGCTGACCGCCAAGGCGATGAAAGGCGACCGGGAGAAGGCGATCGAGTCGGGTGCTTCCGACTATGTGACGAAGCCGGTCGACCCCGATCACCTGTTGGCGGTGATGAAGCAGTGGATGCGCGGGGAATGACCGCCGGGTGAGCCTCGCATGAGCGACGCATGAGCGCTGAGTGACCGTGTCGGCGTGCCCGGGTGAAAGTCGGGTGAAGGTGCCGGGAACCGGCGATGCGTGTGCGAAGTTGTTGACGCAGGGTGGCCGCGGAGGTGTGGAAGTGCGGGAATCGGGGAACCTTCTGGTCTCTCGCCGCGTTTCTGCTATGTGCACAGTGACATCGCGGTGACAGGGTGTGGCGACAGGCGGGGTGCGGCTACCATGACCGGCACAAGGACGGGCGGCGAAAGGGAGTCGTCCCCTGGGGCGGCGCCCGGTGTACCGCCGGGGCGAGGAGGACGGGCCATGGTGCAGAAGGCCAAGATCCTCCTGGTCGATGACCGGCCGGAGAATCTGCTGGCGCTGGAGGCCATCCTCTCTGCGCTCGATCAGACACTGGTGCGGGCATCCTCCGGGGAGGAAGCGCTCAAAGCACTACTCACGGACGATTTCGCGGTCATTCTGCTGGATGTCCAGATGCCGGGAATGGACGGTTTCGAAACCGCGGCGCACATCAAGCGGCGAGAACGGACCCGGGACATCCCGATCATCTTCCTCACCGCCATCAACCACGGGCCGCACCACACCTTCCGGGGCTACGCGGCGGGCGCGGTGGACTACATCTCCAAGCCGTTCGACCCCTGGGTGCTGCGCGCGAAGGTCTCCGTCTTCGTCGAGCTGTACATGAAGAACTGCCAGCTGCGGGAGCAGGCGGCGCTGTTGCGGCTGCAGTTGGAGGGCGGCAACGGCAAGGGCGCGGTCGGCGGTGGCAAGGAGTCGGCCGGACTCCTCGCCGAGCTGTCCGCCCGGCTCGCGGCGGTCGAGGAGCAGGCCGAGGCCCTGTCCAAGCAGCTTGACGACGAGTCGGCGGACGCGGCCGCGGTGGCCACCGCGGCCCATCTCGAACGCAAACTCACGGGGTTGCGCCGCGCACTGGACGCCCTGGAGCCGGGCACGGGCGGCGGCGCGCCGATGCCGTCGCAGAACTGACACCCGCGGCGGCCGGACTTGCGTATGAGCGGACGTCAGTTCCGTGCACTCCCAAGGACGACACGAACGGGTGAAGCACTGGGCACGCGTGTCCGCTGTCCTCTCCACCGGTAACCTCACATCCATGGCCTCACGTCCCTCCGCAGCCAAGAAGCAGCCCGCCAAGAAGGCGGCCGCTGCGGCGAAGGCTCCGGTGAAGAAGGCCGCCGCGAAGAAGGCCCCGGCGAAGAAGGCGCCCGCCAAGAAGGCCGCGGCGAAGAAAGCCGCGCCCGCGCCGAAACCCGCCCCCAACCCCACCGGGGGCGTCTACCGGCTGGTGCGCGCCCTCTGGCTGGGCCTGGCGCACGCCGTCGGCGCCGTCTTCCGCGGCATAGGACAGGGTGCGAGGAACCTCGACCCGGCCCACCGCAAGGACGGCATCGCGCTGCTGCTGCTCGGAATCGCTCTGATCGTCGCCGCCGGCACCTGGGCGGATCTGCGCGGCCCCGTAGGGGATCTCGTGGAGATCCTGGTGACCGGCGCCTTCGGCCGCCTCGACCTGCTGGTGCCGATACTGCTCGCGGTCATCGCCGTGCGGTTCATCCGGCACCCCGAGAAGCCGGAGGCCAACGGCCGGATCGTCATCGGCCTGTCCGCGCTCGTCATCGGCGTCCTCGGCCAGGTCCACATCGCCTGCGGCTCGCCCGCCCGCAGCGACGGCATGCAGGCGATAAGGGACGCCGGCGGCCTCATCGGCTGGGGCGCGGCGACGCCGCTGACGTACGCCATGACCGACGTCCTGGCCGTACCGCTGCTCGTGCTGCTGACGATCTTCGGCCTGCTCGTGGTCACCGCCACCCCGGTCAACGCCATCCCGCAGCGGCTGCGCGCGCTCGGCGTACGCCTGGGGCTCCTGCCCGACCCCGCCGACGACGAGTTCGACGAGTTCGCCGACGACGAACAGCGGTACGAGGACCAGTGGCGCGAGGCGCTGCCCGCGCGCCCCCGAAGGCGCCGGAGCGCCCCCGAGGCCTACGACCCCGACGGCGCCGAGCAGGAGGCACTCGCCAAGCGCCGGAGCCGCCCCAGGCGCTCGGCGGTGCCGCAGCCCGCCATGGACCGGCACATGGACGCCGTGGACATCGCGGCGGCCGCCGCGGCCGACCTCGACGGCGCCGTCCTGCACGGCATGCCGCCCTCGCGGATCGTCGCCGACCTCACCCAGGGCGTCAGCGTGGGCGACCGCGAGGACACGACGCCGACGCCCGTACCGGCCCCCGCGCCGGCTCCGGAGCAGACCGCGCCGCCCGTCCCGGCCCCGGCCGGGCGGCCCAAGCAGGAGAAGCTCAAGTCCGGACCGGTCCCCGACCTCACCAAGGCGGCCCCCGAGCAGTCCCGGGACCTGCCGCCGCGCGCCGAGCAGCTCCAGCTCTCCGGCGACATCACCTACGCGCTGCCCTCCCTCGACCTGCTCACCCGCGGCGGCCCCGGCAAGGCGCGCAGCGCTGCCAACGACGCGATCGTCGCCTCGCTCACCACCGTCTTCACCGAGTTCAAGGTCGACGCGGCCGTCACCGGCTTCACACGCGGCCCGACGGTCACCCGCTACGAGGTCGAGCTCGGCCCCGCCGTGAAGGTCGAGCGGATCACCGCACTGACCAAGAACATCGCGTACGCAGTCGCCAGCCCCGACGTGCGGATCATCAGCCCGATCCCCGGCAAGTCCGCGGTCGGCATCGAGATCCCCAACACCGACCGGGAGATGGTCAACCTCGGCGACGTACTGCGCCTCGCGGAGTCCGCGGAGGACGACGACCCGATGCTGGTCGCCTTCGGCAAGGACGTCGAGGGCGGCTACGTCATGCACTCGCTGGCGAAGATGCCGCACATGCTGGTCGCCGGCGCCACCGGCTCCGGCAAGTCGTCCTGCATCAACTGCCTGATCACCTCGGTCATGATGCGGGCGACCCCCGAGGACGTCCGGATGATCCTGGTCGACCCCAAGCGGGTGGAGCTCACCGCCTACGAGGGCATCCCGCACCTGATCACGCCGATCATCACCAACCCCAAGCGGGCCGCCGAGGCGCTCCAGTGGGTCGTGCGCGAGATGGACCTGCGCTACGACGACCTGGCGGCCTACGGCTACCGGCACATCGACGACTTCAACCGCGCCGTGCGCGAGGGGAAGGCCAAGCCGCCGGAGGGCAGCGAGCGGGAGCTCCAGCCGTACCCGTACCTGCTGGTGATCGTCGACGAGCTGGCCGACCTGATGATGGTCGCGCCGCGCGACGTCGAGGACGCGATCGTGCGCATCACGCAGCTCGCGCGCGCGGCCGGTATCCATCTGGTGCTCGCCACGCAGCGCCCGTCGGTAGACGTCGTCACCGGCCTGATCAAGGCGAACGTGCCCTCCCGGCTCGCCTTCGCCACCTCCTCGCTCGCCGACTCCCGGGTCATCCTCGACCAGCCAGGTGCCGAGAAGCTGATCGGCAAGGGCGACGGTCTGTTCCTGCCGATGGGAGCGAACAAGCCGACCCGTATGCAGGGCGCGTTCGTGACCGAGGAAGAGGTCGCCGTCGTCGTCCAGCACTGCAAGGACCAGATGGCGCCGGTCTTCCGGGACGACGTCACCGTCGGCACCAAACAGAAGAAGGAGATCGACGAGGACATCGGCGACGACCTCGACCTGCTGTGCCAGGCCGCCGAGCTGGTGGTCTCCACGCAGTTCGGGTCCACGTCCATGCTCCAGCGCAAGCTGCGCGTCGGCTTCGCCAAGGCCGGCCGGCTCATGGACCTCATGGAGTCGCGCAGCATCGTGGGACCGAGCGAGGGATCCAAGGCGCGTGACGTTCTCGTGAAACCCGATGACCTGGACGGCGTGCTCGCGGTGATACGCGGGGAGTCTGAGGGGTAGGGATTGGTCCCAAAGGGACACGGGCCGTCCGGTGGCCGGGATGGAGCCGGACTGTGGCTCCGTCGTGATCCACCCGTTAGAGAGCGGCGGGCAACCGTTTCCCTTTGTCGCACGTCAAGTTGAGCGAGAGGACAGGTGCGGGCTCGATTCTGGGGTTCGTGCCTGGCCCGTCGTCGGTATGTCGGGCCATACCGATGGCGTACAAGGCCCAACCGCCCGGTTGCCCCACCCTTTTGCACCCCCCCTAGACTGAACTTCCAGCACAGGTGGCTACACGCTCGAAAGGCGCCCCCGTGTCCATCGGCAACTCTCCTGAAGACGAGCGTCCGTTCCCCGACGTCTCCGAGGAAGCCCGTATCTCCATCGGCCGTACGCTGCGGCAGGCGCGCATCGCCGCCGGGCTCACCGTCGACGACGTCAGCAGCGCCACTCGGGTCCGCATCGCCATCGTGCACGCCATCGAGGCGGACAACTTCGCACCCTGCGGCGGCGACGTGTACGCCCGCGGGCACATCCGGACCCTGGCCAGGGCCGTGCACCTCGACCCCGCCCCGCTGCTGGCCCAGTTCGACGCCGAGCACGGCGGGCGCCCCGCCCCGACCCCGGCCGCCCCGCTGTTCGAGGCGGAACGTATCCGTCCCGAGCGGCGCGGGCCGAACTGGACCGCCGCCATGGTCGCCGCGATCGTCGCGGTGATCGGCTTCGTCGGGTTCACGGTCGTCAAGGGCGGCGGCTCCGGCAACGACGCGAAGGCCCAGGTCGCCGAGGGGGCCACGCCCACGACGAGCAAGGCCGCCTCGCCCACGCCCAAGAAGGACAAGACCGCCGGTCAGAAGGCCGACCCGTCCGACAGTGCCATCGCGGCCGCGCCCCAGGACAAGGTGACCGTCCGGGTCAGCGCCGCGGACGGGCGCAGCTGGATCTCGGCCAAGGACCACAACGGCCGCATGCTGTTCGACGGGCTCCTGAACAAGGGCGAGTCCAAGACCTTCCAGGACAGCACGAAGATCAATCTCATCCTGGGTGACGCCGGCGCCATACAGCTCTACGTCAACGGCAAGAAGATCGAGGACGACTTCCAGCCCGGGGCCGTGGAACGGCTGACGTACACCAAGGGCGACCCCGAGGTCGGCTAGCGGCCGCTGGGCACGAGCGGCCCGGAGAGGGTGTCTTCACACGGGGTTGGCCAAGATCGGCCAACCCCGTCGACGTGGGGTGTCAGCGGGACGAAGTAGTCTTGAGCCCATGCCTGAACGCCGTACCGTCGCACTTGTCACTCTCGGCTGCGCCCGTAACGAGGTGGACTCGGAGGAGCTCGCAGGCCGTTTGGAGGCGGACGGCTGGCAGCTCGTCGAGGACGCCGGGGACGCCGATGTCGCCGTGGTCAACACCTGTGGCTTCGTGGAGGCCGCCAAGAAGGACTCCGTGGACGCCCTTCTGGAGGCCAACGATCTCAAGGGCCATGGCAGAACCCAGGCCGTCGTGGCGGTGGGCTGCATGGCCGAGCGGTACGGCAAGGAGCTCGCCGAGGCCCTGCCCGAGGCCGACGGCGTGCTCGGCTTCGACGACTACACGGACATCTCCGACCGCCTGCAGACCATCCTCTCCGGCGGCATCCACGCCTCCCACACCCCGCGCGACCGCCGCAAGCTGCTGCCGATCAGCCCGGCCGAGCGGCAGACGGCGACCGATGTGGCCCTGCCCGGGCACGGCGCCCCGGCCGACCTGCCGGAGGGCCTGGCCCCGCAGTCGGGTCCCCGCGCGCCCCTGCGCCGCCGGCTGGACGGCGCCCCCGTCGCCTCGGTGAAGCTCGCCTCCGGCTGTGACCGGCGCTGCTCCTTCTGCGCCATCCCGTCCTTCCGCGGCTCCTTCATCTCCCGCCGCCCGAGCGACGTGCTGAACGAGACGCGGTGGCTGGCCGAGCAGGGCGTCAAGGAGATCATGCTGGTCTCCGAGAACAACACCTCCTACGGCAAGGACCTGGGCGACATCCGCCTGCTGGAGTCCCTGCTGCCCGAGCTGGCGGAGGTCGACGGGATCGAACGCGTGCGCGTCAGCTACCTCCAGCCGGCCGAGATGCGCCCGGGCCTGATCGACGTGCTGACCTCCACCCCGAAGGTCGCCCCGTACTTCGACCTGTCCTTCCAGCACTCCGCGCCCGCCGTGCTGCGCGCGATGCGGCGCTTCGGCGACACCGACCGCTTCCTGGAGCTGCTCGACACCATCCGGAGCAAGGCCCCGCAGGCCGGCGTGCGCTCGAACTTCATCGTGGGCTTCCCCGGCGAGTCCGAGGCGGACCTGGCCGAGCTGGAGCGCTTCCTGAACGGTGCGCGACTGGACGCCATCGGCGTCTTCGGCTACTCCGACGAGGAGGGGACGGAGGCGGCGACCTACGACGGCAAGCTCGACGAGGACGTCGTCGCCGAGCGGCTGGCGCACATCTCCCGGCTGGCCGAGGAACTCGTCTCGCAGCGGGCCGAGGAGCGCGTCGGTGAGACCGTGCACGTCCTCGTGGAGTCCGTGGACGACGAGGAGGGCGTGTACGGCCGCGCGGCGCACCAGGCCCCGGAGACGGACGGCCAGGTGCTGCTCACCAGCGGCGCCGGCCTGAGCGTCGGCCGTATGGTCGAGGCGAAGGTGGTCGGTACGGAAGGTGTCGACCTGGTGGCCGAGCCGCTCGAGGGCTCGCTCGCGTGTAGTGAGGAGGCGGACAGATGACCGGAGTCCCGGCGTCCGCCGCGGGCGGCTCCTCCGGCGCGCAGGGCGCCGCGGGCTCCGCCGGCGCCTCCGGCGCGGCGGCCGGCTCGGGCTCGGGCACCGCTGCTTCCGGTGCCTCCGCCGACGGTGCGCAGGGCGCGGCCAAGCCGCCCCGGGGCGCCAAGCTGGCGGCGGCGGCCGTCAACCAGGCGAGCGTCTGGAACGTCGCCAATCTGCTGACCATGCTCCGGCTGGTCCTGGTGCCCGGCTTCGTGGCCCTGATGCTGGCCAAGGGCGGGTACGACCCGGCGTGGCGCTCGCTGGCCTGGGCGGCCTTCGCCGTCGCCATGATCACCGACCTGTTCGACGGTCACCTGGCGCGTACGTACAACCTCGTCACCGACTTCGGGAAGATCGCCGACCCCATCGCCGACAAGGCCATCATGGGGGCGGCGCTGATCTGTCTGTCCGCACTGGGCGATCTGCCGTGGTGGGTCACGGCCGTGATCCTCGGCCGGGAACTCGGGATCACGCTTCTGCGTTTTCTGGTCATTCGGTACGGCGTCATCCCGGCGAGCCGCGGCGGCAAGCTGAAGACGCTCACCCAGGGCGTGGCCGTGGGGATGTACGTGCTGGCACTGACGGGATGGCTGGCGACCCTGAGGTTCTGGGTGATGGCGGTGGCGGTCGTTCTGACCGTTGTCACCGGTCTCGACTATGTGAGACAGGCCATTGTGCTGCGCCGGCGGGGAATCGCCGAGCGCCGGGCGGCGTTGGAGGAGTCGGAAGCGTGAGTTCCCCGGCCACTGAAGTGGTGCGACTACTGACGGTGAAGGGCGACACGGTCGCCGTCGCCGAGTCGCTCACCGGTGGGCTGGTGGCGGCGGAGATCACAGCCGTCCCTGGGGCGTCCAAGGTGTTCCGGGGCTCGGTCACCGCCTACGCCACCGACCTGAAGCAGGCGCTGCTCGGTGTCGACGCCACCCTGCTGGCCCAGCGCGGGGCGGTGGACGCGCAGGTCGCGGCCCAGATGGCCGCCGGTGTACGCAAGGCGCTGGGCGCCGACTGGGGGCTCGCGACGACGGGGGTCGCCGGCCCCGACCCGCAGGACGGGCAGCCCGTCGGGACGGTCTTCGTGGCCGTGGAGGGGCCGTTCGGGACCGTTTCCGGTTCTGCCGGTGGCGGAAAAGTCACAGCTCTGCGGTTGAACGGCAACCGTGCGGAAATTCGTATGGAGAGTGTACGGAGCGTGCTCGCACTGCTTCTCGAGCAGCTTGCGAGCGAACACAGCGGGAATGAGCGGGCACAGGATACGGAACGGAACGGGGGGTTTTGATGTTTGCAGCCCTGAGTGAACACGACATCGCTCCCCGCACGGCCGCAGCGCGAGGCGGTACGGTGGGGCGAGAAGGATGCGGCTACGCGGTCCGAGGAGGGAGCCACCGATGATTCTGCTCCGTCGCCTGCTGGGTGACGTGCTGCGTCGGCAGCGCCAGCGCCAGGGCCGTACTCTGCGCGAAGTCTCCTCGTCCGCCCGAGTTTCGCTCGGCTATCTCTCCGAGGTGGAGCGGGGGCAGAAGGAGGCTTCCTCCGAACTGCTCTCCGCCATCTGCGACGCGCTGGACGTACGGATGTCCGAGCTCATGCGGGAAGTGAGCGACGAGCTCGCCCTCGCCGAGCTGGCCCGGTCTGCCGCGGCCACCGAGCCCGTACCCACGCCGGTTCGCCCGATGCTGGGTTCCGTGTCGGTGACCGGTGTGCCACCGGAACGGGTGACCATCAAGGCGCCCGCCGAGGCGGTGGATGTCGTCGCCGCCTGACGCGACACGTCTGAGGCCCCGGCCGGGGCGTCTCCGGGAAGACCTGGAGGAGCCCCGGCCGGGGCCTTCGTGCTGCTGCCTCCGTTTGCCGGTGTCGGGTGGCGCGGTCATGGTGGAGGGACGTGACGGGGCCGAGGCATCGGAGGGTGCGCATGTCCGTCGTGAAGAGCCCACTGCCCGACGCAGACCTGAAGACCGTCTCGGAGGCGTTGCAGGGCGCCCTCGTGGACCTGGTGGACCTGTCGCTCGTCGCCAAGCAGGTCCACTGGAACATCGTCGGCCCCAGGTTCCGCTCCATCCATCTCCAGCTCGACGAGGTCGTCGCCTCCGCGCGGACCCACTCCGACACCGTGGCGGAACGGGCGTCGACGCTGGGCGTCCCGCCCGACGGACGCGCGGCGACCGTGGCGGCCGGCAGCGGCATCGCGACGGCGCCCTCGGGCTGGGTCAAGGACACGGACGCGGTGCGGGCCCTCGTGGACGCGCTGGGCGCGGTGATCACACGGATGCGGGACCGGGTGGCGGCGACCGGGGAGCCGGATCCGGTGTCCCAGAACATCTTCATCACCATCACCGCGGATCTCGAGAAGCATCACTGGATGTTCCAGGCCGAGAACGCGTGAGCCGGCCGGGGATGTCGTCGCCCGGCGTTGACGCCTCGGGTTGACGATTTTCCCGGCGTTGCATCAGTGAGCCGTTGGTGCGCCTCCCCGGCGGGTTCGGTGGCGTTCTAGCGTCCGGCTGGAGGAGGCGGCCATGGTGGGGCGGACAGTGCGCTGGGGAGTCGTCCTGGGACTCGGGACGGTGTGGTGGTGGGCCGTGGTACGGGTCGCCGTGGGGGACGGCGGCGTGGTCGAGGGGGCGGTCGTCACCGGGGGATGGGGGCTCAGTCTGCTGCCGGTGCACTGTGTGCCGAAGCGACGGGCGGCGGGGGGCCTTACCAGGGCATCGCCACACCACCGTTCGGACGCAGGATCTGGCCCGTCGTGAAGGCCGACGCGTCGGACGCCAGGTGCAGCACGGCGTGCGCGATGTCGTCGGCCTCGCCGACCCTGCCTAGCGGGGACATGCGGGCCATCAGGCCCTCGGTGTGCGCCTGGGCCTCGTGGTCGTGGCGGTCGGTCATCGGCGTGCGGATCCAGCCGGGGGCGACCGCGTTGACGCGGATGCCGTGCCGGCCGACCTCGGTCGCCAGCGTCTTGGTCAGCTGGACCACGGCCGCCTTCGCCGCGCTGTAGCAGAGCAGCCCCGGTCCGCCGGTGTCGATCGCGCCCGAGGCCATGGTGATGATGCTGCCCCGAGTGTGCCGGGCGAGCATCAGCCGGGCCGCCTCCTGGCAGGCGTACAGCACGCCCTTGAAGTTGACGTTCAGCACCCGGTCGAGGTCCTCGTCCCGGGTCTGGAGAACCGGGCTGCTGTGCATGACACCGGCGATCGCCGCCATCACGTCCAGCCGCTCGCAGGAGCGGACCGCCTCGCCGAGCCGGGCACGGTCGGTGACGTCGAGGGGGTGGGTGCGGGCGGTGCCGCCGCGGTCCTCGATGAGGGCCGCCGTCTCGTGCAGGCCCTTCGCGTCCCGGTCGGCGCAGTGCACCGTCGCGCCCGCCTCGGCGAGCAGGACGGCCGAGGCCCGGCCGATGCCACTGGCGGCGCCGGTGACGAATGCGGTGCGTCCGGTGAGGTCGTACGCCTTGACGGGCATGCAGCGACGGTACGAGCGTTTCTGACGGGCCGTCAATCGGCTGTGCGCCGATAGCGGTCCCGCCATTTCTGCGGCGCTCCCGGCACGGGGGCCGGGCCCCTCTGACAGGTGGGGCACCAGTAGGTGGGGCGTTCCTGGGTGCCGTCGCCCTGGTCCGCCACGCGGACCGATGTGTGGCAGCGCAGGCAGGGGCGGGGTGCCCGGCCGTACACGAACAGGTCGTGGTGGCGGACGCTCGTGGTCTGCCGGACCGGGCGGTCGCGGTTCGCATCGAGGAGCTTCTTGGCGAGGGCGGGCAGTTGGGCGGCGCGGTCCGCCGGGAGCGCGCCGACGGGCAGCCACGGGGTCACGCCGAGCAGAAAGCAGAGCTCGCTCTTGTAGATGTTGCCGATGCCGGCGAGATTGCGCTGATCGAGCAGGGCCTCGCCGAGCGGGCGGGCGGGGTCGGCCAGCACGTTGGCCAGGGCGCGTTCGGGGTCCCAGTCCGGGCCGAGCAGGTCGGGGCCGAGGTGTCCTACGACGTGTTCCTCCTCCCCGGTGCGGAGGAACTCCAGGACCTGAAGGCGGTAGCCGACGGCCGCGTGGTCGGTGGTGCCGAGGACGGCCCGGATCTGGTGGGCGGGGCCGCCCCGCCAGCGCTCGTCCGGGCCGTAGACCTTCCAGGCGCCCTCCATGCGGAGGTGGGTGTGCAGCGTCAGGCCGCCCTCGATCCGGGTGAACAGGTGTTTGCCGCGCGGGACGGTGCTCAGGACGGTCCGGCCGGTGAGGTCGACCGTGGCGTACTTGGGTACCCGGAAGTCGCTGCGGGTCAGCACCTTGCCCGCGAGCGCGCCGTGCAGCCTCTTCGCGGTCTGCCAGACCGTGTCACCTTCGGGCATGCGTCAAGGGTGACACGACGGGGTGACCCGCGGCGGACCGCGCGGTAGCCCCGCGGATCAGGCCCTGAGCCGCAGGCCGCGCGGGGTGGCGATGAATCCCGCTCCTTCCAGAAGGGCGCCGACGGGGGAGGTGAGGGCCGAGGCGCCGTTGACGCGCTCCACCGTGACCGTGCCGAGAGTGCCCGCGCGGGCGGCCGCCGCCAGGGCGTCCGCGGCCGAGCGGAGGCGGGGGTCGTCGGCCGCCTCCCTGTCCGGCGCACCGGGCCAGGCCAGCAGCGTCTTGCCGCCGCGCTCCATGTACAGCGTCAGCTCGCCGTCGACGAGCACCACCAGCGAGCCCGCCTTGCGGCCCGGCTTGTGCCCCGCCCCGTCCGGCGGCTCGGGCCATGACAGGGCCGCGCCGTAGGCGTTCGCGGGATCGGCGGCGGCCAGGACGACCGCCCGGGAGTCGGGGGCCGAAGGCGTACGGGTACGCGGGGCGCCGTAGGCGGCGCCGTACGGGGAGACGGGACCGCCCCGGGGGCCGCCGTAGCCGGGCGAGGAGAGACCGGAGGCGGCGTCGCGCGGGGAGACGTAGTCGCCCGGGCCGGCACGGTGGTCGGCCGGCCAGTCGAAGTCGGCGAAGTCCGCGATGCCGTGTTCTCCGTCGCCCTGGCCGAAGGGGTCCGCGTCCAGGTGGCTGTCGGGCGTGCCGAAGGGCTGGGGACTGGTGCCGCCGAAACCCGGGCCGGGCAGCCCCTCGCCCCGTTCGTACGCGTTGGACACCGCGCGCAGCCGGTCCACGGCTCCGTCCATCGCGAACTGCGCGGCGCCGAGGCCTTCCACCACGTAGCCGCGCCGGGCCTGTCCGGTCTCCTCGAATGCGGACAGGACGCGGTACACGGCCGAGAAGCCGCCCTCGACGCCCTCCGCGGCGACCGCGCCCCGGGTGACCACGCCGTGCCGGTCGAGGAGGGCGCGGGCCAGGGCGTGGGCGCGCACGGTCTGCTCCGGCTCGCGTTGGGGGAGCAGGGACCAGCGGCCCGCGACGGTCGGCGGCCCGCTGCGGGAGGCGGGGCGGGCGGCGGCCGTCAGCGAGCCGTAACGTCCGCGCGGAGCCGCGCGCTTGGCGCGGTGGGCGGTGGAGCCGGCGGTGCGGCCGGAACCCAGCAGGGAGCGCATCGGGGCCAGCGTGTCGTTGGTGAGCCGCCCCGACCAGGCCAGGTCCCAGACGGTGTCGGCTAGTTGCGGATCGGTGACGTCGGGGTGGGTGGTGGCGCGGACCTGGTCGGCGATCTGACGGAAGAACAGGCCGTAACCCCCCGAGAGGGCGTCCAGGACGGACTGGTGAAGGGCGGTCAGCTCCAGGGGGTGGGGCGGTGGCAGCAGCAGCGGGGCCGCGTCGGCCAGGTACAGGGAGACCCAGCCGTCCTTGCCGGGCAGCGCGCCCGCGCCCGCCCACACCACCTCCCCGGCGGCGGTCAGCTCGTCGAGCATCGACGGGGTGTAATTCGCCACGCGGGACGGCAGAACCAGCTTCTCCAAGGCGGATGCGGGCACGGACGCGCCCTGCAACTGCTCCACGGCGCGCACCAGTCCGTCCACGCCGCGCAGGCCGTGGCCCTTGCCGATGTGCTGCCACTGCGGGAGGAACTGCGCCAGCGCGGCCGGCGGCACCGGCTCCAGCTCGTGCCGCAGGGCGGCCAGCGACCGACGGCGCAGACGGCGCAGCACGGCCGCGTCGCACCACTCCTGGCCGATGCCCGCGGGATGGAACTCACCTTGGACGACACGCCCGTTGGCGGCCAGGCGCTGCAACGCGCCCTCCGTGACCGCCACGCCCAGACCGAAGCGGGCCGCCGCCGTGGCCGACGTGAAGGGGCCGTGGGTGCGGGCGTAGCGGGCGAGCAGGTCGCCCAGCGGGTCCTTGACCGGTTCGGTGAAGGCCTCGGGGACGCCGACCGGCAGCGCCGTGCCGAGGGCGTCTCGCAGGCGGCCCGCGTCCTCGATCGCCGCCCAGTGGTCGACGCCCGCGATGCGGACCCGGATGGCCCGGCGGGCACCGGCCAGCTCCCGCGCCCAGAGCGGCTCGGCACCCCGCTCGGCAAGCTCGGCTTCCGTGAGCGGCCCGAGCACCCGCAGGACGTCCGCGACGCCTTCGACGTCCTTGACGCGGCGGTCCTCGGTGAGCCACTGAAGCTCCCGCTCCAGCTCGGTCAGCACCTCCGCGTCCAGCAGCTCGCGCAGCTCCGCCTGGCCCAGCAGCTCGGCCAGCAGCCGGGAGTCCAGCGACAGCGCGGCCGCGCGGCGCTCGGCGAGGGGGGAGTCGCCCTCGTACAGGAACTGGGCGACGTACCCGAAGAGCAGGGAGCGGGCGAAGGGCGAAGGCTCGGGCGTGGTGACCTCGACCAGGCGGACCTTGCGGGACTCGAGGTCGCCCATCAGCTCGACGAGCCCCGGGACGTCGAAGACGTCCTGGAGGCATTCGCGGACCGCCTCCAGGACGATCGGGAACGAGCCGAACTCGCTGGCCACTTGCAGCAGCTGGGCGGCGCGCTGGCGCTGCTGCCACAGCGGTGTGCGCTTGCCGGGGTTGCGGCGCGGCAGCAGCAGGGCGCGGGCGGCGCACTCGCGGAAGCGGGACGCGAACAGCGCCGAGCCGCCGACCTGGTCGGTGACGATCTGGTTGACCTCGCCCTTGTCGAAGGCGACGTCCGCCGCGCCCACCGGGGCCTGGTCGGCGTCGTACTCCGTACCCGGGGACGCGCCGGCCTTCATCGGTTCCTGGTCGAGCAGGTCCAGGCCCATGAGGTCGGCGTCCGGCAGACGCAGCACGATGCCGTCGTCGGCGTGCATGACCTGGGCGTCCATGCCGTACCGCTCGGACAGGCGGGCGCCGAGCGCCAGCGCCCACGGGGCGTGCACCTGGGCGCCGAAGGGGGAGTGCACGACCACACGCCAGTCGCCGAGTTCGTCGCGGAAGCGCTCCACGACGATCGTGCGGTCGTCCGGGACGTGACCGCAGGCCTCACGCTGTTCGTCCAGGTACGACAGGACGTTGTCCGCCGCCCACGCGTCGAGGCCGGCCGCGAGGAGCCGCAGCCGGGCGTCGTCCTTGGGCAGCGAGCCGACCTCGCGCAGGAACGCGCCCACCGCGCGGCCCAGTTCCAGCGGGCGGCCCAGCTGGTCGCCCTTCCAGAAGGGCAGCCTGCCCGGCACGCCCGGCGCGGGGGAGACCAGGACGCGGTCGCGCGTGATGTCCTCGATGCGCCAGGAGCTCGTGCCGAGCGTGAAGACGTCGCCGACCCGGGACTCGTAGACCATCTCCTCGTCGAGTTCGCCGACCCGGCCGCCGCCCTTCTTGGGGTCGGCGCCGGCGAGGAAGACACCGAAGAGCCCGCGGTCGGGGATCGTGCCCCCGGAGGTGACCGCGAGGCGCTGGGCGCCCGGGCGGCCGGTGACGGTGCCGGTCACGCGGTCCCACACCACGCGCGGGCGCAGCTCGGCGAAGGCGTCGGAGGGGTAGCGGCCCGCGAGCATGTCCAGGACGGCCGTGAACGCCGATTCCGGGAGCGACGCGAAGGGGGCGGCGCGGCGGACCGTGACGAGCAGGTCGTCGAACTGCCAGCTGTCCAGCGCCGTCATCGCGACCAGCTGCTGGGCGAGGACGTCCAGGGGGTTGGCGGGCACCTTCAGGGACTCGATGGCGCCGGAGCGCATCCGCTCGGTGACCACCGCGGCCTGGACCAGGTCTCCTCGGTACTTGGGGAAGACCACACCGGTGGAGACCGCGCCCACCTGGTGCCCCGCGCGGCCGACACGCTGGAGGCCGGAGGCCACGGAGGGCGGGGACTCGACCTGGACGACGAGGTCGACGGCGCCCATGTCGATGCCCAGCTCGAGGCTGGAAGTGGCGACCACGGCCGGGAGACGGCCGGCCTTGAGGTCCTCCTCGACCAGGGCGCGCTGCTCCTTGGAGACCGAGCCGTGGTGGGCGCGCGCGATGACCGGGGGCGCGCCGTGGGCCGCGCCGGAGCCGCCCATGAGCTCGGCCGGCGAGTGGTGCTCGTCCAGAGGTTCGCCGGTCGCCCGCTCGTACGCGATCTCGTTGAGCCGGTTGCACAGGCGCTCCGCGAGCCGCCGGGAGTTGGCGAAGACGATCGTGGAGCGGTGGGCCTGGACCAGGTCGGTGATCCGCTCCTCGACGTGCGGCCAGATCGACGGCCGCTCCGCGCCCTCGCTGCCGTCGGCGACCGGGGAGCCGCCCAGCTCGCCCAGGTCCTCGACCGGGACGACGACGGACAGGTCGAACTCCTTGCCGGACTCCGGCTGGACGATCTCCACCTTGCGCTGCGGTGAGAGATAGCGGGCCACCTCGTCCACCGGGCGGACCGTCGCGGACAGGCCGATGCGGCGGGCCGGCCTCGGCAGCAGCTCGTCGAGGCGCTCCAGGGAAAGCGCGAGATGCGCACCGCGCTTGGTGCCCGCGACCGCGTGCACCTCGTCCAGGATCACCGTCTCCACACCGGTCAGCGCGTCGCGCGTGGCCGACGTCAGCATCAGGAACAGGGACTCCGGGGTGGTGATCAGGATGTCCGGCGGCCGTGTGGACAGGGCGCGGCGCTCGGCGGCCGGGGTGTCGCCGGAGCGGATGCCGACCTTGACCTCCGGCTCGGTCAGGCCCAGCCGCACGGATTCCTGGCGGATGCCGGTCAGGGGGCTGCGCAGGTTGCGCTCCACGTCCACCGCGAGGGCCTTCAGCGGAGACACGTACAGCACGCGGCAGCGCTTCTTCGGGTCCGCCGGCGGAGGCGTCGAGGCGAGCTGGTCCAGTGCGGCGAGGAACGCGGCCAGCGTCTTGCCCGAACCGGTCGGCGCGACCACCAGCACGTCCGAGCCCTCCCCGATGGCGCGCCACGCCCCCGCCTGCGCCGCGGTGGGCGCGGAGAAGGCCCCCGTGAACCAGCCGCGGGTCGCGGGGGAGAAGCCGTCGAGGGCCCGGTGTGCGGAGCTGACCATGCGTCCATCCTGCACCCCGGCTCTGACAATCGCCCTGACCTGGGAAAACGCGTTCCGTCGAGTGGCCGTGGCGGGTGAGGGGGATACCGATCAGCCGACGAATCGCCCGTACGCCCTGAGCGTGCTCAGGGCCTGGATCGTCACCATGGGGCGGGCCTCCAGGGCGGTGCCGGGCGCCCACTGGCGCCACCGCACGGGCCAGCCGCCGTCCACCTGCTGGTCCGCGGCGAGGAAGTCCAGGGAGCGGGCCATCTCGTCGTCGGTGAACCAAAGGCGTGCGAGGGACTGCGGGGTCCTGGCGAAGTCGTGCGGGAAGTGGTGCTCGCCCGGGGCGTAGCCGGGAGCGACCGGGTACTCACCGAGGTGGTCCGGGTCGAGCGCGGCGAGCCGGTGCTCGCGCACCAGACGGCCGAGGCGGTCGGCGGCCGCCTCCGCGCGCGGGCGGTCGGGTGCCGAGTCGAGGAAGGCCACGGCGGCCTCGATCTCGTAGGGGTGGGACTTCTCCAGGGACTCCACGGCCCGCCAGCAGAAGTCGGTGGCCCGGAACAGCCAGGCGTGCCACACGCCATTGCGGTGCAGCAGGCCCACCACCGGACCGGTGGCGAGGAGTTCGCTGGGCGGGTCGTCGACGATCGGGATGAAGGGCGCCGCCGGATAGCCGCGCTGGCCGGGATGGACGGCGGGCAGCGCGCCGTCCGCGGTGGAGACGGAGGTCAGATAACGGCACACGCGCTCCACCCGCTGCCCGCCGCACCGCCCGACGGCGTCCAGCACGCGCAGCGCGTGGCCGGTGTGCAGCGGCTGGCTGACCGGGCCGCGCAGATCGGGTTCCAGCGCGTGGCCGTACCCGTCGTCGTCGTTGCGGTAGGCGTCCAGCGCCGTC
The DNA here is from genome assembly GCF_053611185.1 of Streptomyces sp. NPDC054834. Lineage (NCBI taxonomy): Bacteria > Bacillati > Actinomycetota > Actinomycetes > Kitasatosporales > Streptomycetaceae > Streptomyces > Streptomyces sp. NPDC054834. The sequence continues at coordinate 46,194 of NZ_JBSGZV010000048.1, read as the reverse complement.
TCCACCGGATCGGCGGCGCCGTTCAGGAAGTGGTACGCGAAGAGGCGCTGCTCCAGTACGCGCGCGGTGAGCCAGACGAAATGCTCGGCACGGAAGAGCGGGGAGTGCGCCGAGGGGGCAGTGGGGAGTTGGGAAGCTCCTGTTTCGGGCATGCGTCAGACCGTAGGACGGAAAGCGGTCTCGGCATGCGGTCCTGGACGGGGCCCACCCCCAGGGGCGGGATACTGAAGGCATGCGGTTGACGGTCTTCTGGCAGCGGATGGCGGATCACTTCGGTGCGGGGTACGCCGACACCTTCGCGCGCGACCACGTGATGTCGGAGCTCGGCGGACGCACGGTGCACCAGGCGCTCGACGAGGGCTGGGCGGCCAAGGAGGTGTGGCGCGTGGTCTGCGCCGTCATGAACGTTCCGGGGGAGAAGCGCTGATCCGTCACGGAGATCGCAGGGGTGTGCCGGGTTGTCGGTGGCGTGGGCGAGACTTGCACCGTGGCACCCACTGACGACACAGGGCAGACCGCCCAGCAGGCATCCCCTTCCGGTACGACGCCGTCCCCCCGGCCCCCGGTCGACGGCGCCACCGCGCCGGTCGCCCGCATGCCGCGCTGGCTGCCGCGCGCCATGGTGCTCGCGCTCGGCCTCGTCGCCGCCTTCCAGCTGGGCAGCTGGGCCTTCCACCAGCTCACGGGCCTGCTGATCAACATACTCATCGCGTTCTTCCTGGCCCTCGCCATAGAACCTGCGGTGAGCCGGATGGCCGCCCGCGGCATGCGCCGCGGGTTCGCCACCTTCCTGGTCTTCCTCGGCCTGATGATCGCGACCGCGGGGTTCGTCACGCTGCTCGGGTCGATGCTCGCGGGCCAGATCATCAAGATGGTCGAGGGATTCCCGCAGTACCTCGACTCGGTCATCCACTGGGTCAACCAGACCTTCCACACCGAGCTCAGACGGGTCGACGTCCAGGAGGGCCTGCTCCACTCCGACTGGCTGCGCAAGTACGCGCAGAACAGCGCCGCCGGTGTGCTCGACGTATCCGCCCAGGTACTCGGCGGCTTGTTCCAGCTGCTGACGGTCACGTTGTTCTCGTTCTACTTCGCCGCCGACGGGCCGCGACTGCGCCGGACGATCTGCTCCGTCCTGCCGCCCGCCCGCCAGGCCGAGGTGCTGCGCGCCTGGGAGATAGCCGTCGACAAGACCGGCGGCTACCTGTACTCGCGCGGCCTGATGGCGCTCATATCGGGGATCGCGCACTACATCCTGCTCCAGGCCCTGGGCGTGCCGTACGCGCCCGTGCTGGGCGTCTGGGTGGGGCTGGTCTCCCAGTTCATCCCCACCATCGGCACCTATCTCGCGGGCGCGCTGCCCATGCTGATCGCGTTCACCGTCAACCCCTGGTACGCGGTGTGGGTGCTGGTGTTCGTCGTGATCTACCAGCAGTTCGAGAACTACATGCTTCAGCCCAAACTGACCTCCAAGACCGTCGACATCCACCCGGCGGTCGCCTTCGGCTCGGTCATCGCGGGCACCGCCCTCCTCGGCGCCGTCGGTGCGCTGATCGCCATCCCTGCGGTCGCCACGCTCCAGGCGTTCCTGGGTGCGTACGTCAAGCGGTACGCCGTCACGGACGATCCCCGGGTCCACGGGCACCGCGGAGGACGGGGTTCGGGCGGGCCGGGCCTGCTCACGCGCGCGCGGCGGCTGTGGACGCGGCCGCCGGAGACGCGGGCCTCCGAGGAGGGCGGCTCCTGAGCGCGTCCCTCGTCCGTGAGGACCTCAGTACATATGGATCTCGATACACATGGATCTCAATGCATGAGGACCTCAGTACGTGAGGACCTCAGTACGTGAGGACCTCAGTACGTGAGGACCGCCCACACCCCGGCCCCGGCGACGGCGGCCGCGTAGCAGCCGACCGCCGCACTCACGGCCCGCCGCCGCGCCCGCTCGCTCCAGGAGGTCCGGGACAGCAGCCAGGCCAGCGCCGGCAGCACCAGGACGGCGTGCAGGCTCACCCCGTGCAGCGGCTTGAGCGGGGCCGTCGAGTGGTAGGCCGCCTCCTGATGGCCGGTCCGGGTGAGCATCACACCGCGCGCGATCATGGCGGCGCCCGAGGCCAGTGCCACGAGCAGGATCGCGAACCCTGACCGCACCGCGAACGGCATGCCGGCGGGGCCCGTCGGCCGGTGCCGGAAGGACACCACGGCGAAGACGGTGAGCAGCGCCACGAGGACACCGCCGCCGACCGCGAGGCTCATGGACACCGCCGTGTCGAAGGGGGTCTCCATGTTGAGGTGCGAGGGCACCCGGCGCCAGGCCTGGAGTGTGATGCCGCCGACCTCCACCACGCAGTCGGCGGCGAACACGACGAGCAGGGCGTTACGCAGCCGCCGGCCGATGCGCAGGTACGACGTGACCCAGGTGACCGCGATCAGCGTCACACCGAAGGAGAACCCGAAGGTGACGGGCTTGCGCCAGGAGACAGGCCCCTCCCAAGGGCCGCCGTCGGCCGCGAACACCAGCAGGTGCGCGAGGCCGGAGAGGACGAGGAGTACACCGGTCGCGTGGCAGAGGCGCTCGGCGGGGCGCGGATTCTTCATGGGCCAAGGCTCCTGGGAACGCCCTCGCGCGGTCGTCGTCCGGCCGAAGGCACCCTTCGTACGCCCCGGGGAGTAGCGGGGCGCCCGGCCGCGAGATGCGTCGTGGCGTGTGGTGGTGCGCTTGACACAAAAATCGAACATATATTCTTATGGAGGTTCAGGCGAGGCTCCAGGTGGGGATTTCGACACGGTTTGAGTGGAGAAGTACCCGAGTTATCCACAGGCTGGGCCTGCGTCGGGGCGCATTGTCAGTGGCAGGCGTTAGCGTCTTTGACGTGAAGCGATCGACTCAAGCAAACCGGGTGGAACCCATGGCAGGAACCGACCGCGAGAAGGCGCTCGACGCCGCGCTCGCACAGATTGAACGGCAATTCGGCAAGGGCGCGGTCATGCGCATGGGCGAGCGGCCGAACGAGCCCATCGAGGTCATCCCCACCGGGTCGACCGCACTCGACGTCGCCCTCGGCGTCGGCGGCCTGCCGCGCGGCCGCGTGGTGGAGGTGTACGGCCCGGAGTCGTCCGGTAAGACCACCCTGACCCTGCACGCGGTGGCGAACGCGCAGAAGGCCGGCGGCCAGGTCGCCTTCGTGGACGCGGAGCACGCCCTCGACCCCGAGTACGCGCGCAAGCTCGGCGTGGACATCGACAACCTGATCCTCTCCCAGCCGGACAACGGCGAGCAGGCCCTGGAGATCGTGGACATGCTGGTCCGCTCCGGTGCCCTCGACCTCATCGTCATCGACTCCGTCGCCGCGCTCGTCCCGCGCGCGGAGATCGAGGGTGAGATGGGCGACAGTCACGTCGGTCTTCAGGCCCGTCTGATGAGCCAGGCCCTGCGGAAGATCACCAGCGCGCTCAACCAGTCCAAGACCACGGCGATCTTCATCAACCAGCTCCGCGAGAAGATCGGCGTGATGTTCGGCTCCCCGGAGACCACGACCGGTGGCCGGGCACTGAAGTTCTACGCCTCTGTGCGCATCGACATCCGACGCATCGAGACCCTGAAGGACGGCACGGAGGCGGTCGGCAACCGCACCCGCTGCAAGGTCGTCAAGAACAAGGTCGCACCGCCCTTCAAGCAGGCCGAGTTCGACATCCTCTACGGCCAGGGCATCAGCCGCGAGGGCGGCCTGATCGACATGGGCGTCGAGCACGGCTTCGTCCGCAAAGCCGGTGCCTGGTACACCTACGAGGGCGACCAGCTCGGCCAGGGCAAGGAGAACGCGCGCAACTTCCTGAAGGACAACCCCGACCTGGCCAACGAGATCGAGAAGAAGATCAAGGAGAAGCTGGGCGTGGGCGTGCGGCCGGAGGAGCCCGCCGCCGAGCCGGGCGCGGGCGCGGCCGCCGGTGCCGCCACGGAGGACGCCGCCAAGGCGGTGCCCGCCCCGGCGGCCGCCAAGGCCACCAAGCCCAAGGCCGCCGCTGCCAAGAGCTGACCCGTGACACGACGAACCGACTGGGCCGAGTACGAGCACGCCTCCCCCGGTGCCCCACGGGGGAGGGGCACCGGGGGCGACACGGGCTCCGCCCCGGACGGTGACGGCGGGTACGGGGACGACGGGTACGGGGACGACCGGGCCCACGACGGCTCCCGTGGCGCCGGGCCCCGTGGCGGGCGCGGGCGCCGTCGGCGCGGGTTCGGGGAGCGGTCCGCGCCCAGGGAAGACGAAGGCGCCCCTTCCTCGTCGAGGGCCGAGCGGGGGGAGTCTTCAGGGGACCCGGCTGAGCGGGCGCGGGCGATCTGCCTGAGCCTGCTCACCGGGACCCCGCGCACGCGCAAGCAGCTCGCGGACGCCCTGCGCAAGCGGGAGATCCCCGAGGACGTGGCGGAGGAGGTGCTGTCGCGGTTCGAGGAGGTCGGGCTGATCGACGACGGGGCGTTCGCGGACGCCTGGGTGGAGTCCCGGCACCACGGCCGGGGGCTGGCCCGGCGTGCGCTCGCCCGGGAGCTGAGGACCAAGGGCGTCGACTCGGCGCTGATCGACGACGCGGTCGCCCAGCTCGACTCCGACCAGGAGGAGGCGACGGCCCGCGAGCTCGTCGCCCGCAAGCTGCGGGCCACCCGTGGCCTCGACCGCGACAAGCGCATCCGACGCCTCGCCGGCATGCTCGCCCGCAAGGGCTACCCCGAGGGAATGGCCCTCCGGGTCGTCCGGCAGGCGCTGGAGGAGGAGGGCGAGGACACGGAGTTCCTCGAGGACGAGGGCTACTGACCGGCGTTCGGCGGGCGGGTGCCGGACACCCGCCGGCACCTCCTAGCGCAGCGCGGGCCGTCGCTGATCCCGTCGACGACACCCCCGGTTCCCCGACGACAGGGGTGGGGTTAACCCCCTACGAAGACGCCGGAGCACCGCAGTGTGCGGACACCGGTGCGTCGACGACCGTGTACGCATGATGCTGCGCTACGCCGTACAGACCGTCCGTGCCCGCAAGGCGGGCTTCCTCGGGGCCTTCCTCGCCCTCATGTGCGCGGCCGCTCTCATCACCGCCTGCGGCACCCTGCTCGAGACCGGCCTGCGTGGCACGATCCGCACCGAGCGCTACGCGGCGGCCCCCGTCGTGGTCTCCGCCGACCAGAACGTGCACCGGACCATCGTCAAGCACAAGAAGGGCAAGACGAAGGTCAAGCACAAGGCGAAGCCCATCGCCGAGCGCGCCTGGCTGCCGGTGAACCTCGAGCACACCCTCGCCCGCACCCCCGGAGTGGCCCGCGTCGTCCCCGAACTCACCTTCCTCGCCCAGCCGTTGACCCCGGTCGGCACGGGCGGCCGTACCGCCTACGGGCACGCCTGGGACTCCGCAGCGCTGACGCCGTACCGGCTGACCGCGGGCACCGCACCCAAGACCGCCACCGACCTCGTCATCGACCGCTACCTCGCCGCACGCGCCCGTCTCGAGCCCGGCGACCACCTCACCGTCCAGTCGACCCGGGCCCCGCGCAGCTACCGGATCACCGGCATCGCCGCCCCGGCCGCGGACGTGAGCCACCAGACGTCCCTGTTCTTCTCCACCGGCGAGGCCCGCCGCCTGGCCGCGCACCCGGGACAGGTCACCGCGTTCGGCGTGATCCCCGCTCAGGGCACCGACGCCGGCCGGCTCAAGCAGGCTGTGGCCGAAGCGCTGCACGGCACCACCGCTCAGGTCAGCGCCGGTGACGCCCGCGGCCCCGTCGAGTTCCTGGACGCCGCCGCGGCCCGCGTCCGGCTGGTCAGCATGGGCGGCGCGATGGGCGGCACCTCACTGCTGGTGGCGGTCCTCGTGGTCGTCGGAACCTTCGCACTCGGCGTGCAGCAGCGCCACCGGGAGCTCGCCCTGCTCCGCGCCATAGCCGCCACGCCCGGTCAGATCCGCAAGCTGCTCGGCCGGGAGGCCCTGATCGTCGGCGCCGCCGCCGGCACGGTGGGCGCGCTGCTCGGACTGCCGCTCGGTGGCTGGCTGCACGCCAGGTTCGTCGCCAAGGGCGCCGTCCCCGCCACGCTCCAGCACACCACCGGCGTCTTTCCCCCGCTCGCCGCCCTCGCCGCGACCCTGTTCGGCGCATGGGCCGCCGCCCGGATCGCCTCCCGCCGGATCACCCGTATCCGTCCGGCCGAGGCGCTGGCCGAAGCAAGGACCGAACGCACCCGCCCCGCGTGGGGAAGGATCGTCGCGGGCCTGCTGCTCCTCTCCGGAGGCGTGGTCCTCGTCGTCGTGCTCACCGGTCTGCGCACCGAGCCCGCCTCGACGCCGGTGACCTTCCTGGCCGTCATCGTGCTGTCCACCTCCGTCGCCCTGCTCGGCCCACTGCTGGTGCGGGCGGCCACGCTGCTGCTGTCCGGTCCGCTGCGGCTCAGCGGCCCCGGCGGCCGTCTCGCCACCGCCAACCTGCGTGGCAACGCCGCCCGGATGGCCTCGGTCGTCACCCCTCTCACCCTGCTCATCGGCATGACCTGCACCGTCCTGTTCGTCCAGTCGACCCTCGGCGACGCCGCCCGTGCCCAGGCACGCGAGGGCGTCCGTGCCGACTGGGTGGTGGCGGCTCAGGGACCGGGCATCCCGGCCGAGGCCGCCCGTCTGCTGCGCACGGACGAGGACGCCGTCACCGAAGTCGTCCGCACGACTGTCCGCGTCGGCCTGGACAAATACCCCGCCCAGGGCGTCACCCCGGCGGGCCTCACCCGCACGTGGGACCCGGACGTCACCGCCGGCTCCCTCAGCCGGCTCACCGCGCGCACCGTCGCCGTCAGCCAACTGGCCGCGGACCAGCAGCATCTGAAGCCCGGCAGCACCCTGAAACTCACGCTCGGCGACGGCACACCCGCCACGCTCACCGTCGCCGCCGTCTACCGCCGGGGTCTCGGCTTCGGCGACCTGACCTTCGCGCACGACCTGGTCGCACACCACGTCGACAACCCGCTCGCCTCCTCCGTCCTCGTCGCCACGACCCGTACACAGACACAACTCGCGACTACACTCCGTGAGTTCCCGGGAATCCGAATTCTCTCCCCGGCCGCCGCGGACTCCCTCCAGGCGGAGCGGCAGCAGGCCGACGCCGAGGTCAACTTCCTGGCCATGGGACTGGTCCTCGCCTTCACCGCCATCGCCGTGGTCAACACGCTCGCCATGTCGGTGTCCGAGCGGGTCCGGGAGTTCGCCCTGCTCCGCCTCGCCGGGGCGACCCGCCGGCAGGTCCTCCGCATGCTGCGGACCGAGGCGTTGTCGGTGCTGCTCCTCGCCACCTCCCTCGGCAGTGGCATCGCCCTCGCCGTCCTGACCGCGTTCAGCGTCGGCATGACGGGCCGGGCCGTGCCCGCGGTCACGCCCCTGCTGTACGTCACGGTCGTCGCGACCGCCGCCCTCCTCGCCCTCGTGGCCACCGCCCTGCCGGGACGCGTGGCCCTCAGGGTGCCGGCGGTGACGGTGGCGACGGCGAGGGAGTAGCCCGCCAGGTCGTCACGCGGTGTCCGACGCCACCGGCAGCTCCGCCGCCTTCCACGCCTGGAACCCGCCGACCAGGTCGGTCGCCCGGTGCAGCCCCAGCTGGTGCAGGGAGGCGGCGGCCAGACTGGACGCGTAGCCCTCGTTGCAGATCACCACGATGTGCAGGTCGTGACCGGTTGCCTCGGGAACCCGGTGGCTGCCCCTGGGGTCGAGGCGCCACTCGAGTTCGTTGCGCTCGATGACCAGGGCGCCGGGAATGAGGCCGTCCCGGTCGCGCAGGGCGGCGTACCGGATGTCGACCAGCAGCGCGTCACCCGCCCGCGCCGCCTCGTACGCCTCCCGCGCCTCGATGCGCCGGTAGCCCGCGCGTACGCGCTCCAGCAATTCATCGATGCCGGGCGGCTGTCCTGTCGTGCTGCTCACTGCCAGTCCTCCGGGCGTTCGACCTGCTCCAGCCGGAGCACCTGCCTGGTGCGACTGTAACGGCGGATCTGGGGCAGCGGCGGGTAGTAGGCGTGCACGGAGATCGCGTGCCGCTCGGTGGACTCGTTGAGCACCTCGTGGACGTGGTGGCGGCCGAAGGAGCGGCCCTTGCCGGCCGGCAGCCGCCGCTCGCGGTCCACGCCGTCGCTGAGCTCCAGGGTCTTCCAGCCGTCGGTGGGCAGCCGGGCGGCGAGCGAGTTCTCCTTCAGCTCCCCGGCCGCGGTGAGGAACGCGCCGACCGAGTCGGCGTGGTCGTGCCAGCCGGTGCCGGTGCCCGGCGGCCAGCCGATCAGCCAGGCCTCGCTGCCGCCGGGACCCTCGAGCCGCACCCAGGTGCGGCCCTCCGGGTCGAGCGGGAGCGAGGCGATGAGTTCGGCGTCGGCGGCCGTACGCCGTACGAAGTCGAGGAGGTCCGCCTGCGTGGGTGCCGAAACGGCCGCGGACACGGGAGGAGAGACAGACACGTGCACCGTCCTGAAGAGCGTTCGCCGAAGGGGCGCCCAACGGGGCGCCCGGAGAGAAAAGGGGAAGCGAATTCAGCAGGACGGGCGACACACGCAGCCCGCATAGCGGACGAGGTCCATATGGACCCTCCGCCACAGGCGCACATCGGTGTCGGTCATGGTCCGGAGTACACCATTGGCGGCACCTACCGGTCAACTCACAGTCACTATGTGGACCACAGTGTGACTGTATGTGCGCTCAACGCGCGCCGGACCTCGCCCCTGCCTGCGTTTCCGCGCCGGCGTCCGCCTCCGCCTCCCCCTTCATCGCAGCCGGGCCGCCCACCGCTGCCTCCGCCGCCGTATACAGATCAGCCGGGCGGACCCCGCTCAGCGCGGTCACCAGGTGACCGTCGGGGCGCACGAGCAGCACGCTGTGCGCGGGCGCGCCCGGATAGCTCTCGGCGACCAGCAGCTCGGCGGGGTGCGGCAGCGCGGTCACCGCGCCCGCGAGACGGGGCATGACTCCGGCGGTCACCCAGTGCTTGCGGTCCCACACGCCCGTGCCCGGCGCGATCAGGACGACCAGCAGCGCGCCACGGCCGAGCCGGTCCCGCAGCCGTACGAAGGTGCCGTCCTCCGCCGTGACCCGTACGTCGCTCACCTGCGCGCCGGGCGGGGTGCCGACGGTGATCTCACCCTCGACGCGCGGAGGCGCGAGCGGCGAGCCGGCGTACGTCTCCGGCGCACCGAGCGGCCCACGCCCCAGATGACCGTCCGTGAACAGCACGTCGTGCCCCCGGGCAGTGCCGGGGACGTACGCGCGCAGCCCACCGCCGCCGCGCAGCACCGGCAGCGCCTGGTCGGCGGCGCGCAGCCTGGCGGCGATCACCGCGCGCCGCTCGGCCTGGTAGCTGTCGAGCAGCGGCTCGTGCGGGCCGTGGTGCCAGACGCGCGCCAGCTTCCAGGCGAGGTTGTCGGCGTCCCGGATCCCCTCGTCCAGCCCCTGGGTGCCCAGCGCACCGAGCAGATGGGCCGCGTCCCCGGCGAGGAGCACCCGGCCGACGCGCCACCGGCGGGCCAGCCGGTGGTGCACCGTGTGGACTCCGGTGTCGAGGAGTTCGTACGGCGGTGTGGTGCCGTCCGTCCACCCCGCGAGGGTCTCGCGGACGCGGGCCACCAGCAGCTCGGGCGTGACCAGGTCCTTGCCCGGCGGCAGCAGCCAGTCCAGACGCCACACTCCGTCCGGGAGGGGGCGGGCGGTCACCTCCCCGGCCGAGGGCCCGGACGTCCGCCACGGCGGCATCCGATGGAGCAACGCACGACCCGGCCACGGAAGTTCCACGCGCAGGGCGGCTACGGCGTGTCGCTCCACCGCCGTACGGCCCGGGAAGCGGATGTCCGTCAGTTTGCGCACGGTCGAGCGCGGGCCGTCGCAGCCGACCAGGTAACTGCCGCGCCACCAGGTGCCGCTGGGTCCCCGGGTGTGCGCGGCGACGCCGGAACGCTCCTGCTCGATCGCGTCCACGCGGCTGTCCACGGCGACCTTCACGAGCGGCTCGCGGGCAGCAGCGGCACGCAGCGCGCCGGTCAGCACGTGCTGGGCGAGGTGCAACGGGGCGGGGCCGGCACCGCCGTCGGCCCCCTCCTCGGTGTCCTCGGGGTTCTCGGCGCTCCCGGCCGGGAGGTCGAAGACGATCTCACGCATCACCTGCTTGCGCCGCAACGACCGCCATCCGGCCCAACGGACCCCCCGCTCACTGAGCGGGAAACCGGTCAGCCGTTCCATCAGCGCGGCGGTGTCCTCGCGCAGCACGACCGTGCGCGCGAGCCGTGGTTCGTCCTTGCCCGGTCCCTCGTCGAGGACGACGCACGGCACCTCCTGGCGGGCCAGCGCCAGCGCGAGCGTGAGCCCGACGGGCCCCGCTCCGACGATGATCACCGGGTCCACGGCGCGTCGCCCCCTGCCCGCAGCGGTGCCCTGACGGATGAGTGTGAACAAAAAGGTGGAGCAGGGTGCACGATCACAGAACGTATGCAACCCATTCGCGCTGATTGCGTCAAGCGACGGAGTGTGGTGGCGGTCGGGAAGATCAGGTCACTCTTTGGGTGGTCGCACCACGTGCGAGCCATGCCTCATGGGCGGCCTGAACGCGCGTGCGCCGTCTGAGCGCGCGTGAGGGCATCCTCGGCGGCGTCCCGCGCGGGGGCCCGAGGCCAGGACCTGGCGAATGCGGCGTGCCATGTTGTTCTCTCGATGGGACTCCGCATCCGGTTGCGCGCCGGGTATTACGCGGAAAAGGGGTGGCACTCATGCGTGCCACCCCGTGGAAGACCGGACTCGGCCCAAGGGCCGAGTCAAGGACGTCAGAGTGTGCCCACGCCGGGGCCTCCTGCACCGCCGGCGCCCGTCCCCGCGGTGCCCGCGATCGACGCGTCGTCCGGCGCCAGCACTGCTCCGCTCGTCCTCTTGGCGCGCCGCAGGCGGCCCTCCAGCCAGCTCGCGAAGCTCGTGAGCGAGAAGTTGAGCACGATGTAGATCACGGCGACGACGGTGAACGAGGCGATGGTGTTGGCACCGTAGTAGCCGCTCATCGTGTTGGCCGAGGCAAGCAGCTCAGGGAAGGTGAGGACCGCGCCGCCCAGAGCCGTGTCCTTCACGATCACCACGAGCTGGCTGACGATCGCAGGGAGCATCGCGGTGACCGCCTGAGGCAGCAGGATGAGCCGCATCACCTGGTTCTTGCGCAGACCGATCGCCATGGCGGCCTCGGACTGGCCCTTGGGCAGCGAGAGGATGCCGGCCCGGACGACCTCCGCGAGCACCGACGCGTTGTACAGCACGAGGCCCGTGACGACCGCATACAGTGGACGGTCGTCCGAACTGACGTCGGTGTAGTCGGCGTACAGGGCGTTCCCGAAGATCATCAGGATCAGCACGGGAATGGCCCGGAAGAACTCGACCACGACCGAGGCCGGTACGCGGATCCAGACGTGGTCCGAGAGCCGGGCTATGCCGAAGACGGCACCCAGCGGCAGCGCGATGACCATGGCCAGCGCCGCGGCCTTCAGTGTGTTCTGCAGACCGGGCCAGATGTACGTGGAATAGGCCTCGGTGCCGCTCAAGTACGGCTTCCACAGCACCCACTCCAGCTGCCCCTTGTCGTTGAGGGAACTGAAGACCCACCACAGGACGGCCGCGAAGGCGACCAGGAAGCCCGCCGTGTACAGGACGTTGCGCCGCTTGGCGCCGGGCCCCTGGGCGTCGTACAGAACCGAGGTCATCGCTTCACCGCCACCTTCTTGCCCACCCAGCCGAGGATCAGACCCGTCGGCAGTGTCAGGCAGCAGAAACCGAAGGCGATGACCGCGGAGATCGCCATCAGCTGGGCTTCTTTGTCGAGCATTTCCTTCATCACGTACGCCGCTTCCGCCACGCCGATCGCGGCAGCCACCGTCGTGTTCTTCGTCAGCGCGATCAGGACATTGGTCAGCGGGCCGACTGCGGCCCGGAAGGCCTGCGGAAGGACGACCAGTCCCAGCACCTGGGTGAAGCTCAGGCCGAGGGCCCGCGCCGCCTCCGCCTGCCCGACCGGGACAGTGTTGATGCCGGAGCGCAGCGCCTCGCACACGAAGGCCGAGGTGTAGACGATCAGGCCGAGCACCGCCAGCCGGAAGTTGACCGTCTTGAAGTCGCTTCCGCCGCCGAGGGTGACGTTCAGCGTCTGGAAGAGGCCGAGCGAGGCGAACAGAATGATCACCGTGAGCGGGATGTTCCGCACGATGTTCACGTAGGCGGTCCCGAAACCGCGCATCAGCGGCACCGGGCTGACCCGCATGGCGGCCAGCAAGGTGCCCCAGACCAAGGAGCCGACGGCGGACAGCAGAGCCAGCTGCACCGTCGTCCAGAAGGCTCCCAGCACGTCATAACTGTCAACAAAGTCGAACACGATCTCCCGCGCTTCCGCGTGTAGGGATGCCCCGGTGCGCCGCCGCCGGACGGCGCACCGGCGGGCACTGCCTCAGCTCTTGACGTCGCCGATCTTCGGGGCGGGCTCGTTCTTGTAGCCGGCCGGACCGAAGTTCTTGTCCACGGCCTTCTGCCACGAACCGTCGGAGACCATCGACTCCAGCGCCTTGTTGATCTTGGCCTTGAGGTCGCTGCCCTTCTTGACGCCGATGCCGTAGTTCTCGTTGGTCATCTTGAGGCCGCCGAGCTTGAACTTGCCCTTGAACTGCGACTGGGCGGCGTATCCGGCGAGGATCGAGTCGTCGGTGGTCAGCGCGTCGATGGCCTTGTTCTGCAGACCGGTGAGGCACGCGGAGTAGGTCGGGTACTCCTGGAGCTGCGCCTTGGGGGCGAGCTTGTCGTGGACGTTCTGCGCCGACGTGGAGCCGGTCACCGAACACAGCTTCTTCTTGTTCAGGTCCGAAGGCGACTTGATGCTGTTGTCGTCCGCGCGGACCAGCACGTCCTGGTGGGCGAGCAGGTACGGGCCGGCGAAGTCGACCAGCTTCTGGCGCTCCGGGGTGATCGAGTAGGAGGCGGCGATGAAGTCGACGTCACCGCGCTTGAGCATGGTCTCGCGGTCGGCGCTCTTCGACTCCTTCCACTCGATCTGGTCCGCGCTGTAGCCGAGCTTCTTGGCCACGTACGTCGCCACGTCGACGTCGAAGCCCGAGTAGCCCTGCGGGGTCTTCTGGCCGATACCGGGCTGGTCGTACTTGATGCCGATGGTGATCTTGTTGCCGCCACCGCTGCCGGAGGAACCGCCCTCCTTGTCCTTCTTGTTCTCGCCGCACGCCGTGGCGGCCACGGTGAGGGCGAGCACGACGGCCGAGGCGGCGGTGACCTTGCGGAGCTTCATGGTGAACATCCTTCGTGTGGTGAGGAGATGCGGGCCCTCGGCCCGGGTGACACAAAGCGTGGGACGCGACGGGCGCTGTCAGTGGTGCAGGATCTTCGACAGGAAGTCCTTGGCACGGTCACTGCGCGGATTGCTGAAGAACTGGTCGGGCGCAGCCTGTTCGACGATGCGGCCGTCCGCCATGAAGACCACTCGGTTTGCAGCCGATCGTGCGAAACCCATCTCATGGGTGACGACGACCATCGTCATGCCCTCCCGGGCGAGCTGCTGCATGACCTCGAGGACCTCGTTGATCATCTCGGGGTCGAGAGCCGAGGTCGGCTCGTCGAAGAGCATGACCTTCGGGCCCATCGCCAGCGCCCGGGCGATCGCCACGCGCTGCTGCTGGCCGCCGGAGAGCTGTGCGGGGTACTTGTCGGCCTGGGTGCCCACACCGACCCGGTCGAGCAGGGCGCGAGCCTTGTCCTCGGCCTGCTTCTTGTCGGTCTTGCGGACCTTGATCTGGCCCAGCATCACGTTCTCGAGCACGGTCTTGTGCGCGAAGAGGTTGAAGGACTGGAAGACCATCCCGACGTCCGCCCGCAACCGCGCCAGCTCCTTGCCCTCCTGGGGGAGGGGCTTGCCGTCGATCGCGATGGTGCCCGAGTCGATGGTCTCCAGCCGGTTGATGGTGCGGCACAGGGTGGACTTGCCGGACCCGGAGGGCCCGATGACCACGACGACCTCGCCGCGGGTGATCGTCAGATCGATGTCCTGGAGCACGTGCAACGCGCCGAAGTGCTTGTTGACGCTCTTCAGGACGACCAGTTCGCCGGTCGCGGCCACGTCTTCCTTGGCCACCGATACTTCGGTCATCGCTTTCAGGCTCCGTCCTCCTCGGTTTCGGAGGACAGTAGTGAGGCCGAATGACCTGCGTCATTACATCTGAGGGGAATCTGAGCATCACGATCCGATAGCAATCGGACACGTGTCGTAGCAGTTGTGACGGGTGTGCGTATCGGCCGGGTAACGGAAGTCGCGGGCAACCGGAACCCTCTTGACGCCGTCGTCGTCCATCAGCGTGACTGCCTTGGTGCACGTGCGCGTGCACGCGATTTTCTACGGATCTCTACAAACAGAGACTACGACCGTTCGAAGCGGAGGGGGCCGGGATGAGACTGCTGCTCGTCGAGGACGACAACCATGTCGCCGCCGCTCTGTCCGCGGTCCTCAAGCGGCACGGGTTCGACGTCACCCACGCGCGCAGCGGCGAGGAGGCCCTCCAGGCCCTCGTCCCGGAAGGCGCCGGCTTCAGCGTCGTCCTGCTCGACCTGGGCCTGCCGGACCAGGACGGTTACGAGGTCTGCGGCAAGATCCGCAAGCGCACCAGCATCCCGGTGATCATGGTCACCGCCCGCTCCGACGTCCGCTCCCGCATCCACGGCCTCAATCTCGGCGCCGACGACTACGTGGTGAAGCCGTACGACACCGGCGAACTGCTCGCCCGGATCCACGCCGTCAGCCGGCGCACCATCCACGAGGAAGCCGGACCGGGCGGCGAGAGCGCACTGCGGCTCGGGCCCGTGCACATCGAGCTGCCCACCCGTCAGGTCAGCGTGGACGGTTCGGTCGTCCAACTGACCCGCAAGGAGTTCGATCTCCTCGCCCTGCTCGCTCAGCGCCCCGGAGTGGTCTTCCGACGAGAACAGATCATCAGCGAGGTGTGGCAGACGAGCTGGGAGGGCACGGGGCGCACCCTGGAAGTGCACGTCGCCTCCCTGCGTGCCAAGTTGCGCATGCCCGCGCTGATCGAGACCGTACGCGGCGTCGGCTACCGCCTCGTCGCCCCGGCCGCCTAGCGGGGACGGGTGCGCACCAGGCTCCTCCCGCTGCTCATCGTCCTGATGGCGGCCGTACTGCTCGCCCTCGGCTTCCCGCTCGCCGTCAGTGTGGCGGCGGCCCAGCAGCAGGGCGTGGTCGTCGACCGGATCGACGACACGGCCCGCTTCGCGGCGCTCGCCCAGTTCGTCACCGACGGGCCCAGCGGATCCAGCCGCACGGGCGTCGACGAGCGCACCGAGACCCTGCGCCGCGAACTTGCCAACTACTACGGCGTCTACGGCATTCGCGCGGGCGTCTTCTACCGCAACGGGTCGGCGATGGCCAACGCGCCCGACGACTGGATCCTGCCCGACCAGGGCGTGATGCGGGACGCGTTCCAGGAGGCGCTGCTCAGCCGGCGCAGCCACGACCCGGAGCAGGTGTGGCCCTGGCAGCGCACGCGTCTCGTCGTCGCCTCGCCGGTGATCCGGGACGGTGACGTCGTGGCGGTGGTGGTCACCGACTCGCCCACAGGCGCGATGCGCTCGCGGATCCTGCACGGCTGGCTGCTCATCGGCGCGGGCGAGATCGCCGCGATGCTGCTGGCCGTCGGCGCCGCTCTGCGGCTGACCGGCTGGGTGCTCCTGCCCGTACGGGTCCTCGACGCCACCACCCACGACATCGCCACCGGACGCCTGAAGTCCCGGGTCGCGGTGGCCGGCGGTCCGCCGGAACTCAGGCGGCTGGCCCGGTCGTTCAACGAGATGGCGGACAACGTCGAGGCCGTGCTGGAGCAGCAGCGCGCCTTCGTCGCCGACGCCTCGCACCAGCTGCGCAACCCGCTCGCGGCGCTGCTGCTGCGTATCGAACTACTGGCCCTCGAACTGCCCGAGGACAACGAGGAGATCGCCTCGGTCCGGACCGAGGGCAAGCGCCTCGCGCAGGTCCTCGACGACCTGCTCGACCTGGCGCTGGCCGAGCACGCCGAGGCGGACATCCGGCTCACCGACATCGGCCAGCTGGCCGCCGAGAGAGTGGCCGCCTGGGCACCGGCCGCCGAAGTGAAGGCCGTCCGGCTGGTCGGCGACTGTCCGCCCGCCACCGGCTGGGCCGATCCGATCACGCTGTCCAGTGCGCTGGACGCGGTGATCGACAACGCGGTGAAGTTCAGCCCCGAGGGGGGCACGGTCGAGGTGACCGTCTCCTCCAACGGCGAGACCTCGACGGTCGTCGTCACGGACACCGGCCCCGGTCTCACCGACGAGGAACTCGCCCGGGTCGGCGACCGCTTCTGGCGCAGCGGCCGCCATCAGAACATCAAGGGCTCGGGCCTCGGCCTGTCCATCACCCGCGCCCTGCTCACGGCGTCCGGCGGCTCGATCGCGTACGCCCACCACGAGTCGCAGGGCCTGCGGGTGACGGTCACGGTGCCGAGGAACGGACCCGCGCACCGGGGCTGATCCGAAACCGCTACTAGGGCTTCACCGACCGGTAGTAGCGGCGCGCGCCCTCGTGCAGGGCGAGGGGGTCGGTGTAGATCGCCGTCCGCAGGTCGACGAGCTGGGCGGAGTGGACGTGGGCGCCTATGCCGTCACGGCTCTTGATCACGATGCGGGTGATCCATTCGGTGAGCCGGGGATCCATGTCCTTGCGGGTCATCAGCAGGTTGGACACCGCGATGGTCGCCACGGTGGAGCTCTGCCGCAGGGACGGATAGGCCGACTCGGGCATGTTGGTCGTCCGGTAGTAGCGGGCGACGTCCCCCTGGGCGTGCAGCCTGGAGACCACCTCGCCGTCGATCGGAATGAACCGGAAGGGGAACTTCTTGGCCAGCTCGACCAGACCGTTGGTGGGCAGCCCGCCCGACCAGAAGAACGCGTCGATCTTGTCGTGCCGCAGCCGGTCGGGTCCGGTGTCGATGCCGTCGGACTCCGGCGTGATGTCCTTGTCGGGGTCGATCCCCGCGGCCTTGAGGACCCGGTCGGCGATCAGCCGGACACCCGAGTTGGGCAGCCCGATCGCCACCCGCTTGTGCCGTAGGTCCGCCACGGTCGTGATGTCCGAGTCGAGCGGCACGATCAGCTGCACGTAGTCGTCGTAGAGCCGCGCCACACCGCGAAGTTGCCCGGCACCACTGCGGTGCTCCAGCTCGTACGTCTCCACCGCGTCGGCCGCCGCGATGGTGAAGTCGGCCTTCCCCGTGGCCACGCGCCGCACGTTCTGCTGTGAGCCGGCGCTCTCCAGCAGCTTCACCTTCAGACTCGGCATGTCCTTGCCGAACTCCTTGCGCAGCCGGTCGCCGTACTCCTGGTAGACGCCCCGGGACCCCCCGGTGCTGAAGGTGATCGTCCCGCTCGGCGGGGCCTCGCCCAGGGGCAGCAGCCACCACAGCAGCAGCCCGAAGACCACGAAGCCGGCGGCCGCGCCCTGGAGGGCCCGGCGCCTGCCGATACGGGGGAGCACCTTGGACATGCGCGCGATCCTGCCAGCCGCCCGCGGTCCTGACCAGCGCGGGGCGAGCGACGGGGACTGTCAGTGGCGGCCGTTAGAGTCGCCGTATGAGCTCATCGCCCGCCGATCTCGTCCGCGAGTTCCACCGCGCCTTCGGCCTCGACGCCCGCACCGTGCCGGCGGAGGTGGCCCCCGAGCTGGCCGCGCACCGCGGGGAACTGCTCGCCGAGGAGGCCGCGGAGGTCGCCGAGGTGTCGGTCACCGGCCCGCTCGACCGGCTCGCGCACGAACTGGCCGACGTGGTCTACGTGGCGTACGGCACGGCCCTGGTGCACGGGGTCGACCTCGACCAGGTGATCGCCGAGATCCACCGCGCCAACATGAGCAAGCTGGGCCCCGACGGGCAGATAGCCCGCCGCGCCGACGGCAAGGTCCTCAAGGGCGGGCACTACCGGGCGCCGGACGTGTCGGCCGTCCTGCGCCGCCAGGGGTGGGCCCCCGACGGCGCCTGACCGGACACGAGGCCGCGCACGGCCCGTGGCCTCAGGCCGCGTCGCGCCACACCTTCACGTCCAAGGTCGCGTACGTCGTCCCGGACGAGCCCCGATACGTCACCAGCCCGACGTGTCCCGTCCCGCTGATGACGCACATCTGCTGGCCGACGGCCAGGTCCTTGACCCAGATGTAGCTTTTGTAGCCGGTCGCGGCCTTGCACGCGTCGAGGCCGCCCTGCCGGCCCGCGGGCAGCAGCGCGAGGGAGCTGCCGGAGTCGGTGCCGGGGGCGAGGACCGCGCCCGAGGAGTAGACGGCGTACGTCAGATCCTCGTCGGAGGTCCCGGTGTCCGCCTTGGCCCGCACCGGGGTGTCCGCCAGGTACAGGTCGTGGCTCGCGGTCATCCGGATCCCGGAGTAAGCGGTCGCGACAGGGGCCTTCGGGGCCGCGGGCTTGCCGGTCGCGGCAGTCGGGGGAGCCGAGGTCGCGGTCCGCGTGGGCGTCGCGGGCCCCGAAGGGCTGGGCGGGGGAGCGGACTTGGTGGGCTTCGGCTTCTTCGAGGCCCGGGTGGACGGGGAGCCGGACACCGACGGCGACGCCTCGGTGGCCGACCGCGACGCGGCCGCCTCCTGCACCCGGCCGGCATCCTTGTCGTCCTCCCGCGGGACGAACAGCAGTGCGGCGGCCGCCCCACCGGCGATGAGCGCGACGGCCGCCGCCGACAGCATCCAGACCCGGGACCGGCGGCCCTTTCCGCCCGTGGGGCCGGAGGAGCTCTGCGGGGCGGTCTGCGCGGAGGCCGCCTCCCGCGACTGCGCCCAGGGAGACGAAGCGTACGGATTCGGTGCGGCTCCTGGCTGCGTCACGAAGGGCCCGGGCAGCACGGTAGGGGACGGCGGGGTGGGGGAGTAGGCCGCTGCGGGACCGTAACCGCCCGGATTGCCCGCAGGACCGTAACCGCCCGGGCTGCTCCCGGCACCGTAGCCGCCCGGGCTGCTCCCGGCACCGTAGCCGCCGGGACTGCTCGCGGGCCCGAAACCGCCGGACCCCGCAGGCCCGAATCCCCCCGAACTCGCGGGCCCGGCACCGGCGGAAGCCTGCGCGCCCTCAGCCCCTCCCGCCCCCGGCCCCGCGCCCGCCCGGCCCTGATCGGCGCCTTCCACCCGAGCCGCGATCCCCGCCGCCAGTTCGCCCGGCAGCCACGCCCCGGACGTGAGCCGCGCATCGTCACCGCTATCGGCCTGGATCGTCTGAACGGCGCGGATGATCTCCTCCACGGAAGGCCGCTCGGCGGCGGGCTTGCGCAGGCACCGCGCCACCAGATCACGTATCTCCTCCGGCACACGGCCGAGGTCGGGCTCCTCGTGCACCACCCGATAGAGCACCGCGTGCGGATCCCCGTCCCCGAAGGCGCCGGCGCCCGTCGCCGCGAACACGGCGGTCTGACCCAGGGCGAACACGTCGGCGGAGGCGGCGGCCACCCCGCCGAGCACCTGCTCCGGCGCCATGTAGGCGACCGTGCCGAAGGCGGTGCCGCTCTGCGTCACCGACGTGGCGTCCGCGGCGCGCGCGACACCGAAGTCGATGACACGCGGGCCGTCGGCGGCGAGCAGCACGTTGGACGGCTTGAGGTCACGGTGCACGATGCCCTCGCGGTGCACTGCCTGCAACGCCTCCGCGACACCGGCGATCAGCCGCAGCACCGTGCCGACGGGCAGCGGCCCGTGGTCACGGACCGCGTCGGCGAGGGACGGCCCCGGCACATAGGCGGTAGCGCACCACGGCACGGCTCCCTCCGTGTCGCTGTCCACGACCGGAGCCGTATAGAGCCCGTGCACCCGGCTCGCCGCCGCCACCTCGGCCTGGAACCGCTTGCGGAACTCGGCGTTCTCGGCCAGCTCCGGCCGGATCACCTTGACCGCGACCGCCCGCCCGCCCGGCGTGTGCGAGAGATACACCCGCCCCATCCCGCCGGAGCCGAGCCGCGCCACCAGCCGGTACCCGCCGACGACCCGCGGATCACCGTCCTCCAGCGGCTCGAAACTCCCCGCATCGGCCCCGCCCTCGCTCAACACGCCTCACTCCAGCCCGAGATCCGCTCAGTGGCCCTATTGCATCACGCGTCTCCCGGCCCGTGGCCGGAGCAGTACGGGGTGTGCCGGGGCGGGCCCAGGTCGACGGGGAAGCTGTAGCCCTTGCCCGCCTGGAGACAAAATTGCTGTCCGATGAAGCCCAGCAGGTCGGGGGGAGCCCATACCGGCCGGATGACGACGGCCGCGCAGGGGACCTCGCGGCGCGGACCCGGCACGGTACGGCCACACCCAGCCCGTTGATCCGGAGCCGACGACCACCCGGCCCGGCTCGCTCGGCGCCGGCCGGCCGGTGCCCTCGCAGCGGGGCCCGGGGCACTTCCGGGACCGCCTACCCTTGAGGAATGACCAGCAGCAGCGACCGGAGCCTCGCGGTGGACGTCCCCTCATCCAAGACGTACGAAGTGCGCACCTACGGGTGCCAGATGAACGTCCACGACTCCGAGCGATTGTCCGGGCTGCTCGAAGAGGCCGGGTACGTGCGCGCGGCCGAGGGATCCGACGGGGACGCGGACGTCGTGGTCTTCAACACGTGCGCGGTCCGGGAGAACGCCGACAACCGGCTGTACGGCAACCTGGGCCGGCTCGCGCCGAAGAAGGCGCAGCGCCCCGGGATGCAGATCGCGGTCGGCGGATGTCTGGCGCAGAAGGACCGGGACACCATCGTGAAGAAGGCGCCCTGGGTGGACGTCGTCTTCGGCACGCACAACATCGGCAAGCTGCCGGTCCTGCTGGAACGCGCGCGCGTGCAGGAGGAGGCTCAGGTCGAGATCGCCGAGTCGCTGGAGGCCTTCCCCTCCACTCTGCCGACCCGGCGCGAGAGCGCGTACGCGGCCTGGGTGTCGATCTCCGTGGGCTGCAACAACACCTGCACCTTCTGCATCGTCCCGGCGCTGCGGGGCAAGGAGAAGGACCGCCGTCCCGGCGACATCCTCGCCGAAGTCGAGGCATTGGTCGCCGAGGGCGTCTCCGAGATCACGCTGCTCGGGCAGAACGTCAACGCCTACGGCTCCGACATCGGCGACCGCGAGGCCTTCAGCAAGCTGCTGCGGGCCTGCGGCACGATCGAGGGCCTGGAGCGCGTGCGCTTCACGTCCCCGCACCCGCGTGACTTCACCGACGACGTCATCGCCGCCATGGCCGAGACCCCGAACGTGATGCCGCAACTGCACATGCCACTCCAGTCCGGTTCGGACACCGTCCTGAAGGCGATGCGCCGGTCCTACCGGCAGGAGCGCTACCTCGGGATCATCGAGAAGGTGCGCGCCGCCATCCCGCACGCCGCGATCACCACCGACATCATCGTGGGCTTCCCCGGCGAGACCGAGGAGGACTTCGAGCAGACCCTGCACGTGGTGCGCGAGGCACGGTTCACGCAGGCGTTCACCTTCCAGTACTCCAAGCGGCCCGGCACGCCCGCCGCGACCATGGACGACCAGATCCCCAAGGAGGTCGTCCAGGCGCGCTACGAGCGTCTCGTCGCCCTCCAGGAGGAGATCTCCTGGGCGGAGAACAAGCAGCAGGTCGGCCGCACCCTGGAGCTGATGGTCGCCGAGGGCGAGGGCCGTAAGGACGGCGCCACCCACCGGTTGTCCGGCCGGGCCCCGGACAACCGGCTGGTCCACTTCACCAAGCCGGAGCAGGAGGTGCGCCCCGGCGACGTGGTGACGGTCGAGGTGACGTACGCCGCCCCGCACCACCTCCTCGCCGAGGGCCCCGTCCTCGCCGTGCGCCCCACACGCGCGGGCGACGCCTGGGAGAAGCGCAACGCCGCGGAGGCCGCCAAGCCGGCGGGCGTGATGCTCGGGCTGCCGAAGATCGGCGTACCGGCACCGCTGCCCGTCGCGACGAGCGGTTGCGGCTGCGACTGAGGAGCGGTCGCGGTTGGGACTGCGACTGAGGCCCGGGTCGGCGTTACCCTGCCGATCATGCTTGTCGCCGCCGCACTCTGCCCCTGTCCGCCGCTGCTCGTGCCGGAGGTCGCCGCGGGAGCCGCACCCGAGCTGGACGCGGCGCGTGTCGCGTGCGCGGACGCGCTCGGTGTGCTCGCCGCCGCCCGCACCGACCTGCTGGTAGTGGTCGGGCCCGCCGAGCGGAGCGGGCGCGGACCGCACCCGCAGGGCACCCCGGGGTCCTTCCGCGGCTTCGGCGTGGACCTTGACGTACGGCTCGGTCCCGGCCAGGGGACGGCGTACGACCGTACGCTGCCGCCGTCGCTCGCCGTCGCCGGCTGGTTGCTGGAGCGCACGGGCTGGGCGGACGCGCCGATCGAGGGACTCGGTGTGGGGGAGCCCCTGGCCCCCGAGCGGTGTGTCGAGGCGGGCAGGGAGATCGGCGTGCGGCGGACGCGGGTGGGGCTGCTGGTGATGGGCGACGCCAGCGCCTGCCGCACGGTCAAGGCACCGGGCTACCTCGACGAGCGTGCCGCGCCCTTCGACGCAGGGGTCGCGCGGGCACTGGGGTCGGCGGACGTGGCGGCGCTGAAGGCGCTGGATCCCGGCCTGGCGTACGAGCTCAAGGCGTCGGGCCGCGCTCCCTGGCAGGTCCTGGCGGGCGCGGCCGAGAACGCGGACCTGACGGGAACGCTGTTGTACGAGGACGCGCCGTACGGCGTGGGGTACATGGTCGCGGCCTGGTCCTAGCGGGCTGGGTCCGGCCCCGGGGCGGCGCGAACGGCGGACGGCCGGGAGCCGTCCCGCTACGCGGCCGTCCGCCGATCGATGGGTCGCTGCCGGTCAGGAAACCGGCGGTGGCACGTCAGGTCCGGTGCCCGGCCCGTTGTCACCCGCCTGGGTACCGCCCTTGTGCGCGAACCGGTCCATGGCGCCCTTGGCCTTCCCGGTACCGGCGTGGATCTTGTCGCTGTACTTGCCCTTGGTCCGCTCGTCCACGGCCTTCGCGGCCCTGTCGATGCCGTGCTCGATCTTGTCGATCGTGTCCCCGTGCTGCTGCGCGAAGTGCGACATCTTGTCCTTGGCCGGCGCGAGCCTGCTCTTCAGATTGTGCAAGAGACCCATTGATCCACCTTCCCTCGTGGAGCGGTCACGTACGGGCGCCGTCACCCGCCTCGTTGTCGGCGGCCTCCTCGGCGGACTGCTGTTTGGGGATCTCGGTGGCCTCGGCGGCAGCCGCCTGGCCGGTCTCCCCGCCGTCGGAGGACGCAGCCTCCGACGCCGTGGCCCCGCTCTCGCTCGCCCCACTCTCGGCCGCCGCCGGCGTCGCCTCCTCCGGCGATCCCTCCGCCTCGGACCCGCCCGACTCCGCACCGGTCTGCGGCTCGGTGGCCGACGCCTCCTCCGTCGCCTTCGACCTCCGGAAAAGTCGCGCAAAAACACTCATATCCACTCCATACGTTACTCGTGCGGGCGAATCCCGCGTAGCCCGGTGCGCCCGTTTGCGCGACCCGACTCACCGCCTCCGGAAGCGGGCGGCAGGTACCTCGCAACGGGCAACGACCCCGGACCCGTGTCGTCACGTAACTCGTTCGTGGCGCGGCGGGGAGGTTTGCGAGACTGGTGCGGTGAGCAGTGCATCCCCCACCCCCCGCGTCATCGCCGTCGTCGGACCCACCGCGGCCGGAAAGTCCGATCTGGGCGTCTTCCTGGCCCGGCAGCTCGGCGGCGAGGTCGTCAACGCCGACTCCATGCAGCTCTACCGAGGGATGGACATCGGCACCGCCAAGCTGACGCCCGAGGAGCGCGACGGCGTCCCGCACCATCTGCTGGACATCTGGGAGGTCACCGTCACGGCGTCCGTCGCCGAGTACCAGAAGCTGGCCCGCGCCCGCATCGACGCACTGCTCGCCGAGGGACGCTGGCCCATCCTGGTCGGCGGCTCCGGCCTGTACATCCGGGGAGCGGTCGACAACCTGGAGTTCCCCGGCACCGACCCCGAGGTCCGCGCCCGCCTGGAGGACGAGCTCGCGCTGCGCGGCTCCGGCGCGCTGCACGCCCGGCTGGCCGCCGCCGATCCCGAGGCCGCGCGCGCGATCCTGCCCGGCAACGGCCGTCGCATCGTCCGGGCCCTGGAGGTGATCGAGATCACCGGCCAGCCCTTCACCGCCAACCTCCCCGGTCACGACTCCGTCTACGACACCATCCAGATCGGTGTCGACGTGGCCCGCCCCGAGCTCGACGAGCGCATCGCGCGCCGGGTCGACCGCATGTGGGAGGAGGGGCTCGTGGACGAAGTGCGCGCACTGGAGGCGCGGGGCCTGCGCGAGGGGCGTACGGCGTCGCGCGCGCTCGGCTACCAGCAGATCCTCGCGGCGCTCGCCGGGGAGTGCACCGAGGACGAGGCCCGGGCCGAGACCGTACGCGCCACCAAACGCTTCGCGCGCCGCCAGGATTCATGGTTCAGGCGCGACCCCCGGGTGCAGTGGTTGAGTGGGGCCGCCGCGGACCGCAAGGAACTTCCACGGCTCGCCCTGGCGTTGGTCGAAGGACCGGTCACAGCCTGATCACGTCATGGCATCGGGATGCGCCGCCGGTCATCTCGGCCTCCGACACCGTGCCATCATCGAGCTTCGATCGACCAAGTGGAGTCCTAGTTGGGAGGGCGCGTGGCGATGGAGGCCGGCCCTCGCGACACCGCACGAAGCACCGAGTACGTCACCACCGGCGGCGGCGAACCGGAACAGGGCGAGGACCGACTCAGCCCCGACGGACCGGACGAGACGCCGGACGGTGTGACCGCCGACGGCCCCGAGCCCGAGGAGATGTTCGCCGGCGGCCCGGAGGTCGAGGTCGAGCTGCGTCCGCAGCGCCGGCTGCGCATCTGGCAGCTCGCGCCCATCGTGGGCCTGGCCGCGGTCGGCTCCCTGATGTTCGCCTTCCCGCTGGCCTTCGACTTCGGCGACAGCGGCGCCGTCATCGCCATGCTGGGCCTGCTGATCTGCTCCTGCGCCGCGGGCTGGGGCATGATGGCCGCGCGCCGCGTCGGCTACACCTGGCCGGGCCTGCCGGCACGAGGCTCGGGCCGCCGCGCCGACTGGCGGGTCGTGCTCGGGTACGTGCTGCTGGTGGCCGTGGTGGTGATTCTCGCCGTGTGGCGGGTGGCGCGGCTGCGCTGAAGCGCCCCGTCAGGGGCGCGGGGCCGGTATCGACATGGGGCTCCGCCGCGTGGGCGCGATCAGCCACAGACGGCCGGCACCGTTCCTCCCGGTCCTGCGCCGCCCCACCAGCGGAGCGCTCCCGTACGATCGAGGAATGAGCACGCGGATCGCCTTCCTCAAGGGTCACGGCACGGAGAACGACTTCGTGATCGTCCCGGACCCCGAGAACGCCATCGACCTGACCCCGGCCACCGTGGCCGCACTGTGCGACCGCCGCGCCGGCATCGGCGCCGACGGCGTGCTGCACGTCGTGCGGTCCGCCGCCCACCCGGAGGCCAGGGACATGGCGGGCGAGGCGGAGTGGTTCATGGACTACCGCAACGGGGACGGCTCGATCGCGGAGATGTGCGGCAACGGAGTACGGGTGTTCGCGCGCTACCTCCAGCACGCCGGGCACGTGGCCGAGGGGGACACCGCGATCGCCACGCGCGGGGGCGTGAAGACCGTCCACATCGCCAAGGACGGGGACGTCACCGTCGGCATGGGCAGCGCGCGCCTGCCCGACGGGGACGTCACGGTGAGCGTCGGCGAGCGCAGCTGGCCCGCGCGCAACGTGAACATGGGCAACCCGCACGCGGTCGCCTTCGTCGACGACCTCGGGCACGCCGGTGACCTGCTCGCACCGCCGCCCTTCAGCCCGGCTGCCGCCTACCCGGACGGGGTGAACGTCGAGTTCGTGGTCGACCGCGGCCCCCGTCACGTCGCGATGCGCGTACACGAGCGTGGTTCCGGCGAGACCCGCTCCTGCGGCACCGGCGCGTGCGCCGTCGCCGTGGCGGCCGCGCGCCGGGACGGCGCCGACCCGGCCGTCACCGGCACCCGGGCGACCTACACGGTCGACGTACCCGGCGGGCGACTGGTGATCACCGAGCGGCCGGACGGCCAGATCGAGATGACCGGACCCGCCGTGATCGTCGCCGAGGGCGAGATCGACGCCGAATGGCTGGAAAACGCGGTCCGTTGACCACGTGAACCGTGGTCCCGACCGGCCCCGGACACCCGATTCGCGCTTTCCGGCGGCCGGTTCGATGCGAAACGACGGCAGGTCGACGACCACGTGGCGCAAAACCGTAAACCTCTCAGCCGTCGCACGAATGGGTGATCCGTTTCACGCTCGGCGAGAGGCGGTCAGTCGGGCGTGGTGGGCTCGGTAGCATCAAGCACCGGCACGGACGGGGGAACGTCGCCATCCCTGAGCCGTGTATGCCCTGGGGGCCCGTCCGCCGGTCCACGAGCCGGAGGTGCCCATGAGTGCGGAGGCCACGAACCCTGCGACCCCTGGCCCTGTAGTCCCTACAGTGCCCCGCAGGAAGGCCCGCCCCCGGATCGACCTGCGCAGACTCGGCCGGGCCGCGCTGCTCGGCCCCGGCGCCCGCGACAAGCTGCCCGACGCCATCGGTCACGTCGTAGAGGCGCACCGAGCCCACTACCCCGACGCCGACATCGAACCCCTGCGCCGCGCCTACGTCCTGGCCGAGTCCTCGCATCGCGGCCAGATGCGCAAGAGCGGCGAGCCGTACATCACGCACCCGCTCGCCGTGACCCTGATCCTCGCCGAACTCGGCGCCGAGACCACGACCCTGACGGCCTCTCTGCTCCACGACACCGTCGAGGACACCGATGTGACCCTGGATCAGGTGCGGGAACAGTTCGGCGAGGAGGTTCGTTATCTCGTCGACGGGGTCACGAAGCTCGAAAAGGTCGACTACGGGGCCGCCGCCGAATCCGAGACCTTCCGCAAGATGCTGGTCGCGACCGGCAACGACGTCCGCGTGATGTCGATCAAACTCGCCGACCGGCTCCACAACATGCGCACCTTGGGCGTGATGCGCCCCGAGAAGCAGGCGCGCATCGCCAAGGTGACCAGGGACGTCCTGATCCCGCTCGCCGAGCGTCTCGGTGTCCAGGCCCTCAAGACCGAGATGGAGGACCTTGTCTTCGCGATCCTCCACCCCGAGGAGCACGCACACACGCGCGGACTGATCGCCGACAACGCGAGCCGTCCCGACGATCCCCTCGCGGAGGTCGCCGACGAAGCCCGTGCGGTCCTGCGCGAAGCCGGGATCCAGGCGGAAGTCCTCATCCGCCCCCGGCACTTCGTCTCCGTCCACCGCGTCGCACGCAAGCGCGGGCAGCTGCGCGGCGCCGACTTCGGCCGCCTGCTGGTGCTGGTCAACGAGGACGCGGACTGCTACGCAGTGCTGGGCGAGCTGCACACCTGCATGACCCCCGTCGTCTCGGAGTTCAAGGACTTCATCGCCGTACCGAAGTTCAACCTGTACCAGTCGCTGCACACCGCCGTCGCCCTCCCCCAGGCTCGAACCGACACGCCCGGGGGGACACCCATGGCCGGGCAGGTCGTCGAAGTCCTCATCCGCACCCACCAGATGCACAAGGTCGCCGAGGCCGGGGTCATCGCGCTCGGCAACCCGTACGCGCCTCTTTCGGAGGAGCAGGCCGCGGGCGACGAGCGCGTCGACCCCACCCGCCCCGGATGGCTCTCCCGCCTCCTCGACTGGCAGCAGGCGGCACCCGACCCCGACACCTTCTGGTCCACCCTGCGCGAGGACCTCGCCCAGGACCGCGAGATCACCGTCTTCCGGCCCGACGGCGGCACGCTGGGCCTGCCCGAGGGCGCCACCTGCGTGGACGCTGCGTACGCGCAGTACGGCGAGGATGCGCACGCCTGCATCGGCGCGCGCGTCAACGGCCGACTGGCGACCCTGAGCACCGTGCTGAGAGACGGAGACACCGTTCAGCTCCTCATGGGCCAGGACCCCGCCTCCGAGCCGTCCCGGGAGTGGCTGGACCACGCCCACACCCCGGCCGCCCGCATCGCCATCCAGCGGTGGCTGGCGGCACAGCCGGAGGGCGGCGACGTGGCGGCACGGGAGGCCGGCAAGGGCCGCTGGAGCGGTGCGGAGTCCCCCGGCGGGGCGGACCTCACCACGGGCCAGCACTCCGAAGCGGCGGCCGACCGGGATTCCCGTCCCGGGGCCGGTCCCACCAGCGATGTTTCTTCCATCCGCCCCGCGGCGGCCAGCGCCGTCGTGGACCGGCCCGGGGCGACCGTCCGGCTCGCCGGGTGTTGTACGCCCGTACCGCCCGACGAGGTCGCCGGGTTCGCCGTACGCGGCGGGGTGGTGACCGTGCACCGCGTGGAATGCGCCGGAGCGGCGCGCATGAAGAACGCCGGGCGCGCGGAGGTCGGCGTGCGCTGGGGTGACACCACCGAGTGCCGGGTCACGCTGGTCGCCGAATCGTTCGGCCGCCCCCATCTGCTCGCCGACCTCACCGAGGCGATCGCCCTCGAAGGCGCCGAGATCGTCTCCGCCACCGTCGCCCCGCCGAGCCAGCAGCGCGTCCGCCACACCTACACCCTCCAGCTCCCCGACGCGGCCCACCTCCCGGCCCTCATGCGCGCGATGCGGAACGTGCCGGGCGTGTACGACGTCGGCCGAGCCCAGCACCAGGGACCCGATTCCTGAGGCACGCGCCCCGGCAACCCGGCGGCCCCCGTTCGGGTGGGCCGGTCGCGCGCCGTCGCGGCGGGGCGGGCGCGTGCTGGTAGCCGTGGTCCATGCTGCTCACGCCCCGCATGCCGGATCGGCGACCCCGCGTCCCCGGTGCCCGAACCGGCCCCCGCCGCCGCAGGAGGGCCGCCGCCCTCCTCGCCTCCGCCGTCTCCGCCTGTCTCCTCGCCGCGAGCGCCCCCGCCGTCCCACTGGGCGTCGGCGACCGGCTCTACCCGTACCTGGGCAACCCCGGATACGACGTGGCGTTGTACGACCTCTCCTTCACCTATCCCGGCGACAACGACAAGCCCCTCCAGGCCGTCACCACGATCCACGCCTGGACGACCGCCCGGCTGGAACGGCTCAACCTCGACTTCGCGCACGGCACCGTCGAGTCCGTCCAGGTCGACGGCAGGCCCGCCGCCTTCACCGGCGCCGGCGACGACCTGGTGGTGACCCCCGAGACGCCGCTGGCCAAGGACAGCTGGACGCGGATCACCGTGCGGCACACCAGCGACCCCAAAGCCGTCAAGGACCGGGACGGCGGCTGGGTACGGACCGCCGACGGGCTGGTCATGGCCAACCAGGCCGACGCCGCGCACCTGGTGTTCCCGTGCAGCGACCACCCCTCCGACAAGGCGATGTTCACCATCCGGATCACCGCGCCCAACCGCTACACGGCCGTCGCCAACGGCATCCCGGCCGGCGTGACCAGGACCGGCGGTTCCACCACCTGGACATACCGGACCCGCCACCCCATGGCCACCGAACTCGCACAGGTGTCCATCGGCCGTTCCGTGGTGCTGCACCGCACCGGACCGCACGCACTGCCGGTGCGCGACGTGGTCCCCGCCGCCGACCGCAAGACACTCGAACCCTGGCTCGCGAAGACCCCGGGCCAGATCGCCTGGCTGGAGAGCAAGGTCGGGCCCTATCCCTTCGAGACGTACGGCGTGCTCATGGCCGAGGCCGCCACCGGCTTCGAACTCGAGACACAGACCCTCTCCCTCTTCGAGAAGGACCTGTTCACCGACGCCGCCTACCCCAAGTGGTACATCGAGTCGATCATGGTTCACGAGCTGTCCCACCAGTGGTTCGGCGACAGCGTGAGCCCGCGCACCTGGTCCGACGTATGGCTCAACGAGGGGCACGCCACCTGGTACGAGGCCCTCTACGCGGAGGAGAAGGCGCACAAGCCCATGGTCGACCGGATGAAGGCGGCCTACAGCGCCTCCGACCGCTGGCGCGCCTCCGGTGGCCCGCCCGCGCTGCCCAAGCCGCCCGAGCCCGGCCAGAAGATCGGCATCTTCCGGCCCAACGTGTACGACGGAGCCGCGCTGGTCCTCTACGCCCTCCGCCAGGAGATCGGCCGCCCCGCCTTCGAAAGCCTGGAGCGGGCCTGGGTACGTCAGCACCGCGACGGCACGGCGACCACCGCCGACTTCACCCGCCTCGCCGCAGGCGTCGCCGGCCGCGACCTGACCGACTTCTTCCAGGCCTGGCTGTACGGCGAGAAGACCCCGCCCATGCCCGGTCACCCGGACTGGAAGGCGGCGGCGCCGCAGCAGGTGGCGAGGAAGTAGGGGGCTCGTGAGGCCGGGGGAGGGGCGGTGACGGGGGCGCGTTGGCCGGGGCGCGACGGCTGGGCGGGGCTGAGCGCGGCGGTGCGCGCCGTCCGCGGGCCGGGCTCCTGCCGTCGGGCGGCTGGACAGGACCGTTCCCACCTGGGCCCGCCCTCGTCCAGCCGCCGGGGAATAAGGCGGTGACGAGACGGGTCGTGCCGTGCGACCATCTTCGGGTCGGGGTGGCACGGACAAGGGAATCTCTCCGGGCACTCGTGCGTTGTGCACAGTGGCGGACGGTTCGCACCGTGGCCGCCCATCGGATCTCCTCATCGACGTAAGGATCAAATGACCTCCTCTTCTTCCCCTTCCCAGGACACCAAGCGCTTCGCGCACGCCTACCCCGAAGGTCTTCGGGCCGATGCCCTGATGGAAGAGGACGTCGCCTGGAGCCACGAGATCGACGGAGAGCGGGACGGCGACCAGTTCGACCGCTCCGAGCGGGCGGCCCTGCGCCGCGTCGTGGGCCTCTCCACCGAGCTCGAGGACGTCACCGAGGTCGAGTACCGCCAGCTCCGCCTGGAGCGCGTCGTCCTCGTCGGGGTGTGGACCACCGGCACCGCCCGGGACGCCGACAACTCCCTCGCGGAGCTCGCCGCCCTCGCGGAGACCGCCGGTGCGGTCGTGTTGGACGGCGTCATCCAGCGCCGGGACAAGCCCGACGCGGCCACCTACATCGGCTCCGGCAAGGCCGCCGAGCTGCGTGACGTCGTCCTCGAAACGGGCGCGGACACCGTCATCTGCGACGGTGAGCTGAGCCCGGGCCAGCTGATCCAGCTGGAGGACGTCGTCAAGGTCAAGGTCATCGACCGTACGGCCCTGATCCTGGACATCTTCGCCCAGCACGCCAAGTCCCGAGAGGGCAAGGCGCAGGTCGCGCTCGCGCAGATGCAGTACATGCTGCCGCGGCTGCGAGGCTGGGGTCAGTCGCTGTCCCGGCAGATGGGTGGCGGTCGCGGCGGCCTCGCCACGCGTGGCCCCGGTGAGACCAAGATCGAGACGGACCGGCGACGGATCCGCGAGAAGATGGCGAAGATGCGCCGGGAGATCGCGGAGATGAAGACCGGCCGCGAGGTCAAGCGCCAGGAGCGCCGGCGCAACAAGGTGCCGTCCGTCGCCATCGCGGGCTACACCAACGCCGGCAAGTCCTCCCTGCTCAACCGCCTCACGGGCGCGGGCGTGCTGGTCGAGAACGCCCTGTTCGCGACCCTCGACCCGACCGTGCGCCGGGCCGAGACCCCGAGCGGCCGCGTGTACACCCTGGCCGACACGGTCGGTTTTGTCCGGCATCTGCCGCACCACCTGGTCGAGGCGTTCCGCTCCACCATGGAGGAGGTCGGCGACTCCGACCTGATCCTGCACGTCGTGGACGGTACGCACCCGAACCCGGAGGAGCAGCTGGCCGCCGTGCGCGAGGTGATCCGGGATGTCGGCGCCACCGACGTGCCCGAGATCGTCGTGATCAACAAGGCGGACGCGGCCGATCCGCTCACGCTCCAGCGGCTCATGCGGATCGAGAAGCGCTCCATCGCCGTCTCGGCCCGCACCGGCCGGGGCATCACCGAGCTGCTGGCGCTCATCGACAACGAGCTGCCCAGGCCGTCCGTCGAGATCGAGGCGCTGGTGCCGTACACGCACGGCAAGCTGGTCGCCCGTGCCCACACCGAGGGCGAGGTGATCTCCGAGGAGCACACCGCGGAGGGCACGCTGCTCAAGGTGCGGGTGCACGAGGAACTGGCTGCGGACCTCGCGCCGTACACGCCCGCTCCCGCGCTCTGACGCACAGCCGCTTCGACGCACAACAGCGAAGGCCCGCCCCCGCTAGCCGCGGGGGCGGGCCTTCAGCACACCGGCGTCAGGCCGGCTCACCGAGCCCTACTGACCGGCGAACTGCTTGCTGACCTTGCTGTACACGCCCTTGGCCACGTCACCCAGTCGCGGACCCGCCAGCCAGCCCGAGGACACCGGGCCGATGGAGGTGTTGGAGACCAGCGCCGGCTTGCCGTCCGAGTCCGTCTCCACCCAGCCGCCGCCGGACGAACCACCCGTCATCGTGCACCCGATGCGGTACATCGTCGGGTCCGACTTCTGGATCGACAAGCGTCCCGGCTTGTCCTGGCACTGGTAGGCGAGCCGGCCGTCGTACGGCGCCGCCGCCGGGTAGCCGGTCGCCGTGATGCTCTGCACCTTCGGCACCGCCGGCGCGTTGAAGTTCACCGGGAGCGCCGAACCGACCGCCTCCTCCAACGACTTGCCGCCGTTGCCCTGCTCCGGAGTGACGTGGATGACGGCGAAGTCGTACGAAGCGCCGTTCCCGCCGGTCTCACCGCCCTGCGCGATCCACTGCTGGGACGTCTGCGCCGCATCGGCCCACCAGACCCCGTACGGGGCGACCTGGTCCCTGCTGGCGCTCTCCAACTGCTTGGCCGTCATGCCGGTGTTGTTGTACGACGGCACAAAGGCGATGTTGCGGTACCAGCCGCCGTTCTTGCCGGCGTGCACACAGTGGCCCGCCGTCCAGATGAGGTTGGACTTGCCCGGGTGCGCCGGGTCCTCCACGACCGTGGCCGAGCACACCATCGTGCCCTCGGGGGAGTCGAAGAAGACCTTGCCGGCCGTGGCCGCGTTGGCGTGGTACGGCGCCCGCACCGCCTGCGCCTTGACCGGAGCCGGTGTCGGGTCCGTCACGCCCTGGTCACCGGAGATGTCGTTGTCGTCGACACCCTTGTCCGGGTCGTTGGCGTCCCGCATGCGGTCCGGGTCCCACAGGCCCTTGATGATCGGGTTGACGAAGTCGTTGGCCTCGCGCAGCCAGTCGTCCTTGTCCCAGTTCTTCCAGGCGCCGTTCTTCCACTTGTCGATGTCGATCCCGTGCTCTTTGAGCTTGTTCTTGATGTCGTCCGGGATCTTGATCTTTCCGTCGCTGGTGGTCGCGGCGGCGGTCGGCCTGTTGTCGGCGTTGTCGTCACCGTTGCATGCGGTGGCGGTCAGCGCCAGCGCCGAGGCGAGGGCGACGGCCGCCAGCACGGGGGAGGTTCTGCGGGGCCCGCCCCTCCCTCGGCGAACGGTGGACGACGGCCGTATGGATCGCATGGTCTTGACTCCCCCTGCTGTAAAGGAACTCGGCGCTGTGCCCGTGTGATCCGGCGGAACTCATGGGGAGTTCACGCCGGACTCACGGACGTCTGGGAACGGCATCACACACTATGCGCTCGCTGTGGGGGACTTCCGACGGAACGGCAACGGTTCGGCTACAAGCCGTCTGACCTGGCAATCGCCAGGGTTGGTCGGGCAGAGGCGGGGTGCGGCGGTCCGCGACCGATGTGGCTTCAGGCGCATCGGGCGGGCCATTGAATGCCTCTGAACCAAGCGGGCGGGCCGGCGGCGATGCCGCTCGTGAGAGCCTCGGCACGAGCCGTCTGCCGAGCCGAACGGATCGCCAGCAGGGTTCCCCTTCCGGAACGCCATCGCCAGCAGGCCACTGCGGCAGCGGCGGTGTACGCCTGTGAGGCGCCGCCGCCAGCGCACGCTGGATATGCCGGGCCAGGTCCACGAACGCGGTCGCGGCTCCTGCCCCCGTTCCAGAAGTTCTGTGCCGGATGGCTCTGCGCCTTCGTCATACCGCGACCGCCCCCGTCCGCCATTCGGTGTTCGTCTGGTCCGAATGAACCCCGAACAATCCCCGCACATCGACTGACCAGGATAAAAGGCTGTTACCTGGTTCGGGGCCGCTCTGCGGAGGCGACGAGGTCTGAGGACGTGGGCAGTGACCAGCCCGTCCGGCCACCCGGCCGATCGACCTGAAGGCAGTGGCCATGCCCCCTGCGGTTCATGCTGTCGGTAACACGCTCCTGCCCGTCGGGATCGCCGGTGTCATCTCTGCCGGCACGATCGCGACGGTGGCTTTGACAGCCGCGCTGGCTCGCAGTGCCGACAGGCGCCGTGATGCCGGTGAAGCACTGAAGGTTCTGTTGCGCCGCCGTGGCGACAGCCGCTGAGCCGGTCCGTCAGGGCAAGGATCTTGAAGCAACCCGTAACCGGTCAGCCGGGCCGCGGTTGGTAGCGGTGAGGGGGGCCTGCTGCCTGTGCCGGGTCCTCCTGAGGGAGCAAGTCGCCTCTGGACAGCGGGAGGACAAGGCCGTGGCCGTGACGGAATCGGTGTCCGGGGGAGCGCGCGGAGCACACGAGGGGATCCTGCGGCGTCAGTCGGCGCGCGAGTCCGCGGCGCGCACCTACGCACGTGCCCTCCCCATCGTGCCGGTCCGGGCGCGCGGCCTGACCATCGAGGGCGCCGACGGCCGCCGCTACCTCGACTGCCTCTCCGGCGCGGGAACCCTCGCCCTCGGCCACAACCACCCGGTCGTCCTGGAGGCGATCCGCAAGGTCCTCGACTCGGGCGCCCCCCTGTCCGTCCTCGACCTGGCGACCCCGGTCAAGGACGCCTTCATCACCGAACTGTTCCGCACCCTGCCGCCCGGCCTCGCGGACCGGGCTCGCGTGCAGTTCTGCGGACCCGCGGGTACGGACGCCGTGGAGGCCGCGTTCAAGCTGGTGCGCGCCGCGACCGGCCGCTCCGGCATGCTGGCGTTCACCGGCGCCTATCACGGCATGACCACCGGCGCCCTGGCCGCGTCCGGCGGCGCCTGCGACGTACGGGTCGCCCGCCTGCCCTTTCCGCAGGACTACCGCTGTCCGTTCGGCGTCGGCGGCCCGCGCGGCGCCGAACTCGCCGCACGCTGGACCGAATCCATCCTCGACGACCCCAAGTCGGGCGTGCCACTGCCCGCCGGGATGATCCTCGAACCCGTCCAGGGCGAGGGCGGAGTGATTCCCGCCCCGGACGACTGGATGCGGCGCATGCGGGAGATCACGGCCACTCGGTCCGTCCCGCTGATCGCCGACGAGGTCCAGACGGGAGTCGGACGGACCGGCACCTTCTGGGCAGTGGAGCACAGCGGCGTCACGCCCGACGTGATGGTCCTCTCCAAGGCCATCGGCGGCAGCCTCCCCCTCGCCGTGGTCGTCTACCGCGATGACCTCGACGTGTGGGAACCGGGCGCCCACGCGGGCACCTTCCGCGGCAATCAGCTCGCCATGGCCGCGGGCACGGCCACACTCGCCCACGTCCGCGAGAACCGCCTCGCCGAACGCGCCGCCCTGCTCGGCTCGCGCATGCTGTCCCGACTGTGCTCCCTCAAGGAGGAGTTCCCCTGCGTCGGTGATGTGCGGGGTCGGGGGCTGATGATCGGCGTCGAAGTGGTGGATCCGGAAGGAGAGGGGCAGGCGGGCGGGCAAGCGGGCGGAGAGACGGACGCGGACGGGCAGGGCGAAGCCCCTCTGGTACCGGGGCCGGTTCTCGGTCCGGCATGCGGTCCGACACCGCCTGCCGCCGGACCGCGGAGTCCCGGCAGCCCGCGTCCCGCCGCCCCCGAACTCGCCGCGGCCGTCCAGCGGGAGTGCCTGCACCGCGGCCTGATCGTCGAACTCGGCGGCCGCCACTCCAGCGTCGTACGACTGCTGCCGCCCCTGACGATCAGCGACGAGCAGGCCGCCGCCGTACTCGACCGCCTCGCCGACGCGGTCGAGGCCGTGTCCCGCGGACTCTCCCGAACCGACGGAGCCGCCAGGTCCGGAACCTGAGGCACACCCCTCCGCCCACCGCGCCGCCGAGCGACCCCCTGCACGAACCCCGAGGACCAGACTTGAACGCCACCCCGGCAACGAACGGCCGTGCCCACGTCCCCCACCTCCACGCCCACCGCATCTCTTCCCCACCCGTACCAGCCCCACCCGGACCGGCCGCCGAGTCGGTATCCCGTCTGACATCGCGGTCACCGGAAACCGAGCCGACGCGCGTCGGTACCGCCGATCTTCTGGAACACCCCGACCCGCACACCGCCGCGCAGGCCGCCTCCGTGGAGAACCTGCTCCGCTGCTGGGTACGCGAGACGGATCTCTCCGCACCGGACACCGGCGCTCTCCGCATCCCGTTCCCCGCCAGCGGCACCGCTGTGATCACCCCGGTCCACCACTGGTCCCCGACCGGCTGGCACCGCTTCGGACTGCCCCGGTTCGCCGACGCCCCCGAGAGCGCTCCGCCGCTCGATGCGGTGACTCTCGCGGCTCTTATCAGCCGGGAGACACACGGGCGAACTGACGGCCCCGACGCAGGCCCGGACGCCGTCGCCGCCGACGGCGGTGACCTCGTCGCACGCGTGGCCGACTCCTTCCGCCGCACCGTCACCTTCATCAGCGACCGGCACGCACGTCCCGCCGACGGCCCCGACCGCTTCCTGGCCGCCGAACAGGCACTGCTGCTCGGACACCCTTTCCACCCGACCCCGAAGAGCCGCGAGGGCCTGACCGACTCCGAAGCCCTCCTCTACTCACCCGAACTGCGTGGCTCCTTCCCCCTGCACTGGATCGCCGTCGCACCCTCGCTGCTCGCGACCGACTCGGCCTGGACCGAAAGTGGTCGACCCGTGCCGGCCCACCGACTCACGGGCCGGCTCGCCGGCCCGGGGCTGCCCCTGCCCGACGGATACGCCGCCCTGCCCGTGCACCCCTGGCAGTGGCGCGAGATCCGGCACCGCGACACGACCGCGGCCCTGCTCGACGCCGGGCTGCTCAGATCACTCGGCACCCACGGCTCCCCATGGCACCCCACCTCCTCCGTACGCACTGTCCACCAGTCCGGCGCCGCCGCCATGCTCAAGCTGTCCCTCGGCCTGCGGATCACCAACTCCCGCCGCGAGAACCTCCGCAAGGAACTCCACCGCGGCGTCGAGGTGCACCGCCTGCTGCGCGGCGGCCTGTCCCGGCAATGGCAGGCCGCACACCCGGGCTTCGACATCGTCCGCGACCCGGCATGGCTCGCCGTCGACGACCCGCACCGCCGGCCCGTGCCCGGGCTCGACGTGGTGATCCGGCACAACCCGTTCACCCCGTCCGACGACGTCTCCTGCGTCGCCGGACTCGTCTCACCCCGGCCCGACGTCCACCCTGCCACCGGCAACGATCGCCCAACTGCCAGGACGCGGCCCCTTTGCTCCCGGCTGGCCGTTGTCGTCACACGGCTCGCCGAGCGCACGGGCCGACCCCGTGGCGCCGTCGCCGCCGAGTGGTTCCTGCGCTACCTGGAGCGGGTCGTGCGGCCCGTCCTGTGGCTGGACAGCGAGGCGGGCATCGCCCTCGAGGCCCACCAGCAGAACACGTTGCTCCTCCTGGACGGCGACGGCTGGCCCGCGGGCGGCCGCTACCGCGACAACCAGGGCTACTACTTCCGCGAGTCCCGGCGCGCCGAACTCGACGCGCGCCTGCCCGGGATCGGCGCGCACAGCGACACCTTCGTCTCCGACGAGGTCACGAACGAACGCTTCGCGTACTACCTCGCCATCAACAACGTGCTCGGTCTCATCGGCGCGTTCGGATCCCAGCACCTGTCGGACGAACACCTGCTGCTCGCCGCCTTCCGCCGGTTCCTCGGCGACGTCGCCTCCGGCCCCGCCCCGCTGCGAACCGCTCTGCCGGCCCTCCTGCTCGACTCGCCCGTCCTGCGCTGCAAGGCCAACCTGCTGACCCGGCTGCACGGTCTCGACGAGCTGATCGGCCCGGTCGACACCCAGTCCGTCTACGTCACCATCGCCAACCCCCTCCACTCCTGAACCGACAGCACCGACTTCATCCACGTCCGAGGAACATGACCCACCCCGTCTCCTGAGAGGAGAGCGCCGTGCCTCCCATCGACGCGAGCACCGACGCCGGCCCCGTCCCCGTCCACCCGGACTGCGCGGATCCGAGCGGCGACGGCGAGGACACACTGGAGCTGCGGCTGCCCGACGAACTCGTCGCTCTCTTCACCGCGGAGACGGCCGACACCGCACCCCGCGGCGAGTGCGCACCTGGCGGCGGACAAGCACTCGGCGGCACGAAGGAGACCGGCGCGCAGTCCCCGTCCACCGACGACCTGCTCGACGGAGTCGGAGGCTGGGGCCCGGCCGCCACACCCGTGGGCACGTTCGAGCTGGCCCGGGTCCGTGTCGAGCGTGACCTGCCGCTCATCAGCCGCTGGATGAACGACCCCGCGGTTTCCGCGTTCTGGGGGCTGGCCGGTCCCCCCACACGGACCGAGGAACACGTACGCGCCCAACTGGACGGCGACGGACGCAGCGTCCCGTGCGTCGGCATGCTGGACGGCACCCCGATGAGCTACTGGGAGGTGTACCGGGCCGATCTGGACCCGCTGGCCCGCCACTACCCGGCCCGTCCGCACGACACCGGGATCCACCTCCTCATCGGCGCGGTCGCCGACCGTGGCCGGGGCCTCGGCTCGGCCCTGCTCAGATCGGTCGCCGACCTGGTCCTGGACCACCGCCCGGCCTGCGCTCGCGTCGTCGCGGAACCCGACCTTCGCAACACCCCCTCCGTGGCCGCTTTCCTGAGCGCCGGTTTCCGGTTCGGCGCCGAGGTCGACCTGCCCGCCAAGCGGGCCGCCCTCATGCTCCGGGACCGGACCCTGCGCCATCTGCTGTAGCACTGCGTGATGACGTCGTCACAGATGGAAACGAAGCCCGAGCCGACCCGGTTCCCAGCCGGCCGGACGAATTGGAAATTTCTTGATCCCGTCCCGCTCCTTCGCCTTCCCACCCCTGGTTGCGGACTTGATCGCCCGATTGTCAGTGCTGAGCCGTAGGGTTGACGCGCTATGACGAAGCCCTCTCTCCCCGAACTCCTGCACGCGGCTGTCGCAGCCGTCGGCGGCACGGAGCGTCCCGGCCAGGTCACCATGGCCGAAGCGGTCGCCGAGGCGATCGACGACGGATCCCACCTGCTGGTCCAGGCCGGCACAGGCACCGGAAAGTCGCTGGGCTACCTCGTGCCGGCGCTCGCGCACGGGGAGCGCGTCGTCGTGGCGACCGCCACCCTGGCCCTGCAACGCCAGCTCGTGGAGCGTGACCTGCCGCGCACGGTGGAGGCGCTGCACCCGCTGCTGCGCCGCCGCCCGGACTTCGCCATGCTCAAGGGCCGGTCGAACTACCTGTGCCTGCACCGTCTGCGCGAGGGCATGCCACAGGACGAGGAGGAGGGCCTGTTCGACCAGTTCGAGGCCGCCGCTCCTACCAGCAAACTGGGTCAGGACCTGCTGCGGCTGCGTGACTGGTCGGACGAGACCGAGACGGGCGACCGGGACGGCCTCACACCCGGCGTCTCCGACCGAGCGTGGTCTCAGGTGTCGGTGTCCTCCCGAGAGTGCCTGGGTGCCTCGAAGTGCGCGTACGGCGCCGAGTGCTTCGCCGAGATGGCCCGCGAACGGGCCAAGCTCGCCGAGGTCGTCGTCACCAACCACGCTCTGCTCGCCATTGACGCGATCGAGGGCGCGCCGGTGCTTCCGCAGCACGAGGTGCTGATCGTGGACGAGGCGCACGAGCTGGTCTCGCGCGTCACCGGTGTCGCCACGGGCGAGCTCACGCCCGGCCAGGTCAACCGCGCCGTGCGTCGTGCCGCCAAGCTGGTCAACGAGAAGGCCGCCGACCAACTGCAGACCGCGGCCGAGGGTTTCGAGCGGCTGATGGAGCTCGCTCTGCCGGCTCGCCTGGAGGAGATCCCGGAGGACCTCGGCTACGCCCTGATGGCCCTGCGGGACGCTGCGCGCACGGTCATCTCGGCGATCGGCGCGACCCGAGACAAGTCGGTCCAGGACGAGGACGCGGTCCGCAAGCAGGCCCTCGCCTCTGTGGAGACGGTGCACGACGTGGCCGAGCGCGTCGTCAACGGCTCCGAGTGGGACGTCGTCTGGTACGAGCGCCACGACCGTTTCGGTGCCTCCCTGCGTGTCGCCCCCATGTCCGTCTCCGGCCTCCTGAGGGAGAAGCTCTTCGCGGACCGCTCCGTCGTCCTCACCTCCGCGACGCTCAAGCTCGGCGGTGACTTCAACGGCGTCGGAGCCTCCGTGGGGCTTGCCCCCGAGGGCACGGAGGGCGAAGACATCCCCCAGTGGAAAGGTGTCGACGTCGGCTCGCCCTTCGACTACCGCAGGCAGGGCATCCTGTACGTCGCCAAGCACCTGGCCCGTCCCGCGCGGGACGGCGACCGAGCCGACATGCTCGGCGAGCTGACTGAGCTCATCGAGGCCGCCGGTGGCCGCACGCTCGGCCTGTTCTCCTCGATGCGTGCCGCCCAGCTCGCCGCCGAGGAGCTCCGTTCCCGCATCCCGGAGTTCCCGATCCTGCTCCAGGGAGAGGAGACCCTGGGCGAACTGATCAAGAACTTCGCGGCGGACCCGAAGACGTGTCTCTTCGGCACGCTGTCGCTGTGGCAGGGCGTCGATGTCCCCGGCCCCAGCTGTCAGCTGGTCGTCATGGACAAGATCCCGTTCCCGCGCCCCGACGACCCGTTGATGAGCGCCCGCCAGAAGGCGGTGGAGGACGCCGGCGGCAACGGCTTCATGGCGGTCGCCGCCACCCACGCCGCGCTCCTCATGGCCCAGGGCGCCGGCCGTCTCGTACGGGCGTCGGGGGACCGGGGCGTGGTGGCCGTACTGGACCAGCGGCTGGCCACCGCGCGGTACGGCGGCTATCTCAAGGCGTCCCTGCCCGACTTCTGGTACACCACGGACCGCAATCAGGTCCGGAAGTCACTGGCCGCCATCGACGCGGCGGCGAAGCAGGCGGAGGCGAAGCAGGCGGAGGCGAGCTGATCAAGGGTGGCCCGTCCCCCTGCCGGGACGGCCCACGCTGACGCAAGCACCGCGCTCCGGCCCGGCACGGGGCCCCGGCCCGCACAGCGCAGGGCCCCGGAACCGGCGCAGGGGTCCCGGGGCCCGGTCAGTGGACGAGCCGCTTCCGGCCGTCCGCCGCGGCCGTCACACGCGCCGCAGCACCGCGACGACCTTGCCCAGGATGGTGGCGTCGTCACCGGGGATCGGCTCGTAGGCCGAGTTGTGGGGCAGGAGCCAGACATGGCCGTCCTCGCGCTTGAAGCGCTTGACGGTGGCCTCGCCGTCGAGCATGGCCGCCACGATGTCGCCGTTCTCGGCGACCGGCTGGCGGCGGACGGTGACCCAGTCGCCGTCGCAGATCGCGGCCTCGATCATGGAGTCGCCGACGACCTTGAGGACGAAGAGCTCGCCGTCGCCGACCAGCTGCCGGGGGAGCGGGAAGACGTCCTCGACCGATTCCTCGGCGAGGATCGGGCCACCGGCGGCGATACGGCCGACCAGCGGGACGTACGACGCGGCCGGCTTGCCCGCGGTGTCGGTGGGCTGCACCGTCACCGCCTGGTCGGAACCGCGTACCTCGTACGCGCGCGGGCGGTGCGGGTCACGGCGCAGGAAGCCCTTGCGCTCCAGCGCCATCAATTGGTGCGCGACCGAGGATGTGCTGGAGAGGCCGACGGCCTGGCCGATCTCCCGCATCGACGGCGGGTAGCCCCGCCGCTGTACGGAGTCCCTGATGACCTCGATCACCCGCCGTTGCCGGTCGGTGAGTCCGGAGCTGTCCGCCCGGATGCCTGGAGGTCGGCCCGGTAGGGAGCGCTTGGGTCCCTCGGGATTCGTGGCTTCGTTCATCGCGTGCACCGGCTCGAGTCGGCCCTGGGAGCGGTCCTGGGCGGTGATGGTGGCACTGTCTGCGGTGGTGGTCACGTCGGCCCCTCTCGATGGTCTCCCTGCTGGACAACGGTAGTTGCTTTCGAAAGGTTGCGCCAAACACACGTTCGAGTGAAAAAACGCGATTCACCTGACGCGATCACGTGTGCAGGTGTATGGCCAACGCGGCACCTGGCGGACAAAAGGGCTCATCGTTGTACTCTTCACCGCCGGGGTGATGGCCTCGTGGGTTGCGTCCCCAGTCTGCCATCCGGAAGCCCGTCAACCGGGTACCGGACCCCTTCTGTGCCGGAGTCCTACGTGTCCTCCGTGCCGCGCCCACGGTATCTCCGTATCCGCCCCCGCGACACGCCTGCGACACGCGCGCGTGTTGGTGTATGAGCCAAGCCCTACATGTAGTGGTTGGATTGCTACAGCTACCCACAAGTTGTGGTCCCCGGGGTCGGTGGTGCTTCTGTGATCCCCTATGCTTGTGGCTACTTCGAGGGGCCCATGAGGTCTCTTGGGGCTGTTCAGTCTGCTGTGAGGAGGGTTGGAGATCATGCACTGCCCCTTCTGCAGGCACCCCGACAGCCGCGTGGTCGACAGTCGTACGACCGACGACGGCACGTCGATCCGCAGGCGCCGCCAGTGCCCTGACTGCTCCCGTCGTTTCACGACCGTGGAGACGTGCTCGCTCATGGTGGTCAAGCGGTCCGGAGTCACCGAGCCTTTCAGCCGTACCAAGGTCATCAACGGCGTGCGCAAGGCATGCCAGGGACGGCCTGTCACCGAGGACGCTCTCGCCCAGCTCGGCCAGCGGGTCGAGGAGGCGGTGCGGGCCACCGGAAGCGCCGAGCTGACCACCCACGACGTGGGGCTGGCCATACTCGGCCCGTTGCAGGAGCTCGACCTCGTCGCTTATCTGCGATTCGCCTCCGTCTACCGGGCATTCGACTCGCTCGAGGACTTCGAGGCCGCCATCGCGGAACTCAGGGAGGCGACGCGAGGCCCCGCCGCGGACGACGAAGACGCGGGAGCGGGGAGCAAGGAAGACGATCGCGGGCGCGCAGG
Source organism: Streptomyces sp. NPDC054834 (assembly GCF_053611185.1). Taxonomy (NCBI): domain Bacteria; kingdom Bacillati; phylum Actinomycetota; class Actinomycetes; order Kitasatosporales; family Streptomycetaceae; genus Streptomyces; species Streptomyces sp. NPDC054834. Next base: position 3,140 of record NZ_JBSGZV010000048.1, on the reverse strand, counting down.
GACTTCCCAGGTCCCCGTGCCCGCCCATGCCGCCGACTGACCGGCGGGTCGGAACAGGGCGGAGACACCGGTTCCGGTAGGACGGCGGCGACCACAGACCTGTTGCGGGCGACAGCGTGAGGGTGTCCGCAACACAAGACAGAACACCGTGCCACGGGAACATCGTGGCATTTCAGGGCGTTTTTGCCCGTACAGGGAGGCGGCATGACAGAGACGGCGAGCGGTCCGGCACGAGGTTCCCGATCCAAGGGCGCCAAGGCCACCAAGGGGCTGCGTATCGAGCGCATCCACACCACCCCCGGCGTACACCCGTACGACGAGGTGAGCTGGGAGCGCCGTGACGTCGTCATGACCAACTGGCGCGACGGCTCGGTCAATTTCGAGCAGCGTGGCGTCGAGTTCCCGGACTTCTGGTCCGTGAACGCGGTCAACATCGTCACCAGCAAGTACTTCCGCGGTGCCGTGGGCACCCCGCAGCGCGAGGTCAGCCTCAAGCAGCTGATCGACCGCATCGTGAAGACGTACCGGAAGGCCGGCGAGGACCACAAGTACTTCGCCTCGCCCGCCGACGCCGAGATCTTCGAGCACGAGCTGGCGTACGCCCTCCTGCACCAGATCTTCAGCTTCAACAGCCCCGTCTGGTTCAACGTCGGCACCCCGCAGCCCCAGCAGGTGTCCGCCTGCTTCATCCTGGCCGTCGACGACTCCATGGAGTCGATCCTCGACTGGTACAAGGAAGAGGGCATGATCTTCAAGGGCGGCTCCGGTGCCGGCCTGAACCTCTCCCGTATCCGCTCCTCCAAGGAACTGCTGTCCTCCGGCGGCAACGCCTCCGGTCCCGTCTCCTTCATGCGCGGCGCCGACGCCTCCGCAGGAACGATCAAGTCCGGTGGCGCCACCCGCCGCGCCGCCAAGATGGTCATCCTGGACGTCGACCACCCCGACATCGAGGACTTCATCGAGACCAAGGTCAAGGAGGAGGAGAAGATCCGCGCCCTCCGCGACGCGGGCTTCGACATGGACCTCGGTGGCGAGGACATCACCTCCGTCCAGTACCAGAACGCCAACAACTCCGTCCGGGTCAACGACGAGTTCATGAAGGCGGTCGAGCAGGGCAGCACCTTCGGCCTGCGCGCGCGGATGACCGGCGAGGTCATCGAGGAGGTCGACGCCAAGTCCCTCTTCCGCAAGATGGCCGAGGCCGCCTGGGCCTGCGCCGACCCGGGCATCCAGTACGACGACACCATCAACCACTGGCACACCTGCCCGGAGTCCGGCCGTATCAACGGCTCGAACCCCTGCAGCGAGTACATGCACCTGGACAACACGTCCTGCAACCTCGCCTCGCTGAACCTGATGAAGTTCCTCAAGGACGACGGCAAGGGCAACCAGTCCTTCGAGGTCGAGCGCTTCGCCAAGGTCGTCGAGCTCGTCATCACGGCGATGGACATCTCCATCTGCTTCGCCGACTTCCCGACCCAGAAGATCGGCGAGAACACGCGCGCGTTCCGCCAGCTCGGCATCGGCTACGCCAACCTCGGCGCCCTGCTGATGGCCACGGGCCACGCCTACGACTCCGACGGCGGCCGCGCGCTGGCCGGTGCGGTCACCTCCCTCATGAACGCCACCGCCTACAAGCGCTCCGCCGAACTCGCTGCGGTCGTCGGTCCGTACGACGGCTACGCCCGCAACGCCGACGCCCACAAGCGCGTCATGAAGCAGCACGCCGACGCCAACGCCGTGGCCGTCCGCATGGACGACCTGGACAGCCCGGTCTGGGCCGCGGCCACGGAGGCCTGGCAGGACGTCCTGCGCATCGGCGAGCAGAACGGTTTCCGTAACTCCCAGGCGTCCGTCATCGCCCCGACCGGCACCATCGGTCTCGCGATGTCCTGCGACACCACCGGCCTCGAGCCCGACCTCGCCCTGGTCAAGTTCAAGAAGCTGGTCGGCGGCGGCTCGATGCAGATCGTCAACGGCACCGTCCCGCAGGCCCTGCGCCGCCTGGGCTACCAGGAGGAGCAGATCGAGGCGATCGTCGCCCACATCGCCGAGCACGGCAATGTGATCGACGCGCCCGGCCTCAAGCAGGAGCACTACGAGGTGTTCGACTGCGCCATGGGCGAGCGCGCCATCTCCCCCATGGGCCACGTCCGCATGATGGCCGCGATCCAGCCGTGGATCTCCGGCGCCCTGTCCAAGACGGTCAACATGCCGGAGTCGGCGACCGTCGAGGAGGTCGAGGAGATCTACTTCGAGGCCTGGAAGATGGGCATCAAGGCCCTCGCCATCTACCGCGACAACTGCAAGGTAGGCCAGCCGCTCTCCGCCAAGACCAAGGAGAAGGAGAAGGCCGAGGTCACGGAGAAGGCCGAGGCGACCATCCGCGAGGCGGTCGAGAAGGTCGTCGAGTACCGCCCGGTCCGCAAGCGCCTCCCCAAGGGACGTCCCGGTATCACCACCTCCTTCACCGTCGGCGGCGCCGAGGGCTACATGACCGCCAACTCCTACCCGGACGACGGTCTCGGTGAGGTCTTCCTGAAGATGTCCAAGCAGGGCTCGACCCTCGCGGGCATGATGGACGCCTTCTCCATCGCCGTCTCGGTCGGCCTCCAGTACGGCGTGCCGCTGGAGACGTACGTCTCGAAGTTCACCAACATGCGCTTCGAGCCGGCCGGTATGACGGACGACCCGGACGTGCGGATGGCCCAGTCGATCGTCGACTACATCTTCCGCCGCCTGGCGCTGGACTTCCTGCCCTTCGAGACGCGCTCCGCGCTCGGCATCCACTCCGCCGAGGAGCGCCAGCGTCACCTCGAGACGGGATCCTACGAGCCCACCGAGGACGAGGTCGACGTCGAGGGACTGGCCCAGTCGGCGCCGCGCGCCCAGGAGCTGAAGGCCGTCGCCACCCCGAAGACCGAGTCCGAGGCGGCCAAGCCCGCCCCGAAGCAGGCCCACACCAGCGCCGAGTTGGTGGAGATGCAGCTGGGCATCCAGGCCGACGCCCCGCTGTGCTTCTCCTGCGGCACCAAGATGCAGCGGGCCGGTTCCTGCTACATCTGCGAGGGCTGCGGCTCGACCAGCGGCTGCAGCTGATGACAGGCATGGCCTGAGGTAAGGGGCGCCGGCCCAAGGGC
>NZ_JBSGZV010000047.1:0-76483 GCF_053611185.1 Streptomyces sp. NPDC054834 | reverse complement strand
TACGCGGGCGACCAGGACACCCAAAACCGTTCGGGATGTCCGCAGTGACCAGGTTTGGGTCCAAGACTCACTCCTGCTCACTGATTAGGAACGGTTGTGGGACTCCCAGAAGGTCTTCAGAAGGCGGTCGTACGAGATCAGCTTCGGGTCGTAGACCACGCGGACGGCCTCCGTGTGGCCGGTCAGGCCCGAGCAGACCTCCTCGTACATGGGGTTCTTGGTGTAGCCGCCCTGGTAGCCGACCAGGGTCGTCCACACCCCTGCCGGGAGCTGCCAGAACTTGCGTTCGGCGCCCCAGAAGCAGCCCAGGCCGAAGTCGGCGATCTCCAGACCCTCGGGGTAGGGGCCCTGGAGGGGGTTGCCGAGGACGGTGTGGCGGTCGGGGACCTCGAACGCGGGCGCGGGCCGGCCCTTGAGCGCCTGCTCGGCGGTGGGCAGCTGGGGCGTACGGCCGAAGAGCATGAGGTCTCCCTGTCGGTCTGGGGTGAGCCGCCCGCACGGGGCGCCGACGGCACCCCGCACAACGTTTCGGATACCGCCCGAATTCCGGTTCCGGTCAGGTGAGCAGGGTCGCCGGGCTGCCGCCGTTCGCCTCGTAGCCCGCCACCGCCAGGGCGCGGTGCAGGGCGAACTCGGCGGCCGGCTCGGCGGACAGGATCCAGGGGAGGGCGCCGACGTGGCCGTCGACGTGTATCAGCTGGTTCATGGCCTCCGCCCAGCGTTCGGCGCGCACCAGGAAGAAGACCAGCAGGTGGCGGACGTGCGCCTGCATCGGGTCGTCGGGGCGCGCCGCGTGCACCGCGTGGAGTGCGCCGTGGATCGCCTTGGTGACGACCTCGCTCTGGTAGAAGCTGCTGACCAGGTTCACCTCGGGGAGGTGCTCGAACACCGCGAACAGCGGCATCGCGGCCAGCAGGGAGCCCTGCGGGGCACGGGCCGCGGCGGCCTCCGCGAAGGAGTACGCCAGCTCCCGGGAGCCGTGCCACTTCTCGCACCAGTAGTGCAGGGCCGCGAGATGGGCGCCCATGTGGGCGGGAGTGCGGTCCAGGATCCTCAGCCAGAGCTTCTCGAACTCCGGCTGGGAGTAGGCCAGTCCGCGCGCCACCGACAGCTCGACGATATGCGGGACCGGGTCGCCGGGCGCCAGCAGGGCCGCCTGGGCGCAGGCTTCCCGGGCCTCCTCCATGATGATCCGGAACTCGTCCGAGCCCGGCGTCGACGTGCGCCACGCCTGCTGCACCAGGAACTCCGCGTGCACGGCGGCGCCACCCGCGTCCTTGGGCTGCTCGGCCCGCCACACCCGCAGCCACTGCCCGCCGGGCGTCTCGTGGACCCCGCCGGGCCGCTGCCGCAACTCGAGCGCCGCCGCGCCCGCGAAGGCCTGCACGCGCTGCCAGCGCGGCTCGCCCTCGGTCTCGGTGCCGGCCAGCAGCTGCGCCGCCGCGCGGTAGTCCTGCGTGCGCTGCACCAGGTCCAGGACGTCCAGCAGGTCCTGGTCGGGGCCGGGCATCCGGATGTCCAGCTCCTCCTGGCGCACGAAGCCGTAGTCCGCCGGGTCCGCGGCGTCCGGGTGGTCCGGAGACACCAGCTCGATCATCCCGCGCCTGCGCCGCAGCGTCGGGAGCAGCACGAAGCCCAGCATGAGCAGCGCCATCAGGACCCAGAGAATCGCCATGCGTCAAGCGAACCAGACGCCGCCGACAATTGGCCAACCGGTTCGCGGCACCTGTGGAAAACCCCTCCGCCCCACCGGCCGAGCCCCGGCGTCCGTCATCAGCCCCGCGAGCGCATTACGCTCGGTCCCCATGAGCGACAGGCACATCAGTCAGCATTTCGAGACTCTCGCGATCCACGCGGGCAACACCGCCGATCCCCTGACCGGCGCGGTCGTCCCGCCGATCTACCAGGTCTCGACCTACAAGCAGGACGGCGTCGGCGGCCTGCGCGGCGGCTACGAATACAGCCGCAGCGCCAATCCGACCAGGACCGCCCTGGAGGAGAACCTCGCCGCCCTGGAGGGCGGTCGCCGGGGCCTGGCGTTCGCGTCCGGGCTGGCGGCCGAGGACACCCTGTTGCGTACGCTGCTCAGCCCCGGCGACCACGTCGTCATCCCCAACGACGCCTACGGCGGTACGTTCCGTCTGTTCGCGAAGGTCGTCACCCGGTGGGGCGTCGAGTGGTCCGTCGCCGACACCAGCGATCCGGCCGCCGTACGGGCCGCGATCACCCCGAAGACCAAGGCGGTCTGGGTGGAGACCCCCTCCAACCCGCTGCTCGGCATCACCGACATCGCCGCCGTCGCCCAGGTCGCCCACGCCGCCGGCGCGAAGCTCGTCGTGGACAACACCTTCGCCACGCCGTACCTCCAGCAGCCGCTCTCGCTCGGCGCGGACGTCGTCGTGCACTCCCTCACGAAGTACATGGGCGGCCACTCGGACGTCGTCGGCGGCGCGCTGATCACGGCGGACGAGGGGCTGGGCGAGGAGCTGGCGTATCACCAGAACGCGATGGGCGCGGTCGCCGGGCCCTTCGACTCCTGGCTGGTGCTGCGCGGAACCAAGACGCTGTCGGTGCGCATGGACCGGCACAGCGAGAACGCCACGAAGATCGCCGACATGCTCACCCGGCACGCGCGCGTGACGAGCGTCCTGTACCCGGGGCTGCCCGAGCACCCCGGTCACGAGGTCGCCGCCAAGCAGATGAGGGCGTTCGGCGGCATGGTCTCCTTCCGGGTCGCGGGCGGCGAGGAGGCGGCCGTCGAGGTGTGCGACCGGGCGAAGGTCTTCACGCTCGGTGAGTCCCTGGGCGGTGTCGAGTCGCTGATCGAGCACCCGGGGCGCATGACCCACGCCTCCGCGGCCGGCTCGGCCCTGGAGGTCCCCGCAGACCTGGTCCGCCTCTCCGTGGGCATCGAGAACGTCGAGGACCTCCTGGAGGACCTCCAGCAGGCCCTCGGCTAGTCCCGGCTCCCGGGGTCACCAGCCGGTCAGCGGTGGAGTCGTCTGGGACGGCGGCTCCACCCAGGGGTGTGCCGTCAGCGCCCAGACGGTGAAGGCGACGCACGCGGCGCACAGCAGCAGCCACAGCAGGCGGCGGGCCGCGGTCCTGCGGCGCAGCAGCCGGCCGCCGCGCCGCACGGCGTCCGCGTACAGCTCCGGCGGCACCCGCGGGGACATCTCCTCCATCATGCGCCGCACGGTGGCCTCACGTGCGGACCGGTTCATGACGGCGCCACCTTCGCCCCCGCCACCGCCGGCGGCTGCCTGCGGGGCGGGTCCAGCACGGTGGCCGTCGCGCGGTCGCAGATGACGCAGACCCGCTCCAGGGGCAGCCCGAGCAGTGCCGCCACCTGTTCCTCGGCCACTCCTTCGTACAGCCGCAGGACGACGATCAGGCGCTCCTGGGGCGTGAGGACGGCCAGGGCGTTGCGGGGGTGCGGGCGAGGGCGGGCGAAGCCGCCGTACTCGTGCCATGCGCCGCGGGCGAACCGCGTGGCCAGATACTGGCGGGCGCAGTCGTACGGGTCCTCTCCGCGCAGCCGGTCCCAGCAGGCGTACGTGTGTGCGAGCGCCAGCGTCAGCAGGCGCCGCGCGCGCGGGTTGTCGTCCGGAGCCTCCCCGGTGAGCAGTGTGGCGGCATGCAGCAGCCGCCCGCCCGCACCCGCGACGAACGCCTCGAACTCCCGGGCACGGCGGGCGTGTCCGGACGCCTGCCGTTCTTGCACCGCGCCTCCCCCCGGGGCCGTCTGGTCTCATATCAGGCCAGTGGCGGGCCCGCGGTCAAGAGTCGTGCGGCACGCGCGTGTGCGGACCCGCCGCCGGGGGGCGGCGCGGGGGAACTCAGGAGGCCGTCGGCGTCTCCGGCGCCGGCAAGCCCTGGACCGTCATGCGCGTGGAGAGCGCGGTGTTGAAGCGCGTCAGGAGCGTGCAGAACGCCTCGCGCTCCTCCGGCGCCCAGTCGTGTGTCAGCTCGGCCATCAACTGACGCCTGGACGAGCGCACTTCCTCCAGCCGGGACAGCCCGCGCGGCGACAGCTGGAGCACCACCGCGCGCCCGTCCTCGGGGTGCGAGGTGCGCTTGACGAGCCCGGTGTCCACGAGTGGAGCAACCTGCCGGGTGACCGTCGAGGAGTCGATCCCCATGCTCGCGGCGAGCGCCTTGACACCCATCGGGCCTTCCTTGTCGAGGCGGTTGAGCAGCAGGTATGCGGCGCGGTCCATGGAGTTGCGCACCTGCCCGACGCCGCCGAGCCGGGTCTGTTCGGCACGGCGGGCGAACACCGCGACCTCGTGTTGCAGCGTGTCGAGGAGACCGGTGTCACCGACGGTCGTCATGTCCATCGACATTTCAGGTGTTGTGGGCATGGCCGGGGGCTCGCTTCATCAAGGGGGTGCTGGGTTGGGGGACAGAGTACGCGGCTGGGGGGTGGGCCGTACGGGCGCTGCGCAAACCGGTCTCGGAGGTTGGTCACACCAGTCGCTCACGACTGTGAACTGCGAGACTGGAGTCATGAGCTACAGCACGGCTGACTCCTTCCTGCCCGTGACCCTCGACGACGTGCGCGGCGCGCAGAAGATGCTGTCGGGGGTGGCGCGGGTGACCGCGATGGAGGGCAGTCGGCACCTGTCCCAGCTCGTCTCCGCGCCGGTGCACCTGAAGTGCGAGAACCTCCAGCGGACGGGTTCGTTCAAGCTGCGCGGCGCGTACGTGCGGATCGCCGGGCTGCTGCCCGAGGAACGGGCCGCCGGAGTGGTCGCCGCGAGCGCCGGCAACCACGCGCAGGGCGTGGCGCTGGCCTCCGCGCTGCTCGGGGTGCACGCCACCGTGTTCATGCCGAAGGGCGCACCGCTGCCCAAGATCAGCGCCACCCGTGACTACGGCGCCGAGGTGCGCCTGCACGGCCAGGTGGTCGACGAGACCCTGGCCGCCGCCCAGGAGTACGCGGCGGAGACCGGCGCGGTGTTCATCCATCCCTTCGACCACCCGGACATCATCGCGGGGCAGGGCACGGTCGGCCTGGAGATCCTGGAGCAGTGCCCGGAGGTGCGCACGATCGTCGTCGGCATCGGCGGCGGCGGGCTCGCGGCCGGCATCGCGGTGGCGGTCAAGGCGCTCCGGCCGGAGGTGCGGATCGTCGGTGTGCAGCCGGAGGGCTCGGCGGCCTACCCGCCCTCGCTCGCGGCCGGGCGTCCCGTGGCGATCGAGAACCCGGCGACGATGGCCGACGGCATCAAGGTCGGGCGTCCCGGCGACGTGCCGTTCGGCATCATCGGCGACCTCGTCGACGAGGTCCGCACGGTCAGCGAGGACGAGCTGTCCGCGGCGCTGCTGCTGTGCCTGGAGCGGGCCAAGCTGGTCGTGGAGCCGGCCGGCGCCAGTCCGGTCGCCGCGCTGCTGAGCGACCCCGGGGCTTTTCCCGGGCCGGTCGTCGCGGTGCTCTCCGGCGGCAACGTCGATCCGGTGCTGCTCCAGCGCGTCCTGCGGCACGGTATGGCCGCGCAGGGCCGCTACCTGGCCGTTCGGCTGCGGCTGACCGACCGTCCCGGCGCCCTCGCCACGCTCCTCGGGGTGTTGTCAGAGGTGGACGCTAACGTCCTCGACGTGAGCCATGTACGGACCGATCCCCGGCTCGGGCTCACGGAGGCGGAGGTGGAGCTGCACCTCGAGACGAAGGGACCGGCGCACTGCGTCGAGGTCGGCCAGGCGTTGCGCGAGGCGGGTTACACGGTCATCGCCTGAGGCAGTGGCCTCGGGGTCACTCGTTCGAGTATTTCCATTGAGGGACGCGATACATCGCGTTACTCTGTGTCGCGGATCCTCCGAAGCATCCCCGAAGACGTGGAGACTCATATGCCAGGCGCCATCTATGCCGAAGGCCTGGTGAAGACCTTCGGCGACGTAAAGGCATTGGACGGCGTCGACCTCGACGTTCCCGAGGGCACGGTCCTCGGCCTGCTCGGGCCGAACGGCGCGGGCAAGACGACGACCGTCCGCTGTCTGACGACCCTGCTGCGCCCCGACCGCGGCCAGGCGGTCGTCGCGGGCATCGACGTGCTCAAACACCCCGACGCCGTACGCCGCTCCATCGGCCTCTCCGGCCAGTTCGCGGCCGTCGACGAATACCTGACCGGCCGGGAGAACCTCCAGATGGTGGGCCGGCTGTACCAGATGAGGGCCAAGGCGGCGAAGACCCGCGCGGAGGAGCTGCTGGAGCAGTTCAACCTCACGGACGCCGCCGACCGGCCCACCAAGACCTACTCCGGCGGCATGCGCCGCCGGCTCGACCTCGCGGCGGCCCTCGTGGTCTCACCGCCCGTGATGTTCATGGACGAGCCGACGACCGGTCTCGACCCACGCAACCGGCAGCAGCTCTGGGAGGTCATCAAGCAGCTGGTCTCGGGAGGGACGACCCTGCTGCTCACCACCCAGTACCTGGAAGAGGCCGACCACCTCGCCCATGACATCGCGGTCGTCGACCACGGCCGGGTCATCGCCAAGGGCACCTCCGACCAGCTCAAGGCCCGCACCGGCGGCGAGCGCGTGGAGGTCGTGGTGCACGAGCGCGAGCACATGGCGACCGCCGAGGAGGTGCTGCGCGGCTTCGGCAAGGGCGACACCACGGTCGAGGAGCACACCCGCATGCTCACGGTGCCCGTCACCGGTGGTGCCAAGCTGCTCGCCGAGGTCATCCGCGAGCTGGACACCCGTGGCATCGAGATCGACGACATCGGGCTGCGCCGTCCCACCCTCGACGACGTCTTCCTGTCCCTGACGGGACACGTGGCCGAGGTGAAGGACGCGGAGAAGGGCGAGGAGAACGGCGCCGCGAAGACCGGCGCGAAGATCGCCGCGAACACCAAGGAGAGCGTGAAATGAGCGCCGTCACCGACACCGTGCCGGTCGCGGCACCCCGCAACCCCGTCGGCCAGTCCGTCCGGGACTCGCTGATCGTCGCCCAGCGGAATCTGATCCGCATGTCCAGGATTCCCGAAATGGTCATTTTCGGGCTCATCCAGCCGATCATGTTCGTGGTGCTGTTCACCTACGTCTTCGGCGGCTCCATGCAGATCGGCGGCAGCACGAGCGCGACCGCCTACAAGAACTTCCTCATGGCCGGCATCTTCGCGCAGACCGTCACCTTCGCCACCGCCAGCTCCGGCGCCGGCATCGCCGACGACATGCACAAGGGCCTCATCGACCGCTTCCGCTCGCTGCCCATGGCGCGCGGTGCGGTGCTCACCGGGCGCACGCTCGCCGATCTGGTCCAGACGGCACTGACCCTCTTCGTTCTCGCCGTGGTCGCGCTGCTGGTCGGCTGGCGTACCGGGACGGTAGGGGACACCAACGCCGGCAAGGTGCTGGCAGCCTTCGGGCTGCTGCTTCTGCTCGGGTACGCGTTCACCTGGATCGGCGCCCTGATCGGCCTGTCCGTGCGCACGCCCGAGGCGGCCACCTCCGGCGGGCTGATCTGGCTCTTCCCGGTGACCTTCATCTCCAACGCGTTCGTCGACACCAGCAACATGACCCCGTGGCTGCGTCACGTCGCGGACTGGAACCCGTTCAGTGCCACCGTCCAGGCGGCCCGCGTCCTGTTCGCCAACGCACCCAAGTCGGCGTCGGACGCCTGGCCCATGCAGCACCCGGTGTGGGCCTCGCTGATCTACTCGGTCCTGATCGTCGTCATATTCCGGACGCTCGCGGTGCGCAAGTACCGCTCGGCGACCGCATGACAAGGCCCCCGGCGCCACACGGACGCCGGGGGCAGGTCAGGAAACATGGGCAGGGCCGGGCCGGAGCCTCTCAGCCCGAGTACGGCTCGGCCTTCAGGATCCGTACCGAGGACTTCTTGCCGTTGGGCAGCTCGTACTCCGCGTCCTCGCCGACCTTGTGGCCGATCACGCCGGCGCCCAGCGGGGACTGCGGCGAGTACGTCTCGATGTCGGCGCTCGCGTACTCGCGCGAGGCGAGCAGGAACGTCAGGGTGTCGTCCTCGTCACCGTCAAAGGCGATCGTCACGACCATGCCGGGCGCGACCGCACCGTCGGTCGAGGCCGGAGCCTCGCCGACCTGGGCGTTCTCCAGGAGCTGGGTCAGCTGGCGCACACGGAGTTCCTGCTTGCCCTGCTCCTCCTTGGCCGCGTGGTACCCGCCGTTCTCGCGCAGGTCGCCCTCCTCGCGCGCGGCCGCGATCTTGGCGGCGATCTCCGTGCGCGCAGGACCAGTAAGGTACTCAAGCTCATCCTTGAGCTTGTTGTACGCCTCCTGGGTCAGCCAGGTGACGTTCTCGCTGGTCTGGGTCACAGGGTGCTCCTCGTCGGTACTGGGAATACAAAGCATCGCCCTACCCAGAAGAATGTTCCTCCATGGGAGGGCGAAACCACGAGCCTAACAATTCAAGTGCCGAAGGGGGAGGACATAAGCCTCCAGATTCATGTCAACGCAGGTCAGAGCCTACGTATTCCGCATGACGTCAGTCGGCGTGGCACCCGAGCAACTCGGCTGTGGTGCCTTTGGACAACGTACGGAGCGTGACCACCCGGTCGATCCGCGTGGCGGATCCGGAGAAGTGGAACTCCCCCCGGCCCACCACGTCACCGTCGGCGGCCTGGGAGCGCAGGGTGCAGTAGCCGGAGGCGCCGGAGTCCTTGTGGACCTCCAGATGCACCTTGACCGCGTTGTCCGAAGCCTCGAAGGTGATCACCTGCGCGCTGATCTCGTTCTGGGCGACGTAGTGGTAGGCGAAGTAGCCGACCAGCGCCAGCAGGGCCGCGCCGAAGACGACCGCGGCGATCTTGAGCTTGCGGTCGGCGCGCTCGTCCGAGGAGCGGCCGTAGCGGCCCTCGGGGAGCCGCGTGCTCGCCGTGCTCATGATCGTCCTCTCCGCGGAATTATTCGCCCGCCGTTTCGGTCACTATAGAAGCCGCCGATCGCACCCGAGGACACGGGGGCGCCGACTTATGAGGATTGAGTCTTGACTGACCAACTGCGACTGATGGCCGTCCACGCGCACCCCGACGACGAGTCGAGCAAGGGCGCGGCCACCATGGCGAAGTACGTGTCGGAGGGGGTGGACGTGCTGGTGGTGACCTGCACCGGCGGGGAGCGAGGCTCCATCCTCAACCCGAAGCTCCAGGGCGACAAGTACATCGAGGAGCACATCCACGAGGTCCGCAAGAAGGAGATGGACGAGGCCCGCGAGATCCTCGGGGTCAGGCAGGAATGGCTCGGCTTCGTCGACTCCGGCCTGCCCGAGGGCGACCCGCTGCCCCCGCTGCCCGAGGGCTGCTTCGCCCTCGAGGACGTCGACAAGGCGGCCGGTGAGCTGGTCAAGCAGATCCGCTCCTTCCGTCCCCAGGTGATCACCACCTACGACGAGAACGGCGGCTACCCGCACCCCGACCACATCATGACCCACAAGATCTCGATGGTGGCGTTCGAGGGCGCGGCGGACACCGAGAAGTACCCGGAGGGCGAGTTCGGCCCGGCGTACCAGCCGCTGAAGCTGTACTACAACCAGGGCTTCAACCGCCCGCGCACCGAGGCCCTGCACCAGGCGATGCTCGACCGGGGCCTGGAGTCCCCCTACGGCGAGTGGCTCAAGCGCTGGAGCGAGATCGAGCGCAAGGAGCGCGTGCTCACCACGCACATCCCCTGCGCGGAGTTCTTCGAGATCCGGGACAAGGCGCTGATCGCGCACGCCACCCAGATCGACCCGGACGGCGGCTGGTTCCGCGTCCCGATGGACGTCCAGAAGAAGGTCTGGCCGACGGAGGAGTACGAGCTGGCGAAGTCCCTCGTCGATACCTCCCTCCCCGAGGACGACCTCTTTGCGGGCATCCGCGACAATGCCTGACATGAGCGCGAGCCTGGCACTGACGCACCTCGTCCCCCTCGCCCAGGAGGTCGACAAGAACAAGGTCACCCCCGGCGTCCTCGGCTTCATCGTCTTCGCGGTGATGGCCGTGGCCGTCTGGGCCCTGATGAAGTCCATGAACAAACACATGCAGAAGGTCGACTTCAAGGAGGCCCCGGACCCCAAGGGGGAGTCCGAAGCCGCCCCCGCCGACGCCAAGCCCCAGCGGGGCTGAGCGGGGTCACTGCCCGGCCGGCACCGGAACGCCCATCACCTCCCGGGCATGCCGGTCCGGCACCATCCCCAGCCGCCATGCCTGCCAGCCCGCTTCCAGGCTGACCTCCCGTTCCAGGAGCAGCTGGTACGCACCGACGTATTCGCCCAGCTTCTCGTCCCGGCCCGGATGGCCGGCCCGGGCGAGCTGGGCCAGTTCCTCCTGGGCCACCGCCGTGCCGACCTCCACCCCACCGGGGGCCGCATACGGCAGCAGGGTGCAGCGCAGGAAGCGGGCCCAGTCCTCACCCCGGCGGTCGCCGTACCCGGTGAACAGACCGAGAGCCTCGTCGCACAGGCTGAGAGCCTGCTGGGTGCGGGCGTTGCCCGCGTCGACGACCGCCAGCTCCAGGCAGGTCCAGGCCTCCCCGTGGCCGACGCCGATGCGCTGGAAGTCGGCGCGGGCGTCGACCAGGAGCTGACGGGCGAAGCCGGAGTTGCGCAGCGAGCCGGTCTGGGCGGCGCGCTGGTCGCGGGTCACGCGGGCCGAGTGGTGGCGGGCGCAGGCCAGGCCGTAGACGTCCCGCATCCGCGAGAACATCGTGCGGGAACGCTCCAGCTCACGGACCGCCTGGTCCAGATTGCCGGTCTCCTCCAGCGCCAGGCCCAGGTAGAAGCCCGTCCAGGCCTCGCCGCGCACATCCTCGTTCTCCCGGTGCCGGGCGGCCGCCTGACGCAGGCCCTCCACCGCCGGGGACGCGTCGCCGTCGACCAGACGGGCCCGGGCCAGCTGCGTCAGGGCCCAGGCCTCGCCGCGGGCGTCGCGGGTACGCCCGTAGCGGTCGAGGGCGGCCCCCAGCTCCGTCTCCGCCCGCGGCACGTCACCCATGCGCAGCGCCAGCTGGCCGAGCTGGAAGTGGGCCCAGGCCTCGCCGTGCACCGAACCGCCCTCACGGTGCAGGACCAGGGAACGCGTCAGCAGGTCCAGGGCTTCCGGCAGGCGGGCGCGGTCGCGCTGCACCGCGGCCAGCGCGTGCATCGTCCAGGCCCGGTCCGTGGCCAGCTCGGGCGCCGCCTGGAGGTCCAGGGCCTCCTCCAGCTTGGCCGCGGCCTCCGTGAGGTTGCCCTGGTGGTGCAGGGTGATGCCGAGCGAGCACAGGGCACGGGCCGCGCCCGCGTCGTGATGAGCCTCCAGATAGAGGTCGACCACGGACGTCAGGGTGGTGCGTGCCTTGTCCAGCTCGCCGAGCTGACGGGCTGCGATACCCGTGCGCCACTGCACGGAGCGCACCAGCAGACCCTGGTCGACGGCCTGCGCGAGCTCGCTGATCTCGCCGAGGCGGTAGAGGTCGCCACGCAGCAGGCAGTAGTCGCACAGGGCGCCGAGCAGGTTCAGCACCGCCGACTGGTTCACGCCCTCCGCATGGCGCAGCGCCGCCGTGATGAAGCTCGACTCGTCGTCCAGCCAGCGCAGCGCCTCGTCGAGGGAGGTGAAGCCGTGCGGCCCGAAGCGGTCCGAGCGGGTCGACATGTTGCCGTCGACCAGGCGGAGCACGGAGTCGGCGAGTTCCGCGTAGTTCACGATCAGCCGTTCCTGCGCGGCCGTCCGCTCGGCCGGGTCCTCCTCGTCCAGCAGACGTGCGTGGGCGAAGGCGCGCACCAGGTCGTGCAGCCGGTAGCGGTTGCCGCGGACGTGGTCGATCAGGCCGGCCCGGGCGAGGGCGACGAGGTGACGGGTGGCTTCGGGCTCGTCGGTGGCGAGCAGCGCGGCCGCCGCGGCGGCGCCGAGGGAGGCGCGGCCCGCCAGCGCCAGCCGTCTCAGCAGCCGCCGGGCCGGCTCCGACTGGTCGGTGTAGCGCAGCCACAGCACGCGCTCCACCGGCTCGACCGGGCCGTATGCCGCCAGGTCCGTGGCCAGCCCGCGGGCCGACCGCGGGCCCAGGCAGGATCCCGCGACGCGCAGCGCCAGCGGCAGGCCGCCGCACAGCTCCCGGATCCGGTCGCTGGACTGGGCGTCGTAGGGCCCCGAGGCGTCCTGCGCGGCCGCCTCCAGCAGTTCCTCCGCGCCCGCCGCCTCCAGGGGCTCGACCGGGAGCTGGTGCACCCAGGCCAGCAGGTCCGCCGGCAGGTCGAGAGGTTTGCGCGCGGTGACCAGCACCAGGCTGTCGGAGCGGTCGGGAACGAGGGCGCGGACCTGCTCGGCGTTCGAGGCGTCGTCCAGCACGATCGTCACCGGCAGGCCCGTCAGATGCTGGTGGTAGAGCTCGCTGAGCCGCTTGACCTGCTGGTCGGGGGAGGACCGCTCGCGGAACAGCAGCTGTTCGCGGGGCGCGCCGAGCCGGTTGAGCAGATGCAGCAGCGCGTCCCGGGTGGACAGCGGCGGCTCCTGGCTGTCGCCGCGCAGGTCGACGACGACCGCGCCGCGGAAGTGGTCCTTCAGATCGTGCGTCGCGCGGACCGCGAGGGTCGTCCGGCCCGAGCCGGGAGACCCGTACAGGACGACCACCGTCGGCCGGGTCTCGGTCGTCGCCCGGGCCGACTGCACCCACTGCCTGATCCGCGCCATCTCCGTCCGCCGCCCCGCGAACGGACCCTCGGGGTCCGGTAGTTGCGCGAAGGACTGCTCGAGCACCGTGCGCCTGCGGGCCGCCGCGCTCTTGTCCGAGCCGCGCAGCTGGGGCCCGTTCTTCTTCGGGCCCGTGGAGGCGCTGAGCACCCGCTGCTGGTCGAGGAACGGACGGATGCCCCGTACCTCCAGCGCGGTCAGCCACTGGAGGCGCAGCTGTTCCGGGCCGCCCGGCTGGCCGGCCGCGCCGGCCCGGTGGTGGGCCGCGGGCAGGTGGGAGCCGGCGACCTTCACGACGGTGGCCGCCGCGCCCACGACGCCGACGGCGACACCCGCGCCGAACGCGGTCGCCGCGCCGGTGCCGAGCGACAGATCGGCCACGGTGGCCGCGACCGCCGCGACTCCCGCCACCAGCAGGGGAGTACCGGCGCCCTCGCGCGCGTAGCGCTGGCCGAAGGTGAGCCGTCCCGCCTCCCCCTCGTCGAGGGCGCGCGTGTACGCCTCGTACTCCTCGGCGGCCGTCCTGGAGATCGAGTCCAGTGCGCCGCGCGCCCGCGACAGCAGTACCTGCCCGTCGATCCGTCCGCCGGAGCGCCGTACCTCCTCCTCCACGGCCCGCACCACCAGCCGCTCGGCCTCCGCCTGATGGCCGTCCCGCATGTCCCGTCCCCCTCCGGCGGCAACTTCTTTGCCTATGAGTGTCCTTCGGGGGAAGCGGGAGCGCGAGAGGGCCGACGATCACGGAGTGCCAGAAGCACGCAGGCGGTGGCGAGCGCGGCCTCCGCCACCGCGCAGGCGGCGGCCTGGAACAGGGCGGCGCCCGAGGGCGCCGTGGTTATGTCGAACCAGGCGTCGAGGACCGCGACGGCGGCTGTCGCGGAGGCGGTGAGGCGGGCTCGGGCGTCGCCGCGCAGGCCCAGGAGCGCGGTGGCGGCGCAGCCCGTGGCCATGAAGACGTCGAGGCCGATCCAGGCGAGGGACCAGTGCCGGACCTCGGTGCTCGCCGGGAGAGTCAGGCCGAGCACCACCATCCACGGCACCAGCAGGGCCGCGGCCACGCCGAGCAGGGTCAGGATCCGTTTCGATCGCATGCCCCCACCCTAGAACGCAGAGAAAATTCTGCAAAGAAATTTCTGCGGAAATCGGGGATGTCTCAGGGATACCGTGACGGCATGACCGAGATGACCAGCCTTGAGCGCACCGCTCTGTACAAGTCCCTCGGCAACCCCCTGCGCCGCCGGATCCTCGACTACCTCGGCCGGCACGGCGAGGCGAACTCCACCGTGCTCGCCCGCGAACTCGGTGAGAGCTCCGGCACCACCAGCTACCACCTGCGCAAACTCGCCGAGCAGCGGCTCATCGAGGAGATCCCGGAGAAGTCCGGCGGCCGCGAACGCTGGTGGCGGGCCCTGCCCTTCAGTCACGCCACGCCCGACCCCGCCACGATGTCCCCGGAGGAGTACGCGGCCGCCGAACACCTCGCCCTGCTCAGGATCGAGATCGACACCAGACTGTTCCGCCGCGCCCATGAGGAGTACCGGGGGCCGCAGGGCTGGGCCCAGGTGCAGCGCGCCGGCACCTGGATGACCAAGGAGGACCTGCACGCCTTCGTCCGCGACTACCAGGAACTCCTCGACCGCTACGGCCACTCCGACGAGGACGTCCCGGAGGGGGCGCGCCGGGTGAACCTGCGCTTCTACGCCGCCCCCGACACCGTGGGAGAGTGGAACGGTGAACCGACTGGCCCATGAGACGTCCCCGTACCTGCTCCAGCACGCCGACAACCCCGTCGACTGGTGGCCCTGGTCGGCCGAGGCCTTCGAAGAGGCCCGCGAGACCAACAAACCCGTGCTGCTCAGCGTCGGGTACAGCAGCTGCCACTGGTGCCATGTCATGGCGACGGAAAGCTTCGAGGACCAGGTCACCGCCGACTACCTCAACGACCACTTCGTCAGCATCAAGGTCGACCGCGAGGAACGCCCGGACGTCGACGCCGTCTACATGGAGGCCGTCCAGGCGGCGACCGGGCAGGGCGGCTGGCCCATGACGGTCTTCCTCACGCCGGGCGCCGAGCCGTTCTACTTCGGCACCTACTTCCCGCCCGCCCCCCGGCACGGCATGCCCTCCTTCCGGCAGGTGCTGGAAGGTGTCCGGCACGCCTGGAGCGAGCGCAACGACGAGGTGACCGAGGTCGCCGGGAAGATCGTGCGGGACCTCTCGCAGCGGGAGATCGGCTACCGGACGGCGCAGGTCCCCGGCGAGGAGGAGCTCGCCCAGGCCCTCCTCGGTCTCACCCGCGAGTACGACCCGCAGCGCGGCGGCTTCGGCGGTGCGCCCAAGTTCCCGCCGTCGATGGTCCTCGAGTTCCTGCTGCGCCACCACGCCCGCACCGGCGCCGAGGGCGCCCTCCAGATGGCGCGGGACACCTGTGAGCGCATGGCGCGCGGCGGGATCTACGACCAGCTCGGCGGCGGCTTCGCCCGCTACTCCGTCGACCGCGACTGGATCGTGCCCCATTTTGAGAAGATGCTTTACGACAATGCCCTTTTGTGTCGTGTGTACGCCCACCTGTGGCGGGCCACTGGTTCGGAGCTCGCCCGCCGGGTAGCCCTGGAGACCGCCGACTTCATGGTCCGCGAACTGCGCACGGCCGAAGGCGGGTTCGCCTCCGCGCTGGACGCCGACAGCGAAGAGGAGGTGCCGCGCGAAGCGCGTCTTCAGAAGGGTGGTGGTGGGCGACGGGAGGGCGGCACGGGCCGGCACGTCGAGGGCGCGTACTACGTGTGGACGCCGCAGCAGCTGACGGACGCGCTCGGCCCGGAGGACGCCGAACTCGCCGCCCGGTACTTCGGCGTGACCGAGGAGGGCACCTTCGAGCACGGGCAGTCGGTCCTGCAACTCCCGCAGCAGGACGGCGTGTTCGAAGCCGACCGGGTCGCGGCCGTCCGCGAGCGCCTGCTGCGCGTGCGCGGCGAGCGCCCCGCCCCCGGCCGCGACGACAAGGTGGTCGCCGCCTGGAACGGCCTCGCCATCGCCGCCCTCGCCGAGACCGGCGCCTACTTCGACCGCCCCGACCTGGTCGAGGCCGCGGTCGGCGCCGCCGATCTCCTCGTACGGCTGCACCTGGACGAGCACGCCCGTCTGGCCCGCACCAGCCGTGACGGCCGGGCCGGCGCCAACGCCGGTGTGCTGGAGGACTACGCCGATGTCGCCGAGGGCTTCCTCGCGCTGGCGTCCGTGACCGGCGAGGGGGTGTGGCTGGAATTCGCCGGGCTGCTCCTCGGCCATGTGCTCACCCGCTTCACCGACCCGGAGACCGGCGCCCTCTACGACACCGCGGCCGACGCCGAGCGGCTGATCCGCCGGCCCCAGGACCCTACGGACAACGCAGCCCCCTCCGGCTGGACGGCCGCCGCGGGCGCCCTGCTGGGCTATGCCGCCCACACGGGTTCCGAGGCCCATCGGACCGCCGCCGAGAAGGCGTTGGGCGTCGTGAAGGCGCTCGGCCCGCGCGTCCCGCGGTTCGTCGGGTGGGGGCTGGCCGTCGCGGAGGCACTCCTCGACGGGCCTCGCGAGGTCGCCGTCGTCGGTCCCTCGCTCGACGACCCGGCCACAAGGACCTTGCACCGTACGGCACTTCTGGGCACCGCCCCGGGCGCGGTCGTCGCCGTCGGCACCTCGGACGGTGACGAGTTCCCGCTCCTCGCCGACCGGCCCCTCGTGGACGGTGCGCCGACCGGGTACGTCTGCCGTAACTTCACGTGCGACGCCCCGACGACCGACCCGGAGCGGCTGCGCGCCGCCCTGAACGGCTGAAACGCGCGGAGAACAGGCCGTACATCTTGTCGGAATTGGGTAAGTGTTCGGATAGATACCGCTTCCCATACCACCGTTCCGAAACATGCTATTTATCGGAACAGTGCCCTCGCTTCACAGTTCCCCCCTAGGCTCCCCACAGTGCCGCGACGGTTGTAACCCGCCGTCGCGGCAGGGGGACTTGGGGATCTGGGGGGATCTTTCTTGCTGACGTCCGTCTTCATCGCTGCCGTCTCACTGGCCCTGTTCTGGATGGCGGCCTTCACCTTGTGGTGGCAGATGCACGCGTGGCGCACGCCCGAAGTGCTCGCCTCCACCCGTTTCAGCAGACCGGACGGCGACGAACACGTGTCGTTCTCGCTGCTGTTGCCGGCCCGGCACGAACAGGCCGTGCTGGACCACACGATCCAGCGGCTGCTGGAGTCCACTCACACCGACTTCGAGATCATCGTGATCGTCGGGCACGACGATCCGGAGACCACGGAGGTGGCCCGCAGGGCCGCCGAGCGTGACCCGCGCGTCCGGGTCGTCGTCGACACCCACGAGAAGAAGAACAAGCCGAAGGCCATGAACACGGCGCTGCCGCACTGCCGTGGCGACGTCGTCGGGGTCTTCGACGCCGAGGACCAGGTACATCCCGAGCTGCTCGCCCACGTCGACCACGCGTTCCGCACCACGGGCGCCGACGTCGTCCAGGGCGGCGTCCAGCTCATCAACTTCCACTCCAGCTGGTACAGCCTGCGCAACTGCCTGGAGTACTTCTTCTGGTTCCGCTCCCGGCTGCACCTGCACGCGCAGAAGGGGTTCATCCCGCTCGGCGGCAACACCGTCTTCGTACGGACCGGCGTCCTCAGGGAAGCGGACGGCTGGGACCCGAACTGCCTGGCCGAGGACTGCGACCTGGGCGTGCGCCTGTCCAGCGTCGGCAAGAAGGTCGTCGTCGCCTACGACTCCGACATGGTCACCCGTGAGGAGACGCCCGGCAGCCTCATGTCGCTGCTGAAACAGCGCACCCGCTGGAACCAGGGCTTCCTCCAGGTGTACCGGAAGAAGGACTGGAGGCAACTGCCGGGCTTCGGACAGCGGTTGCTCGCCCGGTACACGCTGATGACGCCGTTCCTCCAGGCCTTCTCCGGCGTGGTCATCCCGCTCAACGCCGCCGTCGCGCTCTTCCTCGACGTCCCCATCGGGATCGCCTTCCTCACCTTCCTGCCGCTGGTCACCGCCGCCGTCACCTTCGTCTTCGAGGTGGTCGGGCTGAACGACTTCGGCATCCAGTACGGCCTGCGCGTCCGCTTCGTCCACTACGTGAAGCTCATCGCGGGCGGGCCCTTCTACCAGGTCCTCCTCGCCGGGGCCGCGATCCGCGCCGTCTGGCGCGAGCAGCGTGGCCGCAACGACTGGGAGTTGACCACTCACGTCGGCGCGCACCTCACCGCGGCCGAGACGATCCGAGAGGACGTTCCTGCGTGACCTCCACCCTTCCCGCGGTGACCGCTGCTCAGGTCCCCGCGCGACACCGACCTGTGCCTGAAGTGCGTTCGACCGGTCGAACGCGCCTGCCGGTGCGACTCCGCTCCTCCCGCCCCGACCTGCTCCTGTGCGGTGCCCTGCTGATCGCGATCCTCGTCGTCCAGGGCTGGAACATCGCCGACTACCCGACCCTCAGCGACGACGAGGGCACCTATCTCGCCCAGGCCTGGGCCGTCCAGCAGGGCAGGGGCCTGGCCCACTACACCTACTGGTACGACCATCCGCCGCTGGGCTGGATCCAGATAGCCCTGCTCACCTGGATCCCGTCCGCGCTCAGCCCCGGCTCGATGACCGTCGGCAGCATGCGCACAGCGATGCTCCTGGTCAGCGCGGTCAGCGCGGTCCTGGTCTACGTCCTCGGGCGGCGGCTGTCCCTGCCCCGCTGGGCCGCCGGACTCGGCATGGCGCTCTTCGGGCTGTCCCCGCTGTCGGTCGTCCTCCAGCGCGAGATCTTCCTCGACAACATCGCGGTGATGTGGCTGCTGCTGGCGTTCTGCCTCGCCGCCTCTCCCAGCCGCCACCTCTGGCACCACTTCGGCGCGGGACTCGCGGCGGCGGCGGGCGTGCTCACCAAGGAGACGATGCTCGTCGTCCTGCCCGCCCTGTTCGTCACGATGTGGCGGCACAGCCACCGCGACACCCGCAAGTTCGCCCTCACCGGCGCCGTCACCGCCTGCGCCCTGATCGGCTTCTCCTATCCACTCTTCGCCCTGCTCAAGGGCGAGTTGCTCCCCGGCGGCGGGCACGTCTCGCTCTGGGACGGGATCACGTACCAGATGTCCAGGCCCGGCTCGGGCTTCATCCTCGACCGGTCCTCCGGCTCGTACGGGGTGCTGCACTCCTGGCTGTACTACGACCGCGTCCTGCCCCTCGGCGGCCTCGCCGGCGCCCTGTTGCTGCTGGCCACCTGGCGCTGGTCGGTCACCGCCCGTGCCCTGGCCGGACCGGCCCTGACCGTGGCGATCCTGGCCGCCGTGGCCATGCGGCCGAACGGCTACCTGCCCGCCATGTACATCATCGGAGCCCTGCCCTTCCTCGCCCTCGTGCTCGCCGGGGGCGCCGCGTCCGTCGTCCACGCAGTGCTGCGCAGATGGCGGGCGCAGGGCGAGAGGCGATACGTCACCGGCGGCCGGTACGCGCTCGCCGCGGTCCTCGCCGTCGCCGCCGGCGCCTACGTCGTACCGCACTGGTACGACGGCGACCACACCGCCGTCACCACCGATGCGGGCGCCCCCTACCGGCAGGCCTCGAAGTGGCTCGGCAGCGAGGTCGAGGACCCTGAGGACACCCGGGTCCTGGTCGACGACGCGCTCTGGCTGGACCTGGTGCACGCCGGGTACCGGCCCGGGCTCGGGGCGATCTGGTTCTACAAGGCAGACCTCGATCCGGCCGTCACCAGGACCATGCCGCACGGCTGGCGGGACCTCGACTACGTGGTCGCCTCGCCGACGGTCCGGCGCGACGCCCGCGACCTGCCCAGCGTACGGGCCGCCATCCAGCACTCCACCCCGGTCGCCACCTTCGGCACCGGCCCGGACCGCATCGAGATCCGGCGGATCCGGACCGCCGGCGCGGGAGGCGCCCGATGAGCAGCCACGAGTACACCGTCCCCGGCGAGCTGGGCGACCCGGCGGCACGGGCGGCGGAGGTGGCCGAGCCGGGCGCGGTCACCATCGTCGTACCGACCTTCAACGAGTCCGCGAACATCCGCCGGCTCCTCCAGCAGATCACCGAGTCGGTGCCGTCCCGGCTGCCCTGCGAGGTGGTCTTCGTGGACGACTCCACAGACGACACCCCGGACGTCATCCGGCAGGCCGCGCAGGACTGCCCGTTCCCGGTGACCGTGCTGCACCGCGAGGAACCGGTGGGCGGGCTCGGCGGGGCGGTCGTCGAGGGTCTCGAAGCGGCCGCCTCCGAGTGGATCGTCGTCATGGACGGCGACTGCCAGCACCCGCCCTCCCTCGTCCCCGAGCTGGTCGCCACCGGCGAACGGGCGAACGCCGGGCTCGTCGTCGCCTCCCGGTACACCAAGGGCGGCAGCCGCGCCGGGCTCGCGGGCGGCTACCGGGTCGCCGTCTCCCGCGGGGCGACCTGGCTGACCAAGTCCCTCTTCCCCCGCAGGCTGCGCGGCATCAGCGACCCGATGAGCGGCTTCTTCGCCATCCGGCGCAGCGCTGTCACCGCCGACGTGCTCAAACCGCTCGGCTACAAGATCCTGCTCGAGCTGGCCGTGCGCAGCCGCCCGCGCCGGGTCACCGAGGTGCCGTTCGTCTTCCAGGACCGGTTCGCCGGCGAGTCCAAGTCGTCCGCACAGGAGGGCATGCGCTTCCTGCGCCACCTGGCCGGCCTGCGCACCGCCTCGCCGGTCGCCCGCATGGCCGGCTTCGGCCTGATCGGCGCCACCGGCTTCGTCCCGAACCTCGTCGGGCTGTGGGCGCTGACCGTGCTCGGGATGCACTACGTCCCCGCCGAGATCCTCGCCAACCAGTTCGGCGTGGCCTGGAACTTCCTGCTCATCGAGCAACTGCTGTTCCGCGACCGGCGCGGGCACCGGCGCTGGTGGGACCGCGCCGGCCGGTTCGCGCTGCTCGCCAACGCCGACCTCGTGCTGCGCATCCCGCTGATCGCGCTGTTCGTCGACCGGTTCGGGATGGGCGCACTGCCCGCCACCGCGCTCGCGCTGGTGACGACGTTCGTCCTGCGCTTCGCCGGGACGGAAGCGCTGGTGTATCTCCCGCGCCGCCGCCGCGGGAGCCGTACTGCCACAAAGGGAGCCGTGTGAACATGCGCCGAAGAAGGACCGCACTGGCCGGGGTGGGGGCCCTGACCGTCGGCCTCCTCCTCACCTCACCCCAGTCCGCCGAGGCCGCCAACCACATCAGGAACCCCGGCTTCGAGACCGCGGGCACGGACGGCATGCCGTACTGCTGGGAGAAGTCGGGCTGGGGCGACAACGACTTCACCTACGACACCACGACCGACGCCCACTCCGGCGGCAAGGCCATGAAGGTCACGCTCACCCGCCGCGTCGGCGGCGACCGCAAGGCCCTGATCACCGAGTCGACGGAGTGCGCGCCGGCGGTGAGCGTGGGCAAGCAGTACGACCTGTCGCTCTGGTACAGGTCGACGACCCCGGACACCTCCGTCACGCTGTTCCGGCACGACGCGACCGCCGGCTGGCAGTACTGGACCGACCTCAAGACCCTGGACATGGCCTCCGCCTGGACCGAGGCCACGGTCCGCACCCCCGAGGTCCCGGCCGGCACCGACCGGATCACCTGGGGTGTGTCGGTGTACGGCACCGGGTCGGCGACCACCGACGACTACACGATGGAGCAGGTCCGGGACACCGTCCCGCCCCCCACATGCACCGGCACCACCGACCAGTGTGCGAACGGCAGTTGGTCGGTGCTGCCCGCGCGGAACCCGGTCCGCTCCATGCACTCCGTCGTCCTCAACAACGGCAAGGTGCTGCTCATCGCGGGCTCCGGCAACAGCGAGGAGCAGTTCGACGCGGGCTCGTTCACCAGCGCCGTGTACGACCCGGCGAACGGCACCTACAAGGTGATCCCGACGCCGAAGGACATGTTCTGCGCCGGACACGTCCAGCTCCAGGACGGGCGCGTGCTCGTCATGAGCGGCAACAAGGCGTACCCGGTCGCGGGCGGGCACGGCTACGAGGGCTTCAAGGACTCGTACATCTTCGACCCGAGGACCGAGACCTACAGCAGGACCAACGACCTGAACGACGGCCACTGGTACCCGTCGGCGACCGAGCTCGGCAACGGTGACGTGATCTCCTTCGGCGGGCTGCGCGAGGACTCGACCGGCTCGGTGACCGCCGAGTACTGGTCGGACGCCCAGCAGAAGTGGCTGGCACTGTGGCAGGTCAACCAGACCTGGTCGTACTGGGGGCTGTACCCCTCGATGATCCTGATGCAGGACGGCCGCCTCTTCTACTCGGGCAGCCACGTCTTCGGCAACAACATTCCGGGCACCGGCTCGGCGGTCTACGACTACGGCGCCAACACGATCACGCAGATCCCGGGCCTGCGGAACAAGGACGAGCGCGACCAGTCGGCGAGCGTGCTGCTGCCGCCGGCGCAGGACCAGAAGGTCCTCACCCTGGGCGGCGGCAACATCGACTCCAACCCGGACGCGAACCGCCTGACCGACATCATCGACCTCAAGCGGGCCGACCCCTCGTACGTCGCCGGGCCGCCGCTGCCGCAGGGCACGGTCGACCTCGGAGGCGGACCACAGCCGGAGACCGGTGGCCAGGGCAAGATGTACGTCTCCGCCGTGCTGCTGCCCGACGGCAAGGTGCTGGAGACGGGCGGCGCGCTGCACAACCGGGCCAATCCGGTGTACGAGTCGTCCATCTACGACCCGGCGACCTCCGCCTTCGATCCGGTGGCCGCCGACCCCGAGGCCCGCGGCTACCACTCCTCGGCGTTCCTGCTGCCCGACGGCCGGGTGATGGCCACCGGTGACAACCCGGGCAACGGCACCTGGAACCACAACGTGTCGATCTACACCCCGCCCTACCTCTACACGGGCACCCGCCCGACGATCACCTCGCTGATCAACACCGAGTGGAAGTACGGCGACACCCAGCGGATCACCGTCGACCGTCCGATCGCCAAGGCGGAACTGATCCGCCCGGCCGCCGTCACCCACTCCTCCGACCCCAACCAGCGTTTCGTCGACCTGCCCCTGTCCGTGGACGGCGACAATGTCGACCTGAACGTGACGAGCAACCCGGACCTGGCCCCGCCCGGCTGGTACATGCTCTTCGCGGTCGACGCCAACGGGGTGCCCTCGGTGGCGAAATGGGTGCATCTCCAGGGGCCGGCCGCGCTCAGCGCCTCCGACGCCTCCGCGCACGTCCACTCCTTCGCCGACTCCCCCCGGGGCAAGGTCTCCGGGCCCGGCAGGAAGCGCGCCGCGCAGAAGGTCAGCCCCACCCTCTCCGGCTGCGACCGGCACTACGGCTCGGTCAACGTGTGCGTGCCGACCGTCTTCCCGCCCGAGGTCAGGAAGACGACGGCGGCCCGCTGCGGCTGGCTCGCGCAGAACCACTACGGCCGCCTGAGGATCAACGGCAAGGACGACCCTCTGGGCCTGGACCCGGACCGGGACGGGGTGGCCTGCGGGAAGGGCGACCTGAGGAGGCGCTAGCCCCGGTCGGTGAACTCCGCGAGGGCGCGCTCCACGATGGCCTCCAACTGGTCGTGGTGCGCGCCCTTCCAGTAGGCGCGACCGCACTCGGCGCACTGGGCGAAGACGTCGTACGAGCGCTGGGTGCCGTGCTTGAGCTGGTCGGCGACCTCCTCCTTCGTGGCGTCCCGCAGCACGCCGTTGCACGCGGTGCAGCGGGTCCAGGGGCGCAGGTCGGGGTGGAAGCGGTCGAGGACGTCGCGGAGCTGGTCGTCGGGGCGGGTGCTGTAGACGTAGGCGCCCGCCCACAGTTCGCGGCGGCGCAGCAGGCCCCGGTCGCGGCTGAGCATGACCCGCTGCTCGGCCGCCGAGCGGGCGGCCAGCGCCGGATCGCCGATGTCCGTCGACTCGTACGCCGTGTCCACGCCGAGCAGGCGCAGCCGGCGGGCCAGGGTGCCGAGATGGACGTCGAGGAGGAAGCGCAGGGGCGCGCCGGGGACGAGCTGGGGGCGCTCGACCGCCCGTACGTCCACCCGCTCGCCGGCCGCCGGGACGTGCGAGGTGGGCACCACGCGGCCGTCCACGACGAGTGCGCCGACCTCGGTCAGCGGTACGCCGAGGGACTCGACGACGTGGCCGAGGGTCGAGACGCCGTCGGTGGGGAGCGGGGTGGCGCCCAGGCGCCGGGCGTGCGGCACGAACAGCCGCAGCTCGGGGGCGACTTCGACGTGGATCTCGGGACCGTTCACCTGGTCAGGATCGCACGGGGAGGGGGCCGGGTCTCAGCGGTTTTCGGTGGGCAGGCCGCGTTCCATGACGTCCAGGGCGCGGTCCATGAGGTCGCGGAGGTCTCCCTGGTAGCCGTTCTCCGCCCAGTACATGGAGACCTCCATCAGTCCTCCGACGAGGGACATCGCCCGGACCCGGACCTCCAGGGAGTCGGGTGCCAGGCCGGTGCGGTCCGCTATCGCCTCACAGAGCAGCCGGCCGGTGGCCGACATGCTCTCCATCATCCGGGAGCGGACCGCCGGCACCTCGACCCCGAGGCGGGCCCGCAGCCGGGCCACCTCGGGATCGTCCTGCATCCCGGCGGCGACGGCCTTGTGCATCACGTGCCGCAGGGATTCGGCCCACGGTTCGTCCGTGGGCCGGGCGCGCAGTTCCTCGAGGAGGACCGGGTCGTACTCGTCCGTGAGGACGATGTCCTCCTTGGTCGGGAAGTACCGGAAGACGGTCGACGGCGAGACCTCGGCCCGGTCGGCGATCTGCTCGATCGTGGTGGCCTCGTAGCCCTGCTCCTCGACCAGGGCGTATGTCGCCGTGCGGATCGCCTCACGGGTCTTGATCTTCTTCCGCTCCCGCAGGCTCAGCTGCGGGCGGTCCGCCGGGGAGGAGGTGCGTGCCGTCATGGTGGTCATTGTCAGGCATCCAGCTCGGAGGCGACCACGCGCGGGGCGGTCGCCAGGGGCTCCGCGGCGGTGGCGGGTCCCTCCGCAGCGGGGGCCTGACCGGCCGTGCTGAGCGCGGTGTCGGTGGCCGCCGCGGGGGCCTGGCCGGGCGTGGCCGGGGCGGGACGCTTGCCGTTCGCGGTCGGCGCGGTGGGCAGGAACGCTCCGGCGAACAGTGCGGTGACCAGGGAGGCGATGCCGCAGACCAGCAGGACCAGGCCCATGCCGTGTACGTAGGCGCCGTTCGCGGAGGCCGCCAGATGGGCCGAACCCGCCTTCTCGGCCACGATGTGCGCGGCGACCACCGACTCACCGGCGGTGTGCGCGGCCTCGCCGGGCAGCCCGGTGACGTCCAGCCGGTCGCGGAAGGCGCTCGCCAGCAGGCTGCCCAGCAGGGCGATACCGATCGCGCCGCCGACCTGGCGCAGCGTCATCAGCAGTCCCGAGCCGCTGCCGGCCCGGTCGGCGGGCAGGGCCGCCAGCGCCCCGTCCATCGCGGGCACCACCGAGAAGCCGAAGCCGAGACCGGCGATCGACAGCCACAGCGCGGTGAAGCCGTAGCCGGAGTCCACGCTGGTACGGCTGCCGAGCAGTGCGGCGAAGGCGAGCACCACCAGACCCGCGCTGACCACGGCCCGCGCCCCGAACCGGGCGACGACCGGCTGAGCGCCCTTCGCGGCGACCATCAGCCCGCCCATCATCGGCAGCAGCCTGAGGCCGGTGCCGAAGGCGTCGTGACCGAGGACGGCCTGGAGGTAGGGCGGCAGGACGAACATCAGGCCGGACAGGACGAACATCACCAGGGTCGCGGCGATGGTGTTGAGCAGGAAGCCGCGCTGGCCGAGCAGCGTCATGTCGAGCATGGGCCGGGTCATCCGGCGCTCACGCAGCACCAGTCCGGTGAGGAGCACGGCGGCGGCGGCGAACATCCCGGCCACCAGCGGGTCGCCCCAGCCGCGGTCGGGCGCCTCGATGATCGCGTAGATGAGGGCGCCGAGGCCGGCCGCGGTGAGCGCGGTGGAGAGCGCGTCGACCTTGGGGGAGGCCGGGTCGCGGGTCTCGGGGAGCAGGAAGACGCAGGCCGCGACGCCGATGCCGACCATGGGCACGTTGATCAGGAACACCGAGCCCCACCAGAAGTGGTTCAGCAGCCAGCCGCCGATGATCGGGCCGAGCGGCATGCCCAGCGCGGAGGCGGCGGAGATGATGCCGACGGCCTTGGTGCGCTCGTCCGACCCGAACAGCGAGGGCAGGATGGACAGTGCGAGCGGGGTGATCAGGGCGCCGCCGATGCCCATGAACGCGCGGGCGGCGATCACCCAGTTCACGTCCTCGGCCAGCGAGCCGACCAGCGAGCCCGCCAGGAAGACGCCGAGGCCGGCGATCAGCATCCGGCGGCGGCCGAAGCGGTCGCCGAGCAGTCCGGCGGGGAGCATCAGCGCCGCGAAGACGATGACGTACGCGTCCGCCATCCACTGCTGTTCGCCGGTGGTGGCCCCGAGCTGCTCCGCCATGCTCGGCAGCGCCACATTGAGGATCGTCATGTCGAAGCCGAGCACCAGCATGCTCGCGACCAGGGCTCCGAGAGCCCACCAGCGGCGGGGATCACGCCGCGTCTCTTCGATGTTCGTGACAGTAGCCATGAAATGAGAGTAACTCCCAAATGCTGGTCTCCGTCAATAACCAGCGAGTGTCATGGCACGAAAAATGGCCACGGCTCTCGCGAGCCGTGGCCACTGGGCGGAGTGGAGCTTCAGCGGTGTTTGTATGCCACCAGAGAGATGCCCACGTAGTGGACGACGAAGGCGGCGAGGGTGAGGGAGTGGAACACCTCGTGGAAGCCGAACCAGCGCGGTGACGGGTTGGGCCGCTTGATCCCGTAGATCACGCCGCCCGCGCTGTAGAGCAGGCCGCCGACGACCACCAGGACCAGGACGGCGATGCCCCCGGTGTGCAGGAAGTCCGGCAGGAAGAAGACGGCCGCCCAGCCCATCGCGATGTAGCACGGGGTGTAGAGCCAACGTGGGGCGCCGACCCAGAAGACGCGGAAGACGATGCCCGCGGCGGCCGCCGCCCAGACGCTCCAGAGCAGCCACTGTCCCTTGGCGCCCGGCAGGAGCAGCATCGTCAGCGGGGTGTAGGTGCCCGCGATGATCAGGAAGATGTTGGCGTGGTCGAGTCTGCGCAGGATGCCGTCCACGCGCGGGCTCCAGTTGCCCCGGTGGTACAGCGCGCTGACGCCGAACAGCAGGCAGGCGGTCAGTACGTAGATCCCGCAGGCGATCCGGCCGCGGGCGGAGTCGGCGAGGGCGGTGAGTACCAGGCCCGCGATGAGTACGGCCGGAAACATGCCCAGATGCAGCCAGCCACGGAGCTTGGGCTTGACCGGGTGCGGCAGAGAGAGCGCGACGGGACCGCGGCCGGCAGCCGGCATGTCCCTGGGCGCGTCGGAGGCGGACGCAGTCATGACCGGCATCGTACCTACGGAACCGTAAGTTACGGCAGAGTCCCGGTCGATGACCGTCGGAGAGTGTCCATTCTCTCACGGGCGACCCGGAGCCGCAGCGCAAAAAATCTCTCAGGCGAACCCAACGTGCACGCAAAGGATCCCGGAGTTATCCCGGAAGGGTGCGGCTAACCGTGGTGTTCCTCACGTCGCTCACTTGTGAGGCACTCTGGACAGATGCGCAGTAGCATCGGATGATCAAATGAGTGCGGTCGGCACCGGATGAGCGGCTACGAAGCGTCCGGGCCGCAGCCCCCACGGGGCCCAAAAGAACAAAATCCCTCATTTAGGAGCAATCGTGGCGCGCGACATCGCGGCTCCCCCCGTCATCCCCACCAAGCACCAGGAACTGATCTCGTGGGTGAACGAGATCGCCGAACTGACGCAGCCGGACAACGTGGTCTGGTGTGACGGATCCGAGGCCGAGTACCAGCGACTGAGCGAGGAGCTCGTCGCCAAGGGGACCTTCAAGAAACTCGACCCCGTCAAGCGCCCCCACTCCTACTACGCCGCGTCGGACCCGACCGATGTCGCCCGGGTCGAGGACCGGACCTTCATCTGCTCCGAGAAGGAGGAGGACGCGGGTCCGACCAACCACTGGAAGGCGCCCGCGGAGATGCGGGACATATTCCAGGGCGAGAACGGCCTGTTCCGCGGCTCGATGCGGGGCCGCACGATGTACGTCGTGCCCTTCTGCATGGGCCCGCTCGGCTCGCCGCTGTCGGCGCTCGGCGTGGAGATCACGGACTCGGCGTACGTCGCCGTGTCGATGCGCACGATGACGCGCATGGGCCGGCCGGTGCTGGACGAGCTCGGCGACGAGGGCTTCTTCGTGAAGGCCGTGCACACCCTCGGCGCCCCGCTGGAGCCCGGCCAGGAGGACGTGCCCTGGCCCTGCAACTCGACCAAGTACATCTCGCACTTCCCCGAGAGCCGCGAGATCTGGTCCTACGGCTCCGGCTACGGCGGCAACGCCCTGCTCGGCAAGAAGTGCTACGCCCTGCGCATCGCCTCCGTCATGGCGCGCGACGAGGGCTGGCTGGCCGAGCACATGCTGATCCTCAAGCTCACCCCGCCGCAGGGCGAGTCGAAGTACGTCGCCGCGGCCTTCCCCTCCGCCTGCGGCAAGACCAACCTCGCCATGCTGGAGCCGACGATCTCCGGCTGGACGGTGGAGACGATCGGCGACGACATCGCCTGGATGCGGTTCGGCGAGGACGGCCGCCTCTACGCGATCAACCCCGAGGCCGGTTTCTTCGGTGTCGCGCCCGGTACCGGTGAGCACACCAACGCCAACGCGATGAAGACGCTGTGGGGCAACGCGGTCTTCACCAACGTCGCCCTCACCGACGACGACGACATCTGGTGGGAGGGGATGACCGAGGAGCAGCCCGCCCACCTGACGGACTGGAAGGGCAACGACTGGACCCCGGCGTCCGACACCCCGGCCGCCCACCCCAACGCCCGCTTCACCGTCCCGGCCTCACAGTGCCCGATCATCGCGCCGGAGTGGGAGGACCCCAAGGGCGTGCCGATCTCGGCGATCCTGTTCGGCGGCCGCCGGGCGTCGGCGGTGCCGCTGGTGACGGAGTCCTTCGACTGGAACCACGGCGTCTTCCTCGGCGCCAACGTGGCCTCCGAGAAGACCGCCGCGGCCGAGGGCAAGGTGGGCGAACTGCGCCGCGACCCGTTCGCGATGCTGCCCTTCTGCGGCTACAACATGGGCGACTACATGGCCCACTGGGTCGACGTGGCCAAGGACAAGGACCAGTCCAAGCTGCCGAAGATCTACTACGTCAACTGGTTCCGCAAGAACGACGAGGGCAAGTTCGTCTGGCCCGGCTTCGGCGAGAACAGCCGCGTCCTGAAGTGGATCGTGGAGCGCCTGGACGGCAAGGCGGACGGCGTCGAGACCCCGATCGGCGTGCTGCCGACCCGGGAGGCCCTCGACACGGGCGGCCTCGACCTCGCCGACTCCGACCTCGACTTGCTGCTCACGGTCGACAAGGAGGTCTGGCGCGAGGAGGCGGCCCTGATCCCCGAGCACCTCAACACCTTCGGCAGCCACACCCCGAAGGAACTGTGGGACCAGTACCACGCCCTGGTCTCCCGCCTGGGCTGACCTGACGCTCCACTGGGGGCCGGATCCGCAACTACGTCGTTGTGGGTCCGGCCCTTTGGCGTGCTTGCGTTGTGGGGCCAGAGGCGGCGTGGGTTGCTCGCGGTTCGGTACCGCCGCAGGCCGCCGCTATGGCTGAGCGCCGTCGCGGCGGATCAGACGTGGCGGCGGATCAGACGTGGCGGCGGCTTCAAGGGGCAGCGGATGGCCGTGCCCGCGGCAACCTCCGCTCTGCGCCAACCTTGGCTCTGCGCCAACCCCGCCTCTGCGGCAACCTCGCATCCGCCGCAACGGCGCTCAGCCGCGAGGGCGTTGACCGGCGGTCTGCACGTCGCTCGGCCCACGACAGGGGACCCGCCGCGCATACACACACCGCCCGACCACGAAACCCGGCCGAAGCCAACGCAGTGCTGTGGCGCCCGGTCCGCGCGTCGCTGCGGGTGCACGCGGACCGGGGCCGTCGAGGGGACCCCGGGGGGTCAGTGGGCGGCGCTGATCGGTTCCTGGGCCGCCGCGTGGGCGTCCATCCGCTCCGCCGCGAGGATCGCCGCCGCCGTGTCGGCGCGGGAGGCCGCGACGACGAGGGCGCGGCCCGCGAGGGCGTGGGCCCGCTGGTGGAGCGTCGACGCCTCGGTGGCCGGAGTCGTGGACGCGCGGAGCGGGCCGTGGCCGCCCCGCAGGCGCGACACCTGCGCGGCGAGCCGTTCGGCCGCCGTGTCCAGGTCGGCCGAGGGGGCCAGTGCGCGCAGTTCGTCCGTGACGGCGAGGAGCGCGGCGAGGTGGCCGGCGAGCTGGATGTCCAGCTCCTCCTCGCGCGACCGGTGGGGGAAGTTCGAGGTGGTGCCGGCCATCGCGCGGTGGACCGACTTGGTGCGGATCGGCTCGTACATGGGAGATGGCCTCCTGTGCTCTGACAGGAAGCCATCCTAGCTTAGATTTCGTCTAAAGTTGGCTGTAGCCGTCGAGGAAGGTCCCGATCCGGGTCACCGCGTCCCGCAGATCGCCCACCGACGGCAGGGTCACCACCCGGAAGTGGTCCGGCTCGGGCCAGTTGAAGCCGGTCCCCTGGACCACCATGATCTTCTCCTGGCGGAGCAGGTCCAGGACCATCCGCCGGTCGTCCTTGATCTTGAAGACCTGCGGATCCAGGCGCGGGAACAGATACAGCGCCCCCTTCGGCCGTACGCACGTCACGCCCGGGATCTGGGTGAGCAGGTCGTAGGCGACGTCCACCTGCTCCTTCAGCCGCCCGCCCGGCAGCACCAGGTCCTTGATCGACTGCCGCCCGCTGAGCGCGGCCACCACCCCGTGCTGGCCCGGCATGTTCGCGCACAGGCGCATGTTGGCCAGGATGGTCAGGCCCTCGATGTAGGAGTCGGCGTGCGCGCGCGGGCCGGAGATCGACATCCAGCCCACCCGGTACCCGGCCACCCGGTAGGCCTTCGACATGCCGTTGAAGGTGAGGGTCATCAGGTCCGGGGCGATGGCCGCGGTCGGCGTGTGCGTCGCGCCCTCGTAGAGGATCTTGTCGTAGATCTCGTCCGAGCAGACCAGCAGATTGTGGCGGCGGGCGATGTCGGTCAGCCCGCGCAGCATCGTCTCGTCGTACACCGCGCCCGTCGGGTTGTTCGGGTTGATGATGACGATCGCCTTGGTGCGGTCGGTGACCTTGCGCTCCACGTCGGCGAGGTCGGGCATCCAGTCGGACTGCTCGTCGCATCGGTAGTGGACCGCTGTACCGCCGGAGAGGGAGACCGCCGCGGTCCACAGGGGGTAGTCCGGCGCGGGTACGAGGACCTCGTCGCCGTCGTCCAGCAGGCCCTGCATCGCCATCACGATCAGCTCGGAGACGCCGTTGCCGATGAAGACGTGCTCGACGTCCGTCTCGATGCCGATGGTCTGGTTGTGCATGACGACCGCGCGGCGGGCGGCCAGCAGGCCCTTGGCGTCGCCGTAGCCGTGGGCCGTGGAGACGTTGCGGAGGATGTCCTCGAGGATCTCCGGCGGGCAGTCGAAGCCGAACGCGGCGGGGTTGCCGGTGTTCAGCTTCAGGATGCGGTGTCCCGCCGCCTCCAGCCGCATCGCCTCCTCGAGCACCGGGCCCCGGATCTCGTAACAGACGTTGGCGAGCTTCGTCGACTGGATCACCTGCATGTCAGGGAGCTTACGGCCCGGTAACGCCCCATGGCCCGTGTTTTCCGACACGTGAGACGGGTCGGTTTGGTCTGTTATCGCCGGTAGCTGTCCCAGGAACCACACAGGTACCTACAATCGCAGGCCATGTCGACGCCCGCCCAGCCGCAACCGGACCGCGAGCCCGTGCCGCCGCCGAACGTGTACCACCCGTCGGCCGTAGCGGCTCCGGCGTACGACGAGTACGCCGACCCGGCTGCCGCCCACGGCTGGCAGAACGCGTACGACGCGACGCGCGAGCTGCCGGTGACCGTCGGCGAGGAGCCGTCCGTCGGCAGCCCCGCCGGGCGCCGCCACGCCGGCGGGCGGGGAGCCCGGAGGCGGGCGGCCGGCCGGCGCGGCCGCCGTACGGCGGTCGCCGTCGGGGCCGTGTGCGTCGTGTCCCTCGCCGCCGTGATCGCCGGGTTGTCGGGCTCGGGGTCGTCGGACGCGCCGCACA
Organism: Streptomyces sp. NPDC054834; assembly: GCF_053611185.1. Taxonomy (NCBI): domain Bacteria; kingdom Bacillati; phylum Actinomycetota; class Actinomycetes; order Kitasatosporales; family Streptomycetaceae; genus Streptomyces; species Streptomyces sp. NPDC054834. Next base: position 44,637 of record NZ_JBSGZV010000047.1, on the reverse strand, counting down.
GGCGTACGGCGTCGACGGCGGGGGATGACACCACGGCACCGGCGCGGTCGGCGTCCCCGGCCGACTCCTCCGGTGCCGCGACGGCGGGCATTCCGGAGCCCGGCACATCGGCCGCCGTCAGGTCGGGGGGTACGGCGTCCGCCGGCGGCGCCCCGGACGACGCGGCGCGTTCCGCGAGCCCCGGCACCACGTCCGCCGCCCCGTCCGGCGCCCCGTCGACCGCCTCGGCCACTCCGGCGCCCACGGCCTCCGCCACGATGGGCACATCCGCCCCGGGAAACTCCAGGGGGCATGGCCGGGGGAACACCAAGGGTCCCAAGTAGGGCTGTTTCGTGGCGGGTTGACCCTCGCGCGACGCGCGGCGCTTTGTATGCGGCTTATTGCCGTCACCCCCTCTTCACATCACAATGCACATGACAAGACGGGCGGCCGGAAGATCTCCGGTCGCTCACGTCTCAAGAGGGGACCCCCACATGAACAAGCCTCTCCTTGCCGCGCTCGCGACCCTGGTGATCACCGGGGTGGGCATGGCACCGGCGGCCGCCGCCACGGCCACCACCGAGAGCGCCGCCGCGACCAGGGCCGCCGCCTCCGTGACCAAGGCCGCGGCACCCGCGATCAAGGCGGTCAACTTCGCCGGCACCGTCTCGCTCAGCAACTGCTCCGGCTCGGTCGTCCGCCTCCCCGGCTCCGCGGACAGCGACCCCGCGCTGGTCATGACCAACGGCCACTGCCTGGAGACCGGCTTCCCGGATCCCGGCGAGGTCATCGTCGGCCAGTCCTCCAGCCGCACCTTCGGCCTGCTCAACTCCTCGGCCACCCGGGTCGGCACGCTGCGCGCGAGCAAGGTCGTGTACTCGACGATGACCGACACCGACGTCACGCTCTACCAGCTGACCACCACGTACGCGCAGATCAAGAGCTCCTACGGGATCAGCGCGCTGACGCTCCAGGACACGCACCCGGTCGCCGGCACCGCCATCACGGTCGTCTCCGGCTACTGGAAGAAGACGTACGCCTGCAACGTCGACGGCTTCGTCTACCGCCTCAAGGAGGGCGACTGGACCTGGAAGGACTCGCTCCGCTACACCTCCGCCTGCCAGACCATCGGCGGCACCTCGGGCTCGCCGGTCATCGACAACTCCACCGGCAAGGTCGTCGCCGTCAACAACACCGGCAACGAGGACGGCGAGCGCTGCACCGAGAACAACCCGTGCGAGGTCGACGCCAACGGCACTGTGACCGTCCGCGAGGGCGTCAACTACGCGGAGGAGACCTACAACATCCCGGCCTGCTTCACCACCGGCAACAAGCTGGACCTCACCCTCAGCGGCTGCACCCTGCCCAAGCCGTGACAGGGGCATGACGGGCGTGACGTGACGTGACGGGCGTGACGTGACGGGCGGGCGGTCACCGGGGAGTCCGGCGGACCGCCCGTCCCGCCAGCACATCCGTCCGGCGGCCGTCCTCGATCACGAACCGGCCGTCGACCAGGACGTAGGGGATGCCGACGGGCAGCGCGCGCGGCTGCTCGAAGGTGGACCCCGCCGCGACCGTCGCCGGGTCGAACAGGACCAGGTCGGCGCGGTGTCCCTCGCGGACGAGCCCCCGGTCCGGCAGGCGCAGCCGGGCCGCGGGCCGCGCGGTGAGGTGGTGGACGCACTCCTCCAGCGACAGCACGCCCAACTCCCGCACATAGCGGCCGAGGTAGTGCGGGAAGGTGCCGTACGCCCGCGGATGCGGCTTGGCGCCCTGGAGGATGCCGTCCGAGCCGCCGGTGTGCGTGCGGTGCCGCATGATCGCCCGGACGTTCTCCTCGTGGCCGACGTGCTGGAGGATCGTCGAGCCCAGCCGGTCCTCGACCAGCAGCCGCCGGGCGGTGGTCCAGGGGGCCTCGCCGCGCTGCCGGGCCGACTCCATGACCGTACGCCCCACCTGGCCGGCGAGGGCGGGGTCCGCCACGCCGGAGATCTCGATCGTGTCCCACTCGACGGGTACGCCGTGGCAGCCGTCCGAGCCGGTGACCTCCAGGTCGTGCCGGATCCGCTCGGCCGTCGTCCCGTCCGCGAGCCGCGCGAGGACCGCCTCCGGGCCGCCCGCGCTCGCCCAGCTCGGCAGCAGCGCGGCGAGGGTCGTGCAGCCGGGCGTGTAGGGATAGGTGTCGAGGCTTATGTCGGCCCCGGCGGCGAGGGCGTCGTCCAGGAGGGCCAGCAGGTCGGCCGCGCGGCCCTTGTTCACGCCGAAGTTCATGGTGGCGTGGGCCAGATGGAGCGGGCAGCCCGCCTTCCGGCTCAGTTCCACCATCTCCGCGTACGCCTCCAGCGCGCCCGCCCCGTACGAGCGGTGGTGCGGGCAGTAGTAGCCGCCGTACGACCCCACCACCCGGCACAGCTCGGTGAGTTCGGCGTCGTCGGCGTACATGCCGGGCGTGTAGGTGAGCCCGGACGACATGCCGACCGCGCCCTGCTCCATCCCCTCCGCGACCAGCTCCCGCATCCGGCCCAGCTCTTCCGGTGTCGCCGGGCGGTCCTCCCAGCCGACGACGACAGCGCGGACCGTGCCCTGCGGGATCAGATAGGCCGCGTTCACGGCGATGCCCCGGTCCAGCCGGTCCAGGTAACCGCCCACCGACCGCCAGTCGAAGTCGATGTCGTCGCCGTGCCCGTTCCAGCCGGTGATCGCCCGGCGCACCCCGTCGAGCGTACGGTCGTCGACCGGCGCGTACGACAGCCCGTCCTGGCCGACGACCTCCAGCGTCACCCCCTGCGCGGCCTTCGCGCCGTGGTCGGGGTCGCGCAACAGGGCCAGGTCGCTGTGCGCGTGCATGTCGATGAAGCCGGGGGAGAGGACCAGGCCCTCCGCGTCCAGCTCCCGCATCGCGCGCGGACGCTGGCAGCCCGCCGCCGCGGCCTCCTTGACGATGGCGGTGATCCTGCCGTCGTCGATCACCACGTCCGCGCGGTACGACGGCTCACCGCTGCCGTCCACGACGTCGGCGTCCCGGATGACTAGGTCTTCCACGTCCGGCCTCCTAGAAGAACGTGCGGATGTAGTCGACGACCGTGCCGTCCGCCTGGGCCACCGGGATCAGCGGCCACTTGTCGAAGGACGTGCACGGGTGGGACAGCCCCATGCCCAGCCAGTCGCCGACCTCCAGGTCCGCCTCGGCGGTGGTGCTGAGCCAGGCGTGCTGGTCGGACAGGCCGGTGACGGAGATCCCCGTGGCGGGCCGTTCGACACCGTCCCGGCGGACCACCTGGGCGAAGGGCAGGTCGAGGTCGTGGGCCGCGTCCCGCTTGCCCGCGTTCACGAATGCCTGCTCTGCCGACGGGCGGGACACCACCTGCGCCCACAGCCGGAACGCGGGCTCCAGGGCACCCTCCTCGGGCACGCGGTTGAAGGGGGTGAGCTTCCGGTAGTGGCCGTCGTCGTGCGAGACGTACGCGCCCGAGCGCAGCAGCTTCAGGACGGGCAGGGAGAGCTCCGGGACGCCGGCGAAGACGTCGGCCACCGCGTCGAACCAGGCGCTGCCGCCCGCGCTCACCACGATCTCGTCGAGGCCGGCCGTCGAGAACCGCCCCGCCTTGTCGAAGTCGACGGCCAGCGCGACCAGTCGCCGCAGCCAGGCGTCCACCCGCTCCGGATCGGCCTGAGGCACCTCGCCCTCGTAACCGGCCACCCCGACCAGCCGCAGTGTCGGTACGGACGCCACCGCGTCCGCGACGGCCGCGCACTCCGCCTCCGACCGCACCCCGGTCCGGGCACCCTCCCCGGCGGCCAGCTCGACCACCACGTCCACCGGGCGGGCGGCCCCCTTCAGCGCCGCGGCCATCAGCTCCACGCCGCGCACCGAGTCGACGTAACAGACGAACCGGAAGGACGGGTCGGCGTCCAGCTCGGCGGAGACCCAGCGCAGGGCCGCCGCGTCGACCAGCTCGTTGGCGAGGAACACCCGCCGGATCCCGAACGCCCGCGCCACCCGCACCTGGTGGGGCACCGCGAGCGTGATGCCCCACGCCCCGTGCTCGATCTGCCGCTGGAAGAGCTGGGGCGCCATGGACGTCTTGCCGTGCGGCGCGAACGCGAGGCCGTGCCGGTCCGCGTACGTCTCCATGAGCCTCAGATTGTGCTCCAGGCGCTCCGCGGACAGGGCGAGGACCGGGGTCGCGAAACCGTCGGTGAAGAGGTTGCGGCGCTGGGCGGCCAGCTCTCCGACGGTGAGGCCGTCGGCGTCCGGCGGGAGGCCCTTGAAGCGGTGGTCGACGCGTTCCCCGGCCAGTCGGGCGAGCGCTTCGGTGCTCATAAGGCCTCCTGAAATCGGCCGTTGCAATATCTGCAACACTCGTTGCGTATTTCGCTTACCGCTGTCTAACATCTCGGCCACCCGGGGTCAACGGCGCCCGCCGACCCCAGCCGGACCGAGGAGCTACGACGATCGTGACCATCACCGGACCCCGCAAGGCCCCCGGCGTCGTGGACGTCGTCGCGCTCGGCGAGTCCATGGTCACCTTCCTGCCCACCCGGCCCGGGCGCCTCGCGGACGTACCGTCCTTCGACCGCGCGATCGGCGGCGCCGAGTCCAACGTGGCCTGCGTGCTGGCATCCGCCGGTCACTCCGTACGGTGGGTCAGCCGGGTCGGCGCGGACGGATTCGGCGACCACCTGGTCGAGACGATCGGCGGGTACGGCGTCGACGTCAGCGCCGTCCGCCGCGACCCCGCCAGGCCGACCGGCGTCTACTTCCGCACCGCCGGGGACCGGGGCACCGACGCCCACGAGGTGGCGTACTACCGGTCGGGGTCGGCGGCCTCCGCGATGTCGGCCGACACGGTGGACCTGACGGAGGTGCGCGCCGGACGCGTACTGCACCTGTCCGGGATCACCGCGGCACTCTCCCCGCAGTGCCTGGCGCTGACGCGCGAACTGACCGCCCCTCGCCCCGGCCGCCCGCTGATCTCCTTCGACGTCAATCACCGGCCCGGACTGTGGGGCGGCACGGACGGACCCCGGGTGCTGCTGGAACTGGCCCGCGCCGCGGACCTCGTCTTCGTCGGGCAGGACGAGGCGGAGGAGGTGTGGGGCATCGAGGGCAGCCCGTCCGCCATCCGGGACGCGCTCCCGGAACCGGAGCTCCTGGTGGTGAAGCAGGGCGCGCACGGGGCGACGGCCCTGCACGCCGACGGCGCCGCCTTCGTCCCGGCCCTCACGGTCGACGTCGTGGCGACGACCGGCGCCGGGGACGCCTTCGCCGCCGGCTTCCTCTCCGCCACCCTGCGCGGACTCCCCGTCCGCGACCGGCTCCGGCACGGCCACCTCATGGCCGCCGCCGCCCTCACCGTCCCCGGCGACCTCGCCACCCCTCCCGCCCGCGACCGCGCCGACCGGCTGGCCGCCCTCGACGAGCAGGCGTGGGGGACACTTCGACTCGGCCCCGGCTGGACACACGCCGTTGACTGGGCCGACGAGGAGGTACGCACACCATGAGCCAGACCGTCGACCGCGCGCTGAGCATCCTGCCGCTGCTCGCCGAGGGCCCCGCCGACCTCGGCCAGGTCGCCGACCGCCTCGGCGTCCACAAGTCCACGGCCCTGCGGCTCCTTCGCACCCTCCACGAACACGGCCTCGTCTACCGCCAGTCCGACCAGCGCTACCGCCTCGGCGCCCGCCTCTTCGCCCTCGCCCAGGAGGCGATGGAGAACCTCGACATCCGCGAGATCGCCCACCCCCACCTGGCCCGGCTGAACGAGAGCTGCGGGCACACCGTCCACCTCGCCGTGTACGAGGAGGGCGAGGTCCTCTACATCGACAAGGTGGAGAGCCGCTACCCCGTGCGCATGTACTCGCGGATCGGCAAGCCCGTGGCCATCACCGTCGCGGCCGTCGCCAAACTGCTCCTCGCCGACCTCCCCGAACCCGAGCGCCGCGCCCTCGCCGACAAGCTCGACTACCCCCTCTACACGGCCCGTTCCACCCCCAACCCCACCGCTTTCCTGCGGGAGTTGGAGAAGGTCCGCGAACAGGGCTGGGCCACCGACCTCGGCGGCCACGAGGAGTCCATCAACTGCGTCGCCGCACCGATCCGGGGCGCCGACGGCCGGGTGGTCGCCGCCATGTCGGTCTCCGCGCCCAACGTCGTCGTCACCGCCGACGAACTCCTCACCCTGCTCCCCCTGGTGCGCCGTACGGCGGACGCCGTCAGCGGCGAGTACTCCGGCAGGACCCCGATCAAGGAAGCCACATGACCGAGAAGATCGCGCTCACCCCCAAGACCCACACCACCCCGCCCGCGAAGTTCTCCCACGGCGTCAGGAAGGGCAACATCCTCCAGGTCGCCGGCCAGGTCGGCTTCCTCCCGGCCGAGGAGGGCAAGCCGCCGACGCCCGCCGGCCCCACCCTGCGCGAGCAGACCCTCCAGACCCTCGCCAACGTCAAGGCGATCCTGGAGGAGGGCGGCGCCGGTTGGGACGACGTGATGATGATCCGCGTCTATCTGACGGACGTCGACCACTTCGCCGAGATGAACGCGATCTACAACACCTACTTCGAGGAGCAGGGCCTCACCCAGCCGCCCGCCGCGCGCACCACGGTGTACGTCGGACTTCCCGCCGGGCTCCTCATCGAGATCGACGCGCTGGCCGTACTCGGCTGACGCCCCCTCACCTCCCGCACCCCGTACGCCGTCACGGCGCGGCGCCCCACCACCCCCGGGACGCCGTGCCGCGATCCCCCCTGCCCGAAAGCTCCATGTACTTACACAAAGGATCGCTATGCCCCTGCCGCTCGCCGCGACCGCCCCCACCCCCGCCGCCCCACCCCACACCGGAGGCCTGCTCCTCCTCGTCGACGGCACCACCGGCCTGCTGCTGGTCGCCGCCCTCGGCATCACCCTGCTGCTCTTCCTGATCATCAAGGCGAGACTCCAGCCCTTCGTCGCCCTGCTCGCCGTCTCCATAGCTGTCGGCCTGCTGGCCGGCCTGTCGGTCACCGAACTCTTCGGCACCGTCCAGCGCTCGGACGCCGTCTCCACCATCGAGTCCGGCATGGGCGGCATCCTCGGCCATGTCGCGATCATCATCGGCCTCGGCACCATGCTCGGAGCGATCCTCGAAGTCAGCGGCGGCGCGGAGGTGCTGGCCTCCCGGCTGCTCGGCCTCTTCGGCGAGCGACGAGCCCCCCTCGCGATGGGCCTCACGGGCCTGATCTTCGGCATCCCGGTCTTCTTCGACGTCGGCATCTTCGTCCTCGCGCCGATCGTCTATGCCGCCGCGAAGCGCTCCGGCAAGTCCATCCTCCTGTACTGCCTCCCGCTGCTCGCCGGCCTGTCGATGACCCACGCCTTCCTGCCGCCGCACCCCGGCCCGGTCGCCGCCGCCGGTCTGCTGCACGTCCAGCTCGGCTGGATCATCCTCATGGGCGTCGTCTGCGGCATCCCCGCAGTGCTCGCCGCCTGGGCGTTCTCCGCGTGGATCGGCAGGCGCATCTTCGTCGCCGTACCGCAGGACATGGTCGAGGCGGCCGACGAGGCCAAGCGCGCGGTGGCCGAGGAACAGCGGCGCTCCGGCATGGAACCGCAGGAGCAGCCCGTACCCCTCGCCACCGTCCTCGGCATCATCGGCACCCCGCTGATCCTGATCCTCGCCGCCACCTTCTCTTCCGTCGCCCTCGACCCCTCCACCGGCCGCTCGGTCATCGAGTTCTTCGGCCACCCCTTCGTCGCCCTCACCATCGCCCTGCTGCTCGCCTACTACCTCCTCGGCATCCGGCGCGGCTGGTCCCGCAAGTCCCTGGAGACGGTGTCGACCGCATCGCTGAAGCCGGTCGGCAACATCCTGCTGGTGGTCGGCGCGGGCGGTGTCTTCGGCGCGGTCCTCAAGGCCAGCGGCGTCGCCCAGGCCCTGTCGGACACCTTCCACGACGTCGGCCTGCCCGTGCTCGTCCTCTCCTACCTGATCTCCGTCGTCCTGCGGGTCGCCCAGGGCTCGGCGACGGTCGCGATCGTGACGACTGCGGGCATCGTGGCACCCCTGCTCTCCGAAGGCGACCACTCCCAGGCCTTCGTGGCCCTCGTCATCATGGCCATCTCGGCGGGCTCCATCTTCGCCTCGCACGTCAATGACGGCGGCTTCTGGATGGTCGCCAAGTACTTCGGCATCAGCGAGCGGGACACGCTGAAGTCGTGGACCGTGCTGGAGTCTGTGCTGTCGGTGGCGGGGTTCGTGGTGGCGGGGGTGTTGAGCGTGTTCGTGTAGCGGGGGCGGGGTGGGTGCGGGACGTCGTTGTGCCAGCGAGCCGTGGGATTCTCTTCCGCTGCGGGAGAGGGTCCCCGGGCGCCTGCCTGGATGCTCCGTCTTCGCCTCCCACGTCAACGACGGTGCCCGCGCGCGGAGCGCGGTATTGGATGCAGCTGGATGGTGGCCGAGTACTTCGGTGTCAGCGAGCGGGACACGCTGAGGACGTGGACCGTGCTGGAGTCTGTGCTGTCGGTGGCGGGGTTCGTGGTGGCGGGGGTGTTGAGCCTGTTCGTGTAGTCGGGGCGTGGGCAATTGGCGGGCTGGCTGGTTCGGGCACAGGTATGTCGTCCATACTTCCTGCCGTGGAGCAGCGCATAGGTTCGAGCAGCCAGCCCCTGGAGGGCGCCGGATTCGACCCGGCCTTCATCCCCGGGCTCACCTCGCCCGCGGCGGAGGAGCCCGAGGACGCCAAGTCCGAGGGCGCCAAGCCCGAGGAGGGAGAGGCGGTCACGGGGACATCGGCCGACGAGACGGCCCCCGCCGCGCGGGACGAGGCCGAGGACGAGGCGGAGGGAGCGGGAGAGGAAGAGGTCTCTGAGGGCCCCGTCTTCGAGGCCTCCGACCGCCGAGCCAAGATCGTGGCCGACCGGAAGGGCGTCCGTCTCACCCTCGACGAGGAGTCCTGCGAGTTCCGCTGGGACGAGATCGGCGCGGTCGAGACGGAGTCCCCCCGCTTCGGCAAGCGGTACACCGTCACGGTGCACACTCCTGACCGCCGCTGGTACCCGATCGAGATCGAGGCGCCGGCCAGGAGCCGCTTCAAGGAGTGGGACGAGCAGATGGACGCGGTGCTGGACGCCTACTTCGAGGAGTAGCCGCCGGCATCCGCTAGCCGCAGTACTGGGCTTCCTTCCCGATGGACCGGTACATGCAGTCCGCGTTCTCCAGCAGCTGGTACACCGCGTCCTTGTTGCGTGAGGTCTCCCGCTCGATCACCTCGTCGGGCGGGTAGAACCCACCGCCGGAACTGGACGTCGGATACATCTCGAAGGTGTAGTCGAAGATCTTCTGGGTGCCCCAGAGGTAGTCGTCGATCGACCCGTCCGTGATGTAGAGGTCGCTGGACTGCTCCGGCGTGTAGCCGTTGCTCGCGGCCATCTTCTGACCGACGGCCTTGAAGGCGGCGGCGTCGTCCGCCGTCATCCCGGTCGCCGTGTCGGAGTACGTGTACCCGAACGGCCACAGCACCAGCTCGCTGTACGTGTGGAAGTCGATGCCCGCCTTGATCTGCTGCTTGCCGCCGACGACCCGGCTGCGCACGAAGTCGGCGACCACCTTCACCTCGGGCGCCGACTCGGCGCCGGCGCCCCGGTAGGTCTCGGACGAGGTCGACCCCGAAGAGCCGCCGCAGCAGCCCCACTTGTAGTTCCAGTTCCGGTTGAGGTCGGTCCCGACGTACGAGGACCCGGAGTTGGGCTGCCGGTTCTTCCGCCAGGACCGGTACGACCCGGTCGCGATGTCGTACTCGCCGCCGTCCGGGTTGAGATCCGGCACGATCCAGATCTCGCGGCTGTTCACGATGTTCGTCGTGCGGGAGTCGCTCCCGTACCCGGCGCCGAGCTCACGCAGCAGGTACAGCGCCATCTCCACGGTGAGGTGCTCGCGGGCGTGCTGATGGAAGGTCAGGAGCACCTCGGGTTCGTCCTCGTCCGTGCCCACGTTGTCGCTCACCTTGATGGCGACGATGTCCCGGCCCTGGTACGACTTGCCGATCACCCGCTTGCTCATGATGCTCGGGTAGGCGGCCAGCCGCTGGTCGATCTCCGTGTTCATCTCGGCGTAGTTGTGGTACTTCGAGTCGGCCGAGGGGAAGTCGAAGAGCCGCAGTCCACCGGCCCCGCCCGAACGGTCCGGGGCGGCGCCCAACGGGCTCACGTCGTAGCCCAGTTTCCGTAACCGGCTGATCTGGTCGGCCCGCCCGGAGACGACCACCGTCTCCTCGTCGGCCTCGTCCACGGTCACGCCGGTCCGCTGGATCGCGGTACGGGTCACGGGCGTGGTGCTCTGGTGGATCTCGTACTGCCGGATGTCGTCCGCCGACGGCACCGGCTTGCGCGCGCTGCTCGCCGTGGCATGCGTGGCCGCCCCTGTCACGGGCGCCGCGAGGGCGAGGGCGAGCAGGGCGCCGAGCGCGGCGGCACGTCTGCCGGTCCGCAAGCTTGAGCCGCGTGTGCGAAGTCGCATGAGCTCTCCTTGGTCTCCAGGGGTCCGGGGTCGCCGGATGTGGGGTGGAGTGGAGCTGGGGGTGCGGGTGCTGTGCGTCCGCTGTGCGGTTGGCGCTCATGGTGTCGTCTTGACATGATCGGGTCAAGGGTGCATCAAAAGAGGGGGGCGGGGGCATACCGGCCCCCGCCCCCACCTCACGGTGTGGTCTTCGCTCACCGCCCCCTACGGCAGCCCGTGCACATGCGCCCCCACCGCACTCGACCACGCGTTCCCCGACGCCGCGTCCCAGTTGGTGGACCAGGTCATCGCGCCCCGCAGGTCGGGGTAGGTCCTGGAGGGTTTGAAGGAGCCGCAGCCGGTGCCCTTGGCCAGGCAGTCGAGGGCGTTGTTCACCACCGTGGGTGAGACGTACCCGCTGCCGGCCGCGCTGGTCGAGGCCGGCACGCCGAGCCCGACCTGCGAGGGGGACAGCCCGCCCTCCAGCTGGATGCAGGCCAGGGCCGTCAGGAAGTCCACCGAACCCTGGGAGTACACCTTGCCGTCGCAGCCCAGCATGGAACCGCTGTTGTAGTACTGCATGTTGACGACCGTGAGGATGTCCTTCACGTTCAGGGCCGTCTGGAAGTAGGCGTTCGAGGTCGACTGCATGTCGATCGTCTGCGGTGCCATCGTGATGACGAGGGACGAGCCCGCCTTCGCCGACAGGGCGCGCAGCGCCTGGCTCATGTACGTCGCGTTGAGGCCGTTCTCCAGGTCGATGTCGACGCCGTCGAAGCCGTACGTCTGCATCAGCGAGTACACGGAGTTGGCGAAGTTCGCCGCCGAGGTCGTGTCGCTCACCGACACCGTGCCGTTCTGGCCGCCGACGGAGACGATGACCTTCTTCCCGGCCGCCTGCTTGGCCTTGATGTCGGCCTTGAACTGGTCGACCGTGTAGCCGCCCAGCCCGGAGGAGTCGAGGTTGAAGGTCACGGCGCCCGGGGTCGACGTGGCGTCCGCGAAGGCCACCGCGATGATGTCGTACGCGGACGGGACGTCGGCGAGCTTCTGCACCGTGGCCCCGTTGTTGAAGTTCTGCCAGTAGCCCGTCACGGCGTGCTTCGGCAGCGAACCCCCGCCGCCCCCGCCGCCGGTGGCCGCCGTCGTGGCCGTCACCGCCGCCGACTTCGCCGACTCACCCGCCGAGTTGGTCGCCGTGACCTGGAAGGAGTACGACGTGGACGCCGTCAGGCCGGTCACCGTCGCCGAGGTGCCGGAGGCCGATGCCACCTTCGTACCGTTGCGGTAGACGTTGTAGCCGGTCGCGTTCGACACGGCCGACCACGACAGGGACACCGACGAGGACGTCGTACCCGACACGCTCAGACCGCCGGGCGCCGCCGGGACCGTCGGGGCCGGGTCGCCGCCACCGCCGCCGTCCGGGCCGTACACCGAGATGTCGTCGGCGTAGTACGGGGCCTGGCCGTACCAGCCGTGCGTGTACACCGTGACCGACGTCGTCGACGCGCCCGTCGTGAACGTCGTCGACAGCTGCTTCCAGGACGTGGAGTCAGGGGTCCAGTTGGAGACGTCCGTGGTGCCCGTACCCGTCACGCCCAGGTAGGCGTAGCCGCCCTGCACCCACCCGCTCAGGGTGTACGCGGAGTTCGGCTTCACCGCCACCGTCTGGGTGCACTGGGCGTTGTCCTGCCCGGCCGGCGTCGCCTTGAGCGCGGCCGTGCCGCCGTGCACCGGGGAGCCGGTCGTCGTACCGCTGCCCGTGGAGCAGGTCCAGTTGGTCAGGCCGGATTCAAAACCGGCGTTCTTGACGTTGTTCACGTCCGCCGCGGCCGCGGGGGTGGCGGTGAGGCCCGCCAGGGGGAGGGCGAGGGCGAGGGCGCCGGCGGCGGCCCAGCGCACGCGTCTGCTGTGTCCTGTGTGGGGAGGCATGCCTTCCAAGTTGGTCCAGACCAATATGGACTGTCAATAGGTACAGACCAATCCCGGCGACAGGTGAGTGCCGGCCGGATGTTCAACCTGCCCCGTTATGACCGCAGTTGCGCGAAGGCAGTTCCTGTTCAGCTACCCAAACGCTGTTCTCCGGTCACAGAGCCGTGGTTACAGTGCTCACGTAGTCACGCAATGAAGTCGTCTCGGCGTATCGGAGTAACAGCTGCCCGGGCCGACGGGTGTGAAGAGCGGTGAAGAGCGGGGAGCTGCGCGTGCCAACTGCCATTGCCGTGACCAGCGCCGACATGGCGCTGCCGCCGCAGGACGAGCGGACCGTGCCCGCGGTCGTGCTGCGGGACCTCGACCAGCGGCCGCTCGAGGACGCCCTGGCCGAACTCCAGACGCTCGTCGAGCAGCACGGGCACGTCATCGTCGTGTCGTCGCAGGCCGTCCCCGAAGGGGTGACCCGGCGGCTGCACACCCTCCGCTCCCTCATGGAGAGCGACCGCATCGCCCTCTTCCGCCCCGAGCTGCCGCCCCTCGGAGTCGCCGTCCTCGCACGCCAGTTGCGGCAGCTCGCCTCCTGCGACCTCAGCCCGGGCGTGCTCGCCTCCGCCGGCCGGCTGCTCATCCACTACATCCACGCCGGCGCGGTCCTCGGCTCGGTCGCCAAGCTGGACCGCGTACCGGTCGGCCTGAAGGCGCACGCGAAGTCCTGGGTGCCCGGCAGCCAGTTCGCGGTGGCCGCCCACCCCGAGCCGCAGCTCGTGCGGGTCGGGCCCGACGCGGCCCTGAGCGGCCCGGAGTTCAGCACCTGGATGCTGGTCGCCAAGGGGCAGCTCCAGTCCGAGTGGGTCGGGGAAGCCCTGGCCAAGTCCTGGGGTGTGCACGGCCTGCGCGAGACCACGCTGCCCGCCGAGTCCCCGGCCTGGTGGGGGACCGGGAAGGTGGTCGAGTTCTGCAGCCATCTCGCCGACCTGTCGGTGCTCTACCAGCTGGTCACCTCGGTGCGGCGCGGCACCTGCCACTGGTGCGGCATCGACGTCATCGGCGACCGCTGCGTCTTCTGCTCCGCCACCCCGCCGGTCTACGAGCCACCCGCCCCACGCGCACTGGAACAGCGAACGCCCGCCTGACGGCGCCAGCACACCGCTCTCCGCTCACCACCGACCCCGCTCGACCGATTCCCCCAATGAGGTTGCACGGCTCATGAACTCCCGTCAGCGCCGCGGCGTGATACTCCTGATTCTGTCGGTCCTCTGCGCTCTCGGCGCCTTCGCCGGCGTGCTCTCCGTCATGGACGACGTGAAGTCCAAGGTCGGCCCCGAGGTCACCGCGTACCGGATACGGTCCGAAGTGGCGCCCTATACGGCCTTGAACGCCGGGCAGTTCGAGAAGATCAAGATGCCCAGGCGGTGGCTGTCCTCCAACGCGGTCACCAGCCTCCGCGACATCCAGGGCAAGATCGCCGTCACCACCCTGCACGAGGGCTCCCTGCTCCAGACCGACATGATCGTCGACCAGCCCGCGCTCCAGGCGGGCCAGCAGGAGGTCGCCATCATGATCGACGCGGCCACCGGAGTCGCCGGCAAGATCACCCCCGGCTCCCGGGTCAACGTCTACGCCACCTTCGAGGGCAAGAAGGAGGGCGACCCCGACCAGTCGAAGATCATCGTGACCAACGCCCGGGTCCTCGACGTCGGCAAGCTCACCTCCCTGGAGCCCGACAACAAGAACCAGCAGCCCACCGACGCCGTCCCGATCACCTTCGCGCTGTCCACCATCGACGCCCAGCGCATCACGTACGCCGAGTCGTTCGCGCAGCGGGTCCGGCTCGCCCTGGTGGCCCCCGGCAGCGAGACCACCGTCCCCGACAAGGACCGCACGTACGAACTCGCGACGGACAAGTGAGAGGCGCTCCGCATGCCCACCAGGATTCTCCCGGCGGTCGGTGACGCCGACGCGGTCCGGTCCCTCACCACCCTGCTCAGCCAGCTCCCGGACGCCGAACCGGTGCCGCCGGTGGCCGACTCCACCCAGCTCGTCGACACCCTGGCCCGGCTCGCCGCCGAGTCCGTCGACGAGCTGCCCGAGGTCGTCGTCGTACACGAACGCATCGGGCCGGTCCCGGCCCTGGAGCTGATCCGCGAAGTCGCCCTGCGCTTCCCCGCCGTCGGCGTCATCCTCGTCACCTCCGACGCCGGCCCCGGCCTGTTCGCCGCCGCCATGGACTCCGGCGCCCGCGGCCTGGTCACCCTCCCCCTCGGCTACGAGGAACTGGCGATGCGGGTCCAGGCCGTCGCCCAGTGGTCCGTCGGCGTACGACGTCACCTGGGCCACGGCTCCGACGTGCTCGGCGGTGTCGGCGGCACCGTCGTCACCGTCAGCGGCGCCAAGGGGGGCACGGGGGCCACCCTCACCGCCGTCCAGATCGCCCTCGCCGCCCAGGCGTCCGGCAGGAGCACGGCACTCGTCGACATGGACCTCCAGAGCGGCGACATCGCCTCCTACCTGGACATCCAGTTCCGCCGCTCGGTCGTCGACCTGGCGGCCATCACCGACATCTCCCCGCGCGTCCTCGCCGACGCCGTCTTCCGCCACGACACCGGCCTCGCCCTGCTGCTCGCCCCCGGCGAGGGCGAACGCGGCGAGGAGGTCACCGACCGTGCCGCCCGCCAGATCGTCAGCGCCCTGCGCTCCCGCTACGAGGTCGTCGTCGTCGACTGCGGCGCCCAGCTCAGCGGCGCCGGCGCGGCCGCCGTGGAGATGGCCGACACGGCCCTGCTGGTCACCACCCCGGACGTGGTCGCCGTCCGCGCCGCCAAGCGCACGGTGCGGATGTGGGACCGGCTCCAGATCCGCAAGGCCGAGGAGACCACGATCGTCGTCAACCGCCACACCCGCGGTACGGAGATCCAGCCACCCCTCATCCAGCGCATCACCGGCACCGCACTGGCCCGTACCGCCGTTCCCGCCAACTTCAAGGAACTCCAGGCCGCCGTCGACGCCGGGCGGATCCACGAACTCGACAGCCGGAGCACCGTGAAGCAGGCCCTGTGGACCCTCGCGGGGGAGCTGGGTCTGGTCAAGACAGCCGAAGGAGGCCGACGCGGCCGGGCACGCAACGACCGGGCGTCCGTGGGGTTCAGGCGCCGGAGGGAGGCGGGCGGGTGAGACGCAGGGCGGGTGACCGGGGCCAGGTCAGCATCGAGTTCCTCGGCATGACCCCGTTGATCGTGCTGACGCTGGTGCTGATGTGGCAGTGCGTGCTCACGGGGTACGCCTACACGCTCGCTGGGAATGCTGCGGACGAAGGAGTGCGGGCGGGGACAGCGGCGGCGCCGGGGGAGCGACAGGGCGCGTGCGAGCAGGCGGGTCTGGAGGACCTGTCGGAGGCGTGGAAGGGGGGTGCCACGGTGAGTTGCACGACCGGCGGCGGCTACGTCCAGGCCGACGTCTCCCTCAAGGTGCCCGTCCTCTTCCCGGGCAGCATCGACTTCCCGGTGACGGTGCACGGGCACGCGGGCGCGGTGGAGGAGGCGAAGCACTGAGATGTCGTACGACCGCGCACGGCGCCGCGACCGGGGCCAGGTCGCCATCGAGTACCTCGGGTTCATCCCGATCCTCATCCTCGTGGCCATGGCCGGCATCCAGATCGGGGTGATCGCCTACACCGCCCAGCAGGCGGGCACGGCGGCCAGGGCGGGGGCCCGGGCGGCGTCGCTGCGTGACGACGCGCAGCAGGCCTGCGCCCAGGCCGTCAGCAGCTGGCTCGCGGGCGGCACCTCCTGCCCGCCGTCGTACGGCGACAAGGAGGTCACCGTGACCGCCACCGTCCACATCCCCTCCATCGTCCCCGGCTGGGACTTCGGCGACGCCCACAAGACCGCCACCATGCCGCTCGACCACTGACCGAGGAGCCCCCCACCCATGAGTCTCCGCGCACGCATCAACACCCCCGAGGAGCAAGGCAGCCGGGGTGAGGACGGCCATCTGGTCGCCTCCTACCGGGCCAAGCTCCTGGAGGAGATCGACCTCGCGGAGATGAGCTCGCTGGCCGCCGCCGAACGCCGGGCGCGCCTGGAGCGGGTGCTCGGGCACATCATCAGCCGCGAGGGCCCGGTCCTGTCGACGGTGGAGCGCTCCCAGCTGATCCGCCGGGTGGTCGACGAGGCGCTCGGCCTCGGCATCCTGGAGCCGCTGCTCGAGGACGCGTCGATCACGGAGATCATGGTCAACGGCCCGGACGCGATCTTCGTGGAACGCGGTGGCCGGGTCGAGCAGCTGCCGATCCGCTTCGTCTCCCACGACCAGCTGATGCAGACGATCGAGCGGATCGTCTCCACGGTCAACCGGCGCGTCGACGAGTCGAACCCGATGGTCGACGCCCGCCTCCCCTCCGGTGAGCGCGTGAACGTCATCATCCCGCCGCTGTCGCTGACCGGCCCCACCCTCACCATCCGGCGCTTCCCGCGCTCCTTCACCCTCCAGGAGCTGATCGGCCTCGGCTCGCTGGACGAGCACATGGTGTTCCTGCTGGCCGGCCTGGTGCAGGCGAAGTTCAACATCATCGTCTCCGGCGCCACCGGCACCGGGAAAACCACCCTGCTCAACGCCCTGTCCGGCCTGATCCCGGCGCACGAGCGCATCATCACCATCGAGGACTCGGCCGAACTCCAGCTCCAGCAGTCGCACGTGGTCCGCCTGGAGTCCCGCCCGCCGAACGTCGAGGGCAAGGGCCAGGTAACCATCCGCGACCTGGTCCGCAACTCCCTCCGGATGCGCCCCGACCGGATCGTGGTCGGTGAGGTCCGCGGCGGCGAGTCCCTGGACATGCTCCAGGCGATGTCGACGGGCCACGACGGCTCCCTCGCCACCGTGCACGCCAACAGCGCCGAGGACGCCCTCACCCGCCTCCAGACCCTCGCCTCCATGTCCGACGTAGAGGTCCCCTTCGTGGCGCTGCACGACCAGATCAACAGCGCCGTCGACGTCATCGTCCAGCTCACCCGCTTCGCCGACGGCGCCCGCCGCATCACCGAGATCGCCCTGCTGGACAGCCACGGTGGCGAGCCCTACCGCCTCGCCACCGTCGCCCGCTTCGACGCCCGGCCCATGACCCACGACGGCCGCGTGTACGGCAGCTTCCAGTACTTCCCGCTGCCGCGCCGCACCGCCGACCGCCTCTACATGGCGAGCCAGCCGATACCCCAGGCCTTCGGCGTCGCCCACACGCTGGACCAGCTCACCACCCGAGAAGCCAGGTAGGCCACCCCCATGGATCTCCACACCCTCGTCAGCCTCACCACCGGCATCACCCTGCTGACCTGCGTCCTGGCCGTGCTGGGCCTGCACGCCTACGCGGCCGGCCGGGCCCAGCGGGCGGAGCTGGTGGACCGGCTGACGTACACCGGCCAGGTCGCCCTCACCGGCCGCCGGCGCCGCTTCCGCAACCTGGACCGGCGGCTGCGCGGCACCGCACCGGGCCGGAAACTGGAACTGCGGCTGGCGGCGACCGGCCTGGACGTCACCCCGGGCGAGTTCTTCGCGTACATGCTCGCCACGGTGGCGGCGCTCTGGCTGATCGGACAGGCGACCCTGGCCCCCTTCTTCGGCCCGCTCGCCGGACTGCTGGGCGTCTGGGCGGCGTGGCAGTTCCTCAACTGGCAGCGCCAGAAACGCATCGAGCGCTTCATCAACCAACTCCCCGAACTGGCCCGCATCCTGGCCAACGCCACCCAGGCCGGCCTCGCCCTGCGCACCGCCATCGGCATGGCCGCGGAGGAACTGGAGGCCCCGGCGGGCGAGGAACTCGCCAAGGTCGCCGACCAGCTGGCCATCGGCCACTCCATGGACGACGCCCTCGGCGAACTCGCCGACCGCCTCCCCTCCCGCGAACTGGTCGTCCTGGTCACCACCCTGGTCCTGTCCAACAGGGCGGGCGGACAGGTGGTCAGCGCCCTGCGCAACCTCACCGAGACCCTCGAGGAACGCAAGGAGACCCGCCGTGAGATCCGCACCCAGCTCTCCCAGGTGACCATGACCTCGTACGCCGTCCCCGTCCTCGGCATCGGCGCCCTGTTCCTGATGAACGGCGTCAAGGACGGCGCCCTGGACCGCATGACCGGCTCACCGGTCGGCCAGGCCTGCGTGCTCATCGCCTTCGCGCTCTACGCGGTCGGCTTCGTCCTGATCCGCCGCATGAGCCGAATCGACGTCTGAGGGGGTGACCGTCGACATGGGCCTCCTCCTCGCACTCGTCATGGGCCTCGCCGTCCTGGGCGCCTTCATCGGCATCCGCATGTACCGCGCGGACGCCAAACTGCCCGGCGACCTCGCGCTGGCCCTGGAAGTGGGCGCGACCCGCACCGGCGCCGCCAACTCCCTCATCGACCGCATGGGCATGCGCTACGCGCCCGCGGTACTGCGCCTCATGGGCCCCAAGCAGGTCGCCAGGTACCGCCGCAGAATCGACCTCGCGGGCAACCCCGGCGGCCTCACCATCGACCGCTACGCGGCCCGCCGCGCGGTGTACGGAGCCCTCGGCGGCGTCGGCTTCCTGGTGTTCCTGCTGCGCGGCCAGTGGTTCGTCGCACTGCTGCTGCTGGCCTTCGGCGCGTTCTGGACGGAGGTCGGCATCTGGTCGGCGATCCGCATCCGCAAGGACGTCATCGAGCGGACCCTGCCCGACTTCCTGGACGTGCTCGCGGTCGTGGTGAGCGCGGGCCTCGGCTTCCGCCAGGCCCTGGACCGCGTGGCCTCCCGGTACGAGGGCCCCTGGGCCGACGAACTGCGTATCACCCTGCGCCAGATGGACCTCGGCATGAGCCGCCGGGAGGCCTTCGCGGAACTCCGCCGCCGCAACGACTCCGAGCAGGTCGCCATGTTCGTGACCGCACTTCAGCAGGGCGAGGAGCTGGGCGCGCCCATCGTCGACACCCTGGTCGCCCTCGCCAAGGACATGCGCCGCACGGACGCCCAGAACGCCCGCCGCAAGGCCGCCCGCGCGGTACCCCGGGCCACCCTGATGATCACCACCTTCATGGTCCCGGCCACCATGCTCCTCCTCGCCTCGGGCCTGATCCTCGGCTCCGGCGTGGACTTCGGCTCGATCACCGGGAAGTAGAGGGGGGTGGGGTGATGGCGATGGCGACGACGAGGTGGCGGGTGGGACCGGTCCGACGGTGGCGAGCCGCCGACGGCGACGAACTCCCACCGGAGCCACCCGCACCCGAGAAGCTCCAGCTGCGCGCACTGCAAGCCATGTGCCGCCAGGTGTTCGGCTTCCGCCTGGCCATGATCGCCCTGGCCGCCCCCGCGGCCCTGATCAACGCCGCCCCCGGCATCGGCGTCCGTCTGGTGGGCGCGGCGGTGGTCGTCACCTTCATGGCGTCGTACGTCCTGTTCAGGGACTGGGAACGCTTCGGCCCCCTCCTCCTGCGCCACCCCACCCTCCTCGCGGCGGACACCCTTCTGGGCTCCCTGCTCCTGATCTCGGCCGGCCCGGACACGACACTCGCGTACGTGAGCGTCTGCACGCCCCTGCTCGCCGGCCTGGTCTACAGCTGGCGGGGGGCAGCCTGCTTCGCCTCCCTCCAGTCCCTGATCCTGCTCCTGGTCCACGCCACGCTGAAGGGACATCAGCACGCGGACTTGGCCGAGTCGCTGCTCCTGCCCGGCCTGTGCGTCATCACGGGTGCCGTGGGCTCGACACTGCGCAACCTGATGCTCCGCTTCGGCGCGGCCACCCGAACCCTGACGGCGGTCCAGGCCCGCCTGGCGGTGACGGAGGCGGTGAACGCCGAACGCGCGCGCCTGGCCCGCGAGATGCACGACTCCGTGACCAAGACCCTCTACGGCGTGGCCCTGGCCGCGGACGGCCTGGCGGCCTCGGCGTCCGCGGACCGCCAGGACCCGACCGTCCTCCGCGAACAGGCGGAACTGGTGGCCCGATCGGCCCGCAGGGCGGCGTCCGAGGCCAGAGAACTCCTCACCGACCTCCGCCGCGAGAGCGACCCCGCCCACGGCACGGACGTACTGACGGAACTCGCGGCCCGCACCCGTGACTTCACATCCCGCACCGACATCCCGACGACCTACCGCACCCCCACCGACCACGAACTCCCGCCGATCCCCCCGGCGGTGGCCCGCCAACTCCTCACGATCGCCTCGGAGGCGATGGAGAACGCCCACCGCCACGGCGCTCCCACCCACGTGGAGGTCACCGCGGCGGTCGACGGTGACCTCTTCCGCCTGACCGTCTACGACGACGGCCGAGGCCTGCCGCCCGGCACCACCCTCGACCACCTCCGCCGCACGGGCCACTTCGGCGTGATCGGCATGGCCGAACGGGCCGAGTCGGTGGGCGCCGGCTTCCGTATCGGCCGGGGCGACCACTCCCAGGGCACGGAGGTCTGCGTGGAACTCCCGCTGGCGGCCCTGACCCCCGTACCACCTGTATGAGAGGAGGCGCCCCATGCCGCCGAACCCGAGCACGACCCGACCGCTCCGCATCGTGGTGGCCGACGACAACCCGGTGGTCCGGGCGGGCCTGACCGCCCTCCTCTCCGGCCGCGAGGACACCACGGTGGTCGCCGAGGCCGCCAACGGCCGCGAGGCCTGCGACGCGGCCCACCGACACCGCCCCGACGTCGTCCTCCTGGACGTCCGCATGCCCGAGGTGGACGGCCTCGCCGCCCTGCCGCACCTGGTCCCGCTGGCCCCGGTCATCATGCTCACGTACAGCCACGAGTCGGAGACGATCCGGGAAGCGGTACGACTGGGTGCGGCCGGCTATCTGATACACGGCGAGTTCACCGTGGAGCAACTGGTCACGGCTGTACGGGACATCAGGGCGGGCAGGGAGCACTTCACGCCGACGGCGGCGGGGGCGCTGGCCGCCATGCGATTGCCCCGTACGCACGCAACTGCACACGTTGCCGCGAAACTCCCCGCTATCCCAAGCCAATTTGGCCCCCAACGCCTTTCGCAAGTGCAATCATATGTGGGACAGTCAACTAGGTCGCGGTTCCGGCTGAGTACGAGGGAGGCGGAGATCATGGACCTCATCGCAACCGGCATGAACAACCAGCAGATCGCCGCCACCTGCTTCATCAGCGAGAAGACGGTCAAGAACCACATCAACCGGATCTTCGCCAAACTCCACAGCACCAGCCGCTCCCAGGCGGCCGCCAAATGGCTGGGGGTGGCGTGAGATGCCGCGGGATTGGGCCCTGGGGCCCTGTGGCGAGAGGGGCGTTCGGCCGTACGGTGCCCGGGTCGGTAGCGAATCCGGAGGGGAACACCATGAGCAACTGGCTCAACAGCACGGTCACGTACCTACAGGCCCGCGCTGCCCGCAACGACAAGGGTCAGACAGCAGTGGAGTACCTCGGGATCATCGCGGTCGTCGTGGCGATCGTGCTTGCGATCACGGGTACGAGCATCGGCCAGTCGATCTACGACGCGATCACGGCGAAGATCGCCGAAGTCACCGGCTGACGCCTCCCCGCACGTTCGGCGACGCAGGGCAGGCCTTCCCCATCTACATCACGGTGGTGGCGGGTCTGCTCTTTCTCGCGTTCGCCTACCTCGCGGTCGGCCAGGCCGCGGCGAATCGGAACGGCGCCGAGACGGCCGCGGACGCGGCTGCTCTCGCGGCGGCACAGAACAGGCGCGACCAGCTTGCGGACAAGTGGAAGCTGGAGGTGCTCGATCCGACCAAGTGGCAGGAGATCTTCCACGGCAATGTGGATGTCGACCCCTCGTGCTGGCGGGCGTATCAACTCGCTGCTCAGAACGACGCCACCGTGAACGACTGCGCGCCTGATGGGCTGCTGGGCTTCACGGTGCAGCTCAAGACCTCCAAGCCCGTCGGGGACTCCGTCGTCCCCGGCACCGAGAACATGCACTCGACGGCGACCGCCACGGCTGTGATCGAGCCGCTGTGCACGTTCGAGCTCCCCGGTGGGGACGGTGGGCACGACACGCTGCCGCAGCTCAACTGCAAGGATCGGGACTGGGACCTGGACCCCCATGACCTCACCCACCTCCCGAAGCCTGAGGACCTCTTTGACGTCCACCTGGCCGACCCACAAGCGAACGACGAGTGAAGAAGGAAGCAAAGCGATGATCATTCGGTTCACTCCGAAGGCCCGCAGGGGGTTGGTCGCGCTGACGATGACGGCTGGTCTCACCCTCGCTGCGGTCGGCTGCGGTGGCGGTGGCGGCGGCGATGACAAGAAGCCGGAGACATCGGCATCTGCCTCCAAGGGCGGAGGCTCCGATCCGAGTGCCCAGGAGGGGCAGTCGGACGAGCCCTTGGCGGAACTGAAGGGCTCAGACGGTCTGATTCTCCAAATCACCTCCGCGCAGCGTGACTCCGGTGGCTTTGTCACGGTGAACGGCACTTTGAAGAACGACGGGGCGAAGAGCCTCGTCGTCCCGTCTGCCCTGAGTGGCAACGAAACCGAGATCGTCAGAAACGGCAGGTCTCTGGGCGGCGCCACACTGATCGATCCCAAGGGCAAGAAGCGGTACTACGTCCTGCGGGACACGGACGGCCGTCCACTGACCACCACAGGCTTCTCGACGCTCAAGGCCGGCGACAGTCTGACCGTCTTCATGCAGTTCCCGGCACCCCCGGCGGGTACGACCGACGTGGACTTCCAACTGCCCACTTTCGCTGCCGCCTCCATCCAGATCTCCGGGTGAGGCCCCCGTGACCCAAACCCGCCACCTCCCCCTCGCGGTGACCGCCGCCGCCTTCCTCCTGCTCGCCCCGACGACCGCTCAGGCCGACGACACGGACCCCAGCGTCCCCCCGGGCACCGAGCCCTCCGCCTCCGCCCCGGTGAAGATCGACCCCACCGACCCGGACCTCAAGCTCCCCGAGGGTGCCACCCTCGCCGATCCCAAGGTGCTGGACATCAAGTCGGTCGTCGAGGACCAGAGCGGGGACGAACGCCGCGAGGACACCAACGCGGACGTGAAGTTCGCCCTTCAGGCAGAGGTGCTGTTCAGCAAGGACAGCGCCAAGCTGAGCGGCGAGTCGAAGGCCCGTATCGGCGCGATCGCGGAGGAGATCAAGAAGCAGAACGCGACGCAGGTCAGGGTCTTCGGCTTCACCGACAACCTGGGTTCGTCGGCCCACGGCGACGTACTGTCGCGGCAGCGGGCCAACGCCGTACAGGCGGTCCTGGACCAGGACCTGAACGACTCGGACATCACCTTCGAGGTACGGGGCTACGGCGAGCAGTACCCGATCGCGGACAACTCGACGGAGGAGGGCCGCAGGAAGAACCGCCGGGTCGAGGTCACCTTCCCGCGCACGGGAAGCTGACGGACCTACAGCAGGTGATCGGCCTTCCCGGCCTTGATCTCCCGTATGAGAGTGCGGAGCGCTTCGTGGGTGTCGGTGACGTAGCGCTCCTCCTGCCCGGCGACGGTGATGTAGGCGTTGCCTTGGGGGTCGGTGCCTATGCGGAAGCAGTTGTTTCCCTCGCCGCAGAAGGGGTCTTCCCAGGTGATGTCGGTCATGGTGGCTCCCTCAGGGCTCTTGGGCGACGGTCCGGACGAGGTCGCGGGAGGCCGCCGGTGACAGCGCCGCCTCGTCCATCCAATCCAAGTGGGCACGGTACTTGGTGAGCTGCGCCTCGGCGCCGGTGAATCCCGGGCCGTGCGCGGAATCCAGTTGCACCGTATCCAGTTGGGGGACGGTCGGCGTAGAGCAGAGCGTGGCCCGCACCCGGGAAACCATGGGCGACTGGGGCTTCGGCGAAGCACGCGAACCAGGTGGCGGCACGCGTATGTGGGCGGTACTGCCCCGAACCACAGCGCGCGCCTACTTGAGGAGCTGAAGCGTGACGTTTGGCAGATATGGGCCACGCTGCGACCTCCGCACCTGCGGATTTGCTGTCCGGGCCTGGCCCATATCTGCCAAACGGTCACAGGCGCAGGCAGATCAGCCTCCCTCGACCTCGCCCCCGACCTCGACCGCCACCCGCACCCCCACCCGAACCCCCCACCCCGCCATCGCCCCCGCCTCCGCCTCCAGTACGTGCCGGGCGCGGAGCCGGGGCAGGCCCAGGCGGCCGGGTCGCATGGTGCGTACGGCGATGACGTCGAGCCGGCGGTCGAGGTAGGCGACGTCGATGGGCATCCGCATGCGGAAGGTGTGCACACCGCTGGCCGGCGACAGCAGCATGGCCCCGTCCAGGGAGTCCCGCCCCAGAAGCCCCTTCGTGCGGGCGCGGTAGGAGGCCGCGATCTCCAGGGGGATGCCGGCGCCGGCCGATCCGCCGTCCCCGAGGACAGTGAGTCTGCCCCGCCCGTCCCGCCAACGCCCCATGGAAGTGACCGTACCCGGAAACCAGTTGTGGGCCGCGCCGTCGGCGGATACGAATGTGGCATGACTGCACTCGGTGTCGTATTCCGTCCCCAACTGCCCCCGGAACGCCTCCGGGCCGTGGCCCGGCTCGCGGACAGCTCGGGGCTCGAGGAACTCTGGTTGTGGGAGGACTGCTTCCGGGAGGGCGGGATCTCCACGGCCGCCGCCGCGCTCGCGTGGACCGAGCGGGTGCGGATCGGGGTCGGGCTGCTGCCCGTGCCGTTGCGGAACGTCGCCGTCACGGCGATGGAGGCGGCCGGGTTGCACCGGATGTTCCCGGGGCGCGCGACGGTCGTCGTCGGGCACGGGGTGCAGGAGTGGATGGGGCAGGTGGGGGCGCGGGCCGAGTCGCCGGTGACGCTGCTGCGGGAGTATCTGCTGGCGCTGCGGGCCCTGTTGCGCGGGGAGCGGCTCACCACCGAAGGGCGGTACGTGAAGCTGGACGACGTCGCTCTCGACTGGCCGCCCCAGGAGGCCGTTGAGGTGCTCGCCGGTGCCACCGGGCCGCGTACGCTGCGGCTGGCCGGTGAGGCGGCGGACGGGACGTTGCTCACCGCGAGCACGGCACCGGACGGTGTACGCGCGGCGCGGCGACTCATCGACGAGGGGCGGAAGGCGGCCGGGCGGGACGACTCCCACAAGGTCGTCGTCTATCTGCTCGCCGCCACGGGTGACGATGCCGCCGCGCGGCTGAGTGCCGAGCTGGCCGCCGAGGGGCTCGCCGACGTCCCGGATCTCGGTGTCGCCGGGGACGCGCGGGCCGTCGCCGAGGCCGTGCGGAGGATCGCCGACGCCGGGGCCGACACGGTGGTCCTCCAGCCGACGGCCGACGAGCCCGACCCCGAGGGGTTCGTACGGTTCGCGGCCGAGGAGGTGCGGCCCCTCGTGCCGTAGGCGGGTAGTGGCTCGGGCGTGCCGTACCGGGGCAGAGGCATCGGCAGCCGGGCCCCTGACGCCGGGAAAATCAGCGGCGCCCCCCGACACCCGCCTGCCACGATCACCGCATGGCAGAGAGCCGTACGTTCGAGGACCTGGTCGCCGAAGGCGTCGCCGTGCCGACCGAGGGGTGGGACTTCTCCTGGTTCGAGGGGCGGGCCACCGAGGCGCGGCCCTCGTGGGGGTACGCCCGCTCGGCGGGGCACCGGCTGGCCGGGGCCACGGCCGTGCTCGACGTCCAGACCGGGGGCGGGGAAGTGCTCGACTTCGCCCTCGGTACGGCGGCTCCCGGCCGGCCGGTGCTGGTCGCCGCCACCGAGGGCTGGCCGCCGAACGTGGCCAAGTCGACGGCTCTGCTGCGGCCGCTGGGCGTTGCGGTGGTCGCCGCGCCGGAGGACGCGCCGCTGCCCTTCGCCGACGAGGCCTTCGACCTGGTCCTCAGCCGGCACCCGGTGCGCCCGCAGTGGGGGGAGATCGCCCGTGTGCTGAGGCCGGGCGGGGCCTACTTCGCCCAGCACGTCGGGCCGAGCAGCGTCTTCGAGCTCGTGGAGTACTTCCTCGGGCCCCAGCCGGACCAGGTGCGCAGCGGCCGGCATCCCGAACGGGAGCGGGCCGAGGCCGAGGCGGCGGGGCTGGAGGTCGTCGATCTGCGGGCCGAGCGGCTGCGGATGGAGTTCCACGACATCGCCGCCGTCGTCCACTTCCTGCGCAAGGTGATCTGGATGGTGCCCGGTTTCACGGTGGAGGCGTACGAGTCCCGGCTGCGCGACCTGCACGAGCGGATCGAGACCGAGGGGCCGTTCGTGGCGCACAGCACCCGGCATCTCTTCGATGCCCGGAAACCGGCGGAGTAGCAAATCGGGCTATGAGGGCAAAGGTGGATGGATTGCCCGGGTGTTCATCTTTCATCTCCCTGGAGTTTCCGCATCGTTATCCCTGGCGACTCGTGTGCGCGGCGCGGCTCGCGTAAGTTCAGACCAAGGTAATTCGCGCATGCAAAGTCGCGCGGGTGGTACCGCGCAGTGGAGGGGGCTGCGCGGTGCCGGAATCCGCTCGGCGTGTGCGTCAAGCGCCCGTTCGCGACCGGGTCGCCCGTCGGAGGGATGCGGGGTTCGGCCGACCGGGTGGTGCCCGAGGGGGTGCGGATCCTCTTGATCTCTCCGTATACGGCCTGTTTGCCTGGGAATCCGCTGTGTTTCAGCCAGACGAACCCCTTGAATGAAGCATTCCGTGCTCACCGCCGCGTCGTCGGGCGACTTCGGAGAGTAGTTGTCCGGCGTTGATGCACGCATTCGCCCTTACGAAGGGTTATGGTGGAACCCCCCCCTCGGGCCGGTCCGTCTCCCCCCCACGGACCGGCCCGTTTTTTTTCCGGCCCCACGAGTTCCCCAGGGGTCGCGCCCGACTGACCGCCTCGGGCCCGGAATCCCCCGCCAAAGCCCCGCAGGGGTAGGCTTCGCCCGCGGGGACCGCCATACCGGAGGGGCTGACAATCACGTGAACCTGCGCGACAGGCTGCGCGGCCTGCTGGTCAGGCTGTACGCACGCCGGGTGGAAGGCCACCTGGACCACGCTCAGGTGCCCAAGCACATCGGCGTCATCATGGACGGCAACCGCCGCTGGGCGAAGGCCGCCGGCTCCAGCACCGTCCACGGACACCGGGCCGGTGCCGACAAGATCGAGGAGTTCCTCGGCTGGTGCACCGAGACGGACGTCGAGGTCGTCACCTTGTGGCTGCTGTCCACGGACAACCTCGACCGGCCCAAGGAGGAGCTCGTCCCGCTCCTCGGCATCATCGAGGGCGTCGTGCGCACCCTGGCCGCCGACGGCCGCTGGCGGGTGCACCACGTCGGCACGCCCGACATCCTGCCCTCCCAGATGCAGACGGCGCTGAAGGAGGCCGAGGAGGCGACCGCGCACGTCGACGGGATACTGGTCAACGTCGCCATCGGCTACGGCGGCCGCCAGGAGATCGCCGACGCGGTCCGCTCGATGCTCCACGACGCCCAGGGCAAGGGGGTCTCCCTGGAGGACCTCGCCGAGTCCGTCGACGTCGACATGATCGGCCGTCACCTCTACACCCGCGCCCAGCCCGACCCCGACCTGGTGATCCGCACCAGCGGCGAGCAGCGGCTGTCCGGATTCATGCTGTGGCAGACGGCCCACTCGGAGTACTACTTCTGTGAGGTCTTCTGGCCGGCCTTCCGCAAGGTCGACTTCCTGCGCGCCCTGCGCGACTACGCCGCACGTCACCGGCGTTACGGCGGCTGAGCGGCGGGTACCCGCTCCCAGGACGTACCCCTGGGAGAAAGGGTCGCGTATACCCCGTTTCAGGCGGATGTAACAAGGAGTTCACCGGCGCGCCGTCTCATGCATTTGCATGGCGCCGCTTGTTCGAGGGCATAAGCCAAGCAGGTCGACACCCGAACCACGGGCGTCGCATCTCAGCGGACGGCACGGGGCCGTCCGCCCGGGAGGCCCTTTGCACCAGCCCGACCGTGCGTTCTCTGCACGGAAGCAGCCGCGGAGGGCCGGTTCTCGGCCCGCCGCGCGCGGGACCGGCTACCGGCCCGACTGGTTCCCGTCCACCCGGCCCAGTCTCCTTCTCGTCGCTCCCCGACCTCATCCGAGGGGGTACGTCCTTCCGTGGTGACCAGCACAAAGCGCCACAAGCCAGACCGGCGCACCTATGTTCTCGACACCAGCGTCCTGCTGGCCGATCCGAACGCCCTGACCCGCTTCGAGGAGCACGAGGTCGTGCTCCCCATCGTCGTGGTGACGGAGCTGGAGGCCAAGCGGCACCATCCCGAACTCGGCTACTTCGCCCGGCAGGCCCTGCGCCTGCTCGACGACTACCGGGTGAAACATGGTCGCCTCGACGCCCCCATCCCGACCGGGGAACTCGGTGGAACCGTCCGTGTCGAGCTCAACCACTCGGACCCCAGTGTGCTGCCCAGCGGCTACCGCATGGGGGACAACGACTCCCGCATCCTCGCGGTCGCCCGCAACCTGCAGGCGGAGGGGTACGACGTCACCGTCGTGTCGAAGGACCTGCCGCTCAGGATCAAGGCGTCGTCCGTGGGCCTCCTCGCAGAGGAGTACCGGGCCGAACTCGCCATCACGGACTCCTCCGGCTGGACCGGGATGTCCGAACTGACCCTGCCCGGCGAACAGGTGGACATCCTCTTCGAGGAAGGCCATGTGTACGTGCCGGAGGTCTCCGACCTCCCGGTGCACACCGGCCTGACGATCCAGTCGGAGCGCGGCAAGGCGCTCGGCCGGGTCACCGCCGAGGGGAACATCCGGCTGGTGCGCGGCGACCGGGAGGTGTTCGGCATCAAGGGCCGCAGCGCCGAGCAGCGGATCGCGCTCGATCTGCTCCTCGACTCGGACGTCGGGATCGTCTCGATGGGCGGCCGGGCCGGCACGGGCAAGTCGGCGCTGGCGCTGTGCGCGGGCCTGGAGGCGGTCCTGGAGCGCCGCCAGCACCAGAAGGTGATGGTCTTCCGCCCGCTGTACGCGGTCGGCGGCCAGGAGCTGGGCTATCTGCCGGGCTCCGAGGCGGAGAAGATGAGCCCTTGGGCCCAGGCGGTCTTCGACACCCTCTCCGCGGTCACCAGCCGCGAGGTCATCGAGGAGGTCACCGCGCGCGGGATGCTGGAGGTCCTGCCGCTCACCCACATCCGTGGCCGTTCACTCCACGACGCGTTCGTGATCGTGGACGAGGCGCAGTCGCTGGAACGGAACGTTCTGCTGACCGTTCTGTCCCGAATCGGCGCCAACTCGCGGGTCGTTCTGACCCATGACGTGGCGCAAAGGGACAATTTGCGAGTCGGTCGTTACGACGGTGTGGTCGCCGTGGTGGAGAAGCTGAAGGGGCATCCGCTCTTCGCGCATGTCACGCTGACGCGGTCCGAGAGGTCCCAGATCGCTGCACTTGTGACCGAAATGCTTGAGGACGGCCACATCTGAAGCAAGTGACCAATTAGGTCGATTCGGCAGTCAGTTGGCGCCGTCCGGCAAAGGCGTAGAGCCTAGCCGGGCGGCGCCTTCGTGTGTGGGCGTTTCTTGAAATCCCCAGGGCCAAACCGGATGTGAGCTTTCACACGCAACACGGAATTGCCACCCACCGTCCGGTTACGGCAGAGTCTCACTCCTGTCAGGCCCCGCATACGACACACCTGTACCCCCAGCGGTACGGCACTACTTGAGCACCATCTTCAACTCCATACCGAATGTCGTATGCCGCCCGAGCACCACACGGCTCTCCTCCGGGAGTCGCCCACCGGGCCCGTGCCTCCCGTGACCCCGCAGTTGGGAGGCCAGAGTTCAGGGGCACGATTGCGTCCGCCAGGGTCACCGAAGCGGGCGATGCTGGAAGGAAACCGTGTGAGCCGGATTTCGGTCCGGGGATTCGCAGTGGCCTCGGCCACCGCGGTCACCGCCGTGGGAAGCGTCGTCGGAGTTGCCTCGGGCAGCGTCGCGCAGAACAACGACGCCGAGCCGACGGCTGCCGACACCACGCTCCTCGCGGACATACCCGCGGGTCAGCAGGCCGAGGTGCAGACCGCGTCCCTGACGCAGCAGGCCGACACACAGGCCATCGCCGCGGACACGAGCGCCAAGAAGGACGCCGAGGAAGCGGCCCGTAAGGCCGCCGCCCACTCGGCGATCCAGAAGAAGGCAGCCGCGGAGAAGGCCGCCCAGGCCGCGAAGGAGCGCGCCAAGGCGAAGGAAGCGGCCAGCCGCGACGACGTCCGCACCGAGTCCGCCAGCGGCAGCTTCCCCGTGCAGAGCTCCTACACCGTCGCGCAGGTCCAGGCGATGGCGCGTCAGATCGTGGGAGCCGGGCAGTTCCAGTGCTTCAGCAACATCGTGGACCACGAGTCCACCTGGAACTACAAGGCGGTCAACCCCTCCTCCGGCGCCTATGGCCTCGTGCAGGCCCTGCCCGGCTCGAAGATGTCCTCCGTCGGTGCCGACTGGCAGACCAACCCGGCCACGCAGATCAAGTGGGGCCTGCAGTACATGAACGAGCGCTACGGCAGTCCCTGTGACGCCTGGTCGTACTGGCAGGCCAACGGCAACTACTGAGTCCGGCCGCCGCTCTCAACCCCGCACAGCCCCTTCCCGTCCTACGGGGAGGGGCTGTTGCCCTGTACGGTCGGAATGGAACGACTCCAGGGGGGGGAGTGGTGGAGAGCACCCGGGGACACGAGGGACACGGGGGAAAAGGACGCATCATGTCACGAGTGCCAGGGTGGCTCGGCAAGCTCGGCGCCGGTCTCACCGAGATGAGCGAGCGCCTGGACGAGCGCCGCGTCGAGGTGGAGCGCGAGAGCGCCCCGGATTCCCCGGGCACCCTGCCGGAACCCGCCGCCTCCAGCCCCGCCGCCGCCGCGACCTACGCAGGCGACGCGACCTACGCCGGCGACGTGACCTCCGTCGGCGACGTGGCTCCCGCACCCGACGCGGCCCCCGCACCGCCCGCCCGCAGGACCGCGCCCCCGGCCGGCCCCCGCCCCGACCCCGCCGAGGCCGTGCCCTGGGGGGTGCGGGTGGCGGCCGAAGCCGGGTGGCGGCTGCTGGTCCTCGCCGGCACCCTCTGGGTCCTGATGCGGGTCATCAGCGCGATCCAGCTGGTGGTGTTCGCCTTCGTCATCGCCCTGCTGGTGACCGCGCTGCTCCAGCCGACGGTCGCCCGGCTCACCCGCCGCGGAGTGCCGCGCGGCCCGGCCACCGCGCTCACCGCCATCAGCGGGTTCGTCGTCATCGGGCTCATGGGCTGGTTCGTGACCTGGCAGGTCATCGAGAACATCGACACACTCTCCAGCCAGATCCAGTCCGGCATCGACGACCTGCGCGACTGGCTGCTGAAGAGCCCGTTCCACGTCACGGACAAGCAGATCAACCAGATCGCGAAGAACCTCCGCGAGGCGATCGGCGCCAACGCCGACCAGATCACGTCCGCGGGCCTGGAGGGCGTTCAGGTCATCATCGAGGCCCTCACCAGCATCCTGCTGGTGTTCTTCTCGACCCTGTTCCTCCTCTACGACGGCAAGCGCATCTGGGAGTGGTTCCTGAAGCTGGTGCCCGCCGCGGCCCGCCCGGGTGTGGCCGGCGCCGGTCCGCGCGCCTGGCGCACCCTGACCGCCTATGTGCGCGGCACGGTCCTGGTCGCCCTGATCGACGCGATCTTCATCGGCATCGGCATCTACTTCCTCAACGTGCCGATGGCCGTCCCGCTGGCCGTCTTCATCTTCCTGTTCTCGTTCATCCCGCTCGTCGGCGCCGTCGCCTCCGGCGCGCTCGCGGTGATGGTGGCGCTGGTGACCCAGGGCGTCTTCGCGGCCGTCATGACCCTGGCGGTCGTTCTCGCGGTCCAGCAGATCGAGGGCCACGTCCTTCAGCCGTTCATCCTCGGCCGCGCGGTCCGCGTCCACCCGCTGGCCGTCGTCCTCACGGTCGCGGCCGGCGGCATGGTGGCCGGCATCGGCGGCGCGGTGGTGGCCGTACCGCTGGTGGCTGTGACGAACACGGTGGTGGGGTATCTGCGCGCGTACTCGGCGGAAGCTGCCGCGAACCAGAGCGAGCCCTCAGCCGTAGAGGGCGACCATGGAGGCGAGTAGCAGCACGGCCGAGGCTGCGAGGGCCGGAATCCGGTAGCGGCTCCACGCGGCGAGCGCGCACGAGTACGACCAGGCCCCGCCCACGAGGGCGACAGCCCACCAGCCGGCCGTCGTGTGTGCGGCCGAGAGAAGAATCGGCGCCGGCATGAGCGTCGGCGGGATGACGGCGAGCCGTGGCCCGATGCCCAGCCTCTTGTACACGACGAGCATCACGATCAGGGAGCCCGTGAACAGGAGTGGGAGGGCGGTCAGATTCCATCCGGTGACGCAAAGGCCGTCGGTCGTCCGGCAGATCTGGCCGCTGCGCTGCCCGACCCAAGAGAGGTAGGCAAGGGCGCCGACGGCCAGAGCCGCTCCTGTGACGGCGGCGCCCAGGACCCCTGGCAGGGCGGCGGCCCCTGGTTCGGTGCGGGGGGTGGTCATGTCCGGCAGCCTTCCGTATGCGACGGCCGGGGGCCTGAGTACGGATACTCAGGCCCCGGGGCCAGTGGTCACTGGAAGAGGCGGACGGGGGCCGGATCCGGATCAACGAGCCGGGGCTCCACGCGTGTGATGCGTGGAGCCCCGGTTCACGGTTCGTGCAGCGCCTGCTAGTTGCAGTTCGTGCTGTCCTGAACGTTGTTGATGATGTAGGTGCTCGAGCTGGAGGAGGACTTCATCAGCGACGTGACCGTGCCGCAGCCGCCGTGGTTGCGGTAGACGGGGCCCGCGTACTCGGAGTAGGTGCCCGAGTCCTCGGCGCAGCCCTCTGCCGTGTAGTTCGAGCAGAGCTTGATCTTCATCCACTTCGCGCCCGACGTGTTGTTGTCGAGGATGGCGCACGTGGGGGCGTCGTTGCTCGCGGGGTTGCTGCCCTTGACGTAGACGAAGAGAGTTCCCTTGCGCGACGCGTCGGGCAGTTGTTCCGCCTTGTAGAGGTTGTATCCCGTACCGCAGACGGTCGCGGCGGCAGCGACAGCGGTGGGCTGTGCCGCCGCGATCGCCTTCGTGTGCCTGTCGGCCTTGGCGGAGATGCTGGGCACCGGCTGGTCGGCGGCGGCGACCTGCGGAGCGGTCACGCCGAGGAGGCCCAGGCCGGCTACGGCCGCGGCAAGCGCGGTCCTCGACGAGACACGGCTTCGAATGGACATGAGGTCCCCCTTGGAATGCACTTGAGCAGCCGCCGGAAAACGCGGGCCGACGGCACAAATGTGGTCCGTGGGAGCCAATCAGATCCTCGTTGCGGCTGTCGATCGGCTATTCGGCAGCGAAGTGGAGACTTGAACTCCGCTATGACTCTCGGCGTGTGGAGCTTCTTCGCTCGAAGGGGGCAATCGGACATTGCTCGATGGCTTCTTCACTTATGGTTCCGGCCCTGAGCGGAGTGAGTGGTTCATGTCACACCAGTGAGCGCACGACGGCCCCTGCCCATCGCATGGGCAGGGGCCGTGATGTGCCGGAACGGTTTACTCGGCGGCCTGGGCCAGCGCCGCCTCCGCGTCGAGGGTCACGCCGACGGCCTGGACCACGGACGCGATCTTGAACGCCTCCTGGACGACCTCACGGTCGATGCCCGCCTTGCGGAGCACCTGCTCGTGCGAGTCGAGGCACATGCCGCAGCCGTTGATGGCGGAGACCGCGAAGGACCACAGCTCGAAGTCGACCTTGTCGACACCGGGGTTGCCGATCACGTTCATCCGCAGACCTGCCCGCAGGGTGCCGTACTCGTGGTCCGACAGCAGGTGACGCGTGCGGTAGAAGACGTTGTTCATCGCCATGACGGCGGCAGCCGACTTCGCGGCCGTGTACGCCTCCGGCGTCAGGTTCGCCTTCGCCTCGGGCTCCAGCTCGCGCAGCACGATCGGGGAGCGGGAGGCGATCGCCGTCGCCAGCACCGTGCCCCACAGCTGCTG
Source organism: Streptomyces sp. NPDC054834 (assembly GCF_053611185.1). Taxonomy (NCBI): domain Bacteria; kingdom Bacillati; phylum Actinomycetota; class Actinomycetes; order Kitasatosporales; family Streptomycetaceae; genus Streptomyces; species Streptomyces sp. NPDC054834. Next base: position 10,406 of record NZ_JBSGZV010000047.1, on the reverse strand, counting down.
CGCCGGCAGCTCGGAGTTGCCGATGACCGAGCCCAGGTTGAGCTTCAGGTCCTTGGCGTAGTCCGGTACCCGGGACTTGAGGGAGTCGAGCGACATGTCAGGTCACTCCCCGGCCAGCAGCTTGACCGGGTCGAGCGTCTCGTCGCCCTTGCTCCAGTTGCACGGGCAGAGCTCGTCCGTCTGGAGCGCGTCCAGCACTCGCAGGACCTCCTTGGGGTTACGGCCGACCGAGCCCGCCGTGACCATGGAGAACTGGATCTCGTTGTTCTGGTCGACGATGAAGACGGCGCGCTTGGCGAAGCCGTCCTCGCCCTCGATCCCGAGGTCCCGCATCAGCTCGTGCTTGGAGTCGGCCATCATCGGGAACGGCAGGTCGCGCAGGTCGTCGTGGTCCTTGCGCCAGGCGTGGTGCACGAACTCGGAGTCGCCGGAGAAGCCGAGCACCTGGGCGTCACGGTCGGCGAACTCGTCGTTCAGCTTGCCGAAGGCGGCGATCTCGGTCGGGCACACGAAGGTGAAGTCCTTGGGCCACGCAAAGATGACCTTCCACTTGCCCTCGTAGGTCTTGTGGTTGATCGTGTCGAACTCCGCACCCTTCTCCAGCGAGACGCAGGCGGTCAGTTCGAACTCGGGGAACTTGTCACCGACAGTGAGCACACGCTCTCCTTGCAGCGAAGAAACACCCGTATTGCGGTGTTTCCCATGGGTTGGACGCTCTCGATGTTGGCACGGAGTGCATTGATCCGGGAAATAGCTACACTTGGTCGGGTTGATCGGAGGTGGCTATCAGTGACCATGAGTGGCAGCAAACGGCGCCAGCCCAGCCTGTCCCAGCTGCGCGCGTTCGCCGCCGTCGCCGAGCACCTGCACTTCCGGGACGCGGCGGCCGCCATCGGCATGAGCCAGCCCGCGCTGTCCGGGGCGGTGTCCTCCCTCGAGGAGACCCTCGGGGTCACGCTCCTCGAGCGTACGACCCGCAAGGTGCTGCTCTCACCCGCCGGTGAGCGTCTGGCCGTACGGGCGAAGGCGGTGCTGGACGAGGTCGGGGCGCTGCTGGAGGAGGCCGAGGCGGTCCGGGCGCCGTTCACGGGCGTCCTGCGGTTGGGGGTCATCCCCACCGTCGCGCCCTACCTGCTGCCCACCGTCATCGACCTGGTCCACGACCGCTACCCGCACCTCGACCTCCAGGTGCACGAGGAGCAGACCGCCAACCTCATCGAGGGACTGACCAGCGGGCGCCTCGACCTGCTGCTGCTCGCCGTCCCCCTCGGGGTGCCCGGTGTCGTCGAACTCCCCCTCTTCGACGAGGACTTCGTGCTCGTCACCCCGCTCGACCACTGGCTCGGCGGCCGCGAGGGCATCCCGCGCGAGGCCCTGAAGGAGCTCAACCTGCTGCTCCTGGACGAGGGGCACTGCCTGCGCGACCAGGCGCTCGACATCTGCCGGGAGGCCGGACGGGAGGACGCCCCGGTCACCACCACGGCCGCGGGCCTGTCCACCCTGGTCCAGCTCGTCGCCGGGGGACTCGGCTGCACCTTGCTGCCGCGCACCGCCCTCAAGGTCGAGACGACCCGCAGCAACCAGCTCCTCACCGGCTACTTCGCCGACCCCGCGCCTTGTCGCCGCGTCGCCCTCGCCATGCGCGCCGGCGCGGCCCGCGGCGCGGAGTACCAAGAGCTGGCGGCCGCACTGCGCGAGGCATTGCGACCGCTGCCCGTACGGGTCCTGGACGGGGACGGCTAGTACCCCATCCCGTCAGTACCCCATCTCCCCATCCCGCCAGTACCTGATTCCGTCAGTGCCTCACTCCGTCCGCAGCCCCTCCGGCCGCATCAGCCGCAGCAGGGGCGGCAGGCTGAGCAGGGTCACCGTGAGGACCACCGCCGCGCCCACGCCGGTCATCGACAGGACGCTCGCCCAGTCGACGCGCACCGGTGTGGCCGTCATGCGGAGCAGTACCGCGCCCAGGGTCAGGCCCACCGTGGAGGCGAGGAGCAGGCCCAGGGCGATCGGGACGGCCGTCTGCCACAGCACCGACAGGCTCAGCGTGCGGCGCCGGGTGCCGAAGGCGACCAGGGCGGACAGCAGTTTCCTGCGCTCGCGCAACTGCTCCAGCTGCGACACCAGCAGGCTCGCGCCGATCAGCGCCAGCACGCAGGCGGCGCCGACGAGCAGTCCGGTGCGGATGGAAGTGAACTGCTTCGTCTGCTCATTGGCCGACCACTCCATGGCGTCCGCCGCCGGCGAGAGCTTCGCCGCCGTGTTGCGCGCGTACTCCTTCACGTCCGGCACGGACTCGTCCAGCGACAGGTAGACGCGCCCGTACAGCGTCCCCGCCGCCTGCGCGGGCACGGCGCCGGGAGTCATCAGGAAGCCACCGCGCCGCACGTTCGTCGGGTCCTTGATGGACTGGGCCTGCTTGATGCTCCGGGGCACGGTCCAGGAGGCCTCGACGCCCCGCTCGCCGGAGTAGGTCGGGTCGAGGTACAGCGTCCGGCCGGCATGCGCGAGTTTCGGCGTGTCGGTGTCGTACTCGCCGCCCCGGACGACGAAGACGTCACCGTCCCGGCAGGAGGGCAGCGTGGCCACCTCGCGCAGGGCGGCGCAGCCGCCGACGGTGAGCTGGCTGGAGGTCTCCGGGTCCTTGCGCCTGGTCGCGAGTTCGCCGGAGGCCAGGGCGGTGGCCTTGAGCACGCCCTTGGTGCCCGAGAACTTCTCGGCCGCCGTGGTCAGTCGCACCCCACTCGGCACGGACACCTCCATCTGCGCCCGCGACACGTCGTTCTTCGACTGCTTGGTGTAGTCGCTGTCCACCCCGGAGAACAGCATCTGCAAGGCGATCGCCCCGGCCACCGCGACCGCGATGCCGTTGACCAGGCGCGCGGCCGTGCCGCTGCTCATCTGAAGCCGCCGTACGGCGAGTTGCCAGGCGACACCGCCGGAGCCGAGCCGGGCGACGACCGTCTCCACCACCCACGGCAGCAGCGCGGTGACACCGATCAGCAGCAGGAGGACACCGCCGGCGACCAGGTACTGGTTGAAGTCCCCGTGGCTGCGGCCTTTCCCCAGCATCGGGTAGAGCATCCCGAGCCCGGCCAGCGGCAGCAGCAGCCGCCACCACAGGCGCCGGCGCGCCGGCCGTGCCGTACGGACCACGCCCAGCGGCTCGATGACCACCCCGCGCATCGCGAACAGCGTGACCGCCACGGCCGCCGCCGGGACCGCGACCGCGACCAGCGCGGCGAGCCCGGGGGAGGGGTCGAGATAGCTGGGGAAGACGCTGATGTCCATGAGCTCGACGGAACCCGCCGCCTGACGGCCGATCAGGAAGAAGACCGTGCCGAGGACCAGGCCGAGCAGCGAGCCCGCGAGGGCCTCGCCCGCCGCGATCCGGCGGGTCATCCGGCTGTCGGAGCCGACCAGCCGCAGCGCCGCCAGCCTGCGGTCGCGCCGCTCGCCGCCGAACCGTACGGCCGCGGCGATGAACACGGCGACCGGCGTCAGCAGCACGATGAAGACCACGAGGGTGAGCAGGAACAGCACCGGGTCCGTCTCGTCCGGCGACGGGTTCGGGTCGCCGTAGTGGTCGATGCGGTCGATCTGGGAGTGGTCGATCTTCGCCGCGAGGCCCTTGACGCCGGCGTAGTAGGAGAGTTCTTGCGAGCCGACCAGCCCGGGCTCCCCGATGGTCCCGGCGATCCGGTACGGCAGCCGCTGCCGCAGCAGCTTCCCGCTGTCGGAGGCGAGCAGCGACTTCAGTGCCGGCGAGACCACCATCTCGCCGGCCGCCGGGTACCGCTCCACGCCCGGCGGCAGCGGGGCGTGCGGTCCCTCGGGCTCCACCAGGCGCCCGCGGAGTTCGCTGCTGCGGAACGTGGAGTCGATGTCGGCGATGACGAGGGTGTCGTCCGCCTTGGGCAGCGTCTTCGAGCTGTACGTGTAGTCCAGCCGCGCCTCCTCGCGTTCGTGCCGCACCGACAGCGCGTTCGGCACCGCCGTCGTCAGCAGCAGCAGCGCCACGCCGAGCCCGACGCCGACGCCGGTCAGCAGCATCCGTACCCAGCCCTCGCGTCCGCCGGCGACGGCGAACCGGACCCCCATGGCCAGATCCCTGGACCACTGACGCACGCTCATATGGCGCGCTCCATATCGCGGGACTTGCCGTCCCGTACGACGATCTCGCGGTCGGAGTAGGCGGCCACCCGGGCCTCGTGCGTGACGAGCACGACGGCCGCGTTGGTCGACCGGGCCGCTTCCGTCAGCAGCTCCATCACGCGCTCGCCGTTGAGCGAGTCGAGCGCGCCGGTCGGCTCGTCGGCGAACAGCACCCGGGGACTGGTGACGAGCGCCCGCGCCACGGCGACGCGCTGCCCCTGGCCGCCGGAGACCTCGCCGGGCCGCTTGCCCTTGAGGTCGTCGACCTCCAGCCGTTCCATCCAGGTGAGCGCGGTCCGCTCGGCCTGCTTACGGGGCGTGCCGTTCAGCCGCAGCGGCAGCGCCACGTTCTCCACGCAGGTCAGCTCGGGCACCAGCTGGCCGAACTGGAACACGAACCCGAACTCGCTGCGCCTGAGCGCACTGCGCTCGGCGTCGCTCATCGTGGCGAGCTCCCGCCCGTCGTAGGTGATCGAGCCCGAGTCGGGCGGCACGATGCCGGCGAGGCAGTGCAGCAGCGTGGACTTGCCGGACCCCGAGGGGCCCATCACCGCGACGACCTCGCCGGGGTGGATGGAGAACTCGGCGCCGTCGAGCGCGAGGGTGGGGCCGTAGGCCTTGCGCAGGTCCTCTGCGGCGAGCAGGGAGCCGGGGGGAGGAGTCATCGGGCAACCGCCTCACGGAGCTTGTCGAGGCGCGCGGCGGTCAGCTCCAGCCAGCGCAGGTCGGCCTCGAGATGGAACAGGGCATGGTCACAGATCAACTGGTCCGCCAGATCGCCCTTGCGCTTGCGGTCCGTCAGGATCCGCATGCTGCGCAGGTGCTCGGCGCGCTGGGTGTCGAGGATGTCGGCCGCGTTCCGGTGGGTCAGCAGCGCCAGGACGACCTTGGTGTACAGGGTCGACTGGAGGTACGGCTCCGGCTGCTCCGGAGTCGCGAGCCACCGCTCCACGTCGGTGACGCCGGCGTCCGTGATCGCGTACCGCTTGCGCTCGGGGCCGCCGCCGGCCTCGATCCCGTCGACCTCGACGAGGCCGTTCTTCAGCAGCCGGGACATCGTCGAGTAGACCTGGCCGTAGTGCAGCGGCCGGTCGTGACCGAACTTCTCGTCGAAGGCCCGCTTCAGGTCGTAGCCGTGGCGCGGGCCGGACTCCAGGAGCCCCAGAAGGGTGTGACCGATGGACATGCCGAGGACTCTACACATGGTGTATACGTCGTATGTATACGCGGAGTGTGTAGCCCGTGGCGGCCCGTACGCCCATGCAGGTGGGAGCCCATTGTCACGGTTCTGCTACACGCCCGGGCGGGCTCGGAGGCCGGGGTCGTTCGTGAGAGTCCGGGGTCGGGGTGTCGCCGGCGCGCGGTGGATAGCAGGGTGTCCGAGTATCGGCTGCGCTGTTCTTACGGCTTGTGCGCGGTGGTGAGGAAGTCCAGGACGAGGGGGCTGGCGTGGGTGCGGCACTCCTCGAAGTAGGCGTGCCGGCCATTGGGGACCAGGTGCAGTCGGGCGTCGGGGATGCGGTCGGCGAGCAGGGGTGCGTTGGCGGTGGGGTTGAGCAGGTCGTCGCTTCCGTGGACGACCAGGGTGGGGGCGCTGATGCCCGGCAGGAGGTCCCAGGCGTTGTGCTGGTTGCTGGCCGCGAGGTGGTGGCGCCGGGCGTGGGCAGGCATGCGAGGGTCGCCGAGGGTGTGGTGCGGGCCGGGATGGGAGGCGAGCCATCGAGGGGTGTACATCAGCTCCAGCAGGGCCTGTCGCGCGGCTCCAGGCTGAGGTTGCGTCAGGGCTCGGCGGACGTCGTTGCCGCGTTCGACGCCGTGCGGGCCGCCGGGTGAGGTGCAGCCGAGAACCAGGGCGCCTACCCGGTGGGGGTGGCGGGCCGCGATCTGCTGGGCCACTCGTCCGCCCATGGACGTGCCGTAGACGTCGGCCCGGTCGATGCCGAGTTCGTCGAGGACGGCGATGACGTCCTGGGCGAACAGTTCGGTGCTGTAGGGGGTGTCCGGCTTGTCGCTGTCGCCGGTGCCGCGGTAGTCGAGCGTGAGGGTGCTGCGAGCGGGATGGAAGTCGGCACGAACCGCATCCCACCAGTGGTGGTTGTTGGCCTGGCCCGCCAGCAGGACCAGCGGCGCCCCCTGGCCCTGGAGCTGGTAGGCGATGCGGGTTCCGTCCGGTGTCATGGCGTACGTCATCGGCTTCCTCGCTCCTGTGCCGTCGGGCAGAGTACCCGCGTGGCTCCGGGCCTGGGTGGACGGCGAAGCCGGGTGATCGTTTCGGTGTGCTTCGTCGCCACCGGTCATACAAGGCAACCTCATGGTTGCCAGTACACAAAGCGGCAGATGCCTCGGGCCGCGGTCGGGCGCTGGAAGAAGTACCGGGCCGGCCCTCGGACACCTCACCGCACGGAGCCTGAAAAGCCCCGGTTCCTGCTCGTGCTGCTGCGGTCGCCGTGCGGGTTATGCGGCGGGGCCGGTGGGTGGGCGGCCGCGGCGGGGGAGGGGGCCGGTTTCCTTCGGCAGGCGGCCTGCCTCGGCCAGTGCCTTGCGGAGGAGGAACTCGATCTGGGCGTTCGCCGACCGCAGTTCGTCCCCGGCCCAGCGGGCCAGCGCCTCGTACACCGACGGGTCCAGCCGCAGCAGCACCTGCTTGCGCTGCTGCGGCCGACGCTGGGGGGCCGAACCCCCGGAGGGATCTGTCACTGGTAAAGGGTCCCTGTGTTCAGTACGGGCTGCGGCGCGCGGTCACCGCACAGTACGACCATGAGGTTGGACACCATCGCCGCCTTGCGCTCCTCGTCCAGCTCCACGATGTCCCGCTCCGCGATCCGGGCGAGCGCCGCCTCGACCATGCCGACCGCCCCGTCCACGATCTGCCGCCGCGCGGAGACCACCGCGCCGGCCTGCTGCCGCTGGAGCATCGCCGAGGCGATCTCGGGAGCGTACGCGAGATGCGTGAACCGCGACTCGATGATCCGCACGCCGGCCGCCTCCACGCGCGCGTGCAGCTCCACCGCGAGCTTCTCGGTGATCTCCTCGGCGTTGCCGCGCAGCGAGAGGCCGTCCTCGTCGTGGGCGTCGTAGGGGTACTCGATGGCGATGTGCCGCACGGCCGTCTCGGTCTGCGTGGCGACGAACTCCGTGTAGTCGTCCACCTCGAAGGTCGCCTGGGCGGTGTCCTGGACCTTCCAGACCACGACCGCGGCCAGCTCGATCGGGTTGCCGTAGGCGTCGTTGACCTTCAGGACGGCGGTCTCGTGGTTGCGGACCCGCGTCGATATCTTCGTGCGCGAGGTGAACGGGTTCACCCAGCGGAGCCCGTCCTCGCGGATCGTCCCCCGGTACCGCCCGAAGAGCTGGACGACCCGCGCCTCGCCCGGCGCCACCGTGTTCAGCCCGCACATCGCGAGGAACGCGGCGACACCGACCAGGATGCCGCCGACGATCAGCGCGGCCTTGCCGCCGCTCGCCGTGACAACCGTGGCGGTGACGATCATCCCGGCGCCGAGCAGCAGTCCGACAAGGCCGAGCAGCAGGGCCAGGCCGCCGCCGATGCTGTGCGCCGTGAACTCCCGTACGCGCGGGGCGGGCAGCTCGGGTACGTCGGCCGTGGCGGACGCGTCGTGCGTGGACATGGGTGGGCCCCCGTTCTCGCGGCGCCGGCCTTCGGCGCCTAGCTTCGTTCTAGCTAACTGATATCACTTTACCCCGCCCGAGCAACCCTCCAACCCCGCAAACCGTCGGTTCCGTTGGGACGGCGTGCTGATTGTCACGTCCGTAAAAGAGCGGATCGAACCTCCTTTGTCATATAGAGCGGTGTTAGCTTTCTGAGCTGACCTGAGACGGAAGCGGAGCGTAGGTACTCATGGGACGAGCGGAAGAGAGACGAGCGCGACAGCGCGGTGGCCGCCGCGCGGCGCCCAGGCGCCGCCGCTCGGAGCCCACGGCGAACGCCCAGCCCACGGCGAACGCCCAGCCCACGGCGAACACCCGGGCCGCGGTGACCGGCAAGCCCGCGAAGGGCCGAATACGCAGGCTGTTCACCTGGAAGAAGATCCTCGGCACGTTCTTCGGGTTCTGCCTGCTGTGCATCGGCGGATTCATCGCGCTGTACCTGGCCGTCGACATCCCCGCGTCGGCCAACAAGCTCGCGCAGGGCGAGAGCAACGTCTACAAGTACAGCGACGGCAAGATCCTGGCCCGCGACGGCGAGATCAACCGGGAGTCCGTGGATCTGTCGAAGGTGCCGAGGAAGGTCCAGTTGACCTTCGTGGCGGCGGAGAACAAGAGCTTCTACCACGACTCCGGCGTCGACCTCCGGGGCACCGCCCGAGGCCTGATCAACACCCTGTCCGGCAAGGGCAAGCAGGGTGGTTCGACGATCACCCAGCAGTACGTCAAGAACTACTACCTCGACCAGGACCAGACCGTCACGCGCAAGCTGAAGGAACTGGTCATCTCGTTGAAGGTGGACCGCGAGGAGCACAAGGACGACATCCTCGCCGGCTACATCAACACCAGCTACTACGGCCGCGGCGCCTACGGCATCCAGGCCGCCGCCCAGGCCTACTACCGCGTCGACGCCCAGAAGCTCAACGTCGCGCAGGGCGCCTACCTCGCCGCGCTGCTCCAGGCACCGAGCCAGTACGACTGGCAGGCCGCCACCCCCACCGGCAAGAAGCTGGTGAAGGCGCGCTGGAACTACGTCCTGAACAACATGGTCGAGGAGCACTGGCTGGACGCGGCCAAGCGCAAGGATCTGAAGTTTCCGATACCCAGGGAACCCAAGGGCGCCCCCGGCATGGGCGGCCAGAAGGGCTATCTGGTCGAGCTCGCCAACCAACAGCTCGAACAGCAACTGATGAAGGAGCAGAACCTCTCCGCGTCCGACGCGGAGGCGAAGGTCGTGCGGCAGGGCTGGACCATCACCCTGAACATCGACGAGAAGAAGCAGGCCCAGCTGGAGAAGTCGGTCAAGGAACAGCTGATCAGCAAGCTCGATCCGAAGAAGCGCAAGGTCGACGACGCCGTCCAGGCCGGGGCCGTCTCGGTCGACCCCAAGACCGGCAAGATCGTCGCGTTGTACGGCGGGGTGGACTACTTCAAACACTTCCGCAGCAACGCGACCCGTCGGGACTACCAGCCCGCCTCGACGTTCAAGCCCGTGATCCTCGCCGCCGCACTCGAGGCGGGCGCGAAGACGCAGAACGGCAAACCGATCACCGCCGACACCGTCTACGACGGCACCAGTGGCCGCCAGGTCGTGGACAACGGCACCAAGGTCGGCTTCGGCCCGCCCAACGAGGACAACCATAGCTACGGCCCGATCACCGTCCAGCGGGCGATGAACCTGTCCGTCAACTCCGTCTTCGCACAGATGGGCGTCGACGTGGGCATGCACAAGGTCATGAGCACGGCGAACACGCTCGGCATGGACACCAAGGGCATGCAGCCGGTGTTTGCGCAGACGCTGGGCTCCATGGGCGCCAGCCCCCTGGAGATGGCCGGGATCTACGCCACCCTCGACAACCACGGCAACAAGGTGACGCCGTCCATCGTCAAGTCGGCCGAGAAAAAGGACGGCCCGGTCGAGATGCCCAACCCGATCGGCAGCAGCGTGATCAGCCGGACCACGGCCGACACGGTGACCTCGGTACTGACCGGTGTGGTCGACGACGGTACGGCCAAGGACTCCGTGGCGCGCAACCCCTTGCGCGACGGCCAGCAGGTGGCGGGCAAAACGGGTACGTCGGACAAGGACAAGTCCGCCTGGTTCACCGGCTACACACCGGACCTGGTCACCTCCGTGGGCCTGTTCGGCGAGGCCAGGAAGGGCGGCGCCCAGGTCCCGATGTACAACACAGGTGGTGGAGGGCGCGTCAACGGCGGCACCTTCCCGGCGGCTATCTGGGCGGCATACACCTTCGGCGTCACACACAAGGCCAAGTTCGACCTCAACACCACCCAGGGCGCGGCGGTCGAGCCGACGGAGAGCTTCTCCTTCTCCCCGCCGCCGAGCGCGAGCACGTCCGCGCCGCCGTCCTCGGCCCCGCCGAGCTCCAACTCCCCGTCGTCCGCGCCCCCGTCGACCCCGGCGACCAGCAGCGCGCCGCCGCCGTCGTCCCCGCCCCCGTCGACGTCGCCGCCGCCGAGTCCGTCGAACTCACCGACGACCGGCAACCCGGACGACCCGATCAACCCGCTGAAGCCCGAAGGCCAGTAGGGGGAAGGAACGCGGAAGGGCGCCCGGTGGGAAC
>NZ_JBSGZV010000046.1:0-78993 GCF_053611185.1 Streptomyces sp. NPDC054834 | reverse complement strand
ACCCTACGGCCCGGCCCACCTCGTGTGGGCCGGGCCGTCGGCGTTCCGCCCTTCTTCCGCTCCCGATAGCCTCTGCTCATGAGCAGGCCTCCCACCTTCGTCCCGCCCCCCGGCGCCCGCGCCTACCGACTGCGCACCGCGCGCGGTGAGTTCGCAGTCGTCGACGCGCCCGTGGCCGCCGGTGTCGAGCCCAAGGGGGTCGCCCTGCTGGTGCCCGGGTTCACGGGCAGCAAGGAGGACTTCAACCCGTTGCATGTGCCGCTCGCGGAGCGCGGTTACCGCACCGTCGCCGTCGACGGCCGCGGCCAGTTCGAGTCGGGCGGGCCCGAGCACGACGAATCCCCGTACGCACAGGAGGAGTTGGCGCGGGACCTGCTGGCGCAGGCCGAGGCGCTGGGCACGCCGGTGCATCTGCTGGGGCACTCCCTGGGCGGGCAGATCTCGCGCGCCGCCGTCCTCGCCGACCACTCGCCCTTTCGCTCGCTCACCCTGATGGCCTCAGGACCGGCCCATATCTCCGTCGGCCAGCAGCAGCGCGTGAAGTTGCTGCGCGACGCGCTCGCCGTGATGACGATGGCCGAGGTGTGGGAGACCATCCAGGCGATGGAGTTGCCCGAGGAGGCCGACACCGGCGAGCTCGACGCCGGTCTCGACGACCGGGAGGACCTGCGGCGCCGCTGGCTGGGCACCAGGTCCGCCCAGCTCATCTCAACCGGACGGCAGTTGTGCACGGAGCCGGACCGGGTCGCGGAACTGGCCGCCGTGCCGCTGCCCTTCCACGTGCTGTCCGGCGCGGTCGACGACACCTGGCCGGTGCCGCTCCTCGACGAGATGGCCGTACGGCTCCGCGCCCGCCGCACGGTCATCGAAGGCGCCCTGCACTCACCCAACACCGACCAGCCGCCGGCGACCGCCCGCGCGATCGCCGACTTCTGGGACGACGGCCACCTGGCCAGGCCCTAGTCTGCGCCAGGCACCCAGCACTGCGCCAAGCCCTAGTACTGCTTCTGAAGGTGCTCCCAGAACCCGTCCCGCAGGGCGCGGCGCAGGTCTGCCTGGCCGCGCAGGGAGTACTGGAGGATGCCCTCGGCCTCGACGAGAAGGTCCTGGTCGACGGAGCCGGGCAGGTAGGGGTGGCCGGGCAGCAGCTCCACCAGGGCGTCCCGGCCTCGGGCCGCGAGCCACTTCGCCGCGATCTGGGCGCCGACGAAGCGGACGTCCTCGCGGGTGGGCCGGGCCGCGGCCGACGCGTCGTAGGCGTGGGCCGTGCGCCGGGAGACGTACGGCTTGAAGAACTCGAGGTCGAAGGTGCGCTGGCTGTCGACCTCCCAGAGCAGCGGCTCGGCCTGGTTGCGGCCTTCGGGGGCCTCGATGCCCCAGAGATGGACGCGGGCACCGTACCCCTGCGCCGCCTCCACCGCCGACACCAGGTCCTCGTCGCCGCCGAGGAGGGCCGCGTCGCTGATCGCGCGGTGGCGGGCGAGGGACTCCAGGTCGGAGCGTATGAGTGAATCGACGCCCTTCTGCTGGTTGTTGGCGTTGAGGTTGCCCAGGCGCACCTTGACGTCGGGCAGTTCGGCGATGGACTGCTGCTCGGCGGTGTGGATGCGGCGCCGGGCGCCGTCGTACCAGTAGACCCGCAGCAGCCTGCTGTCCGCGAAGATGGTGCGGGCGCGGTCGATCAGTGCGTCGATGAGGCCCTCGGCGTCGAGGTCGAAGGCCCGACGGTCCTCGGTCCCGGCCACCAGGCGGCCCGCGGCCGCGTAGAGGTACCCCGCGTCGACGAAGATCGCATGGGTCGAGGGCGTCTTCGCCACTTCGGCGAGCATGCGCTGGAGCAGCTCGTTCGTGCGGTCGATGCGGGCTTGCAGGGCCGCGAGGTCGTCGTTCATCGACTCCATTGTCCCGGCGGTCACGCTGCGAACACAACCGGTCCCGGTCAGTCTCCCGAAGACGCCTTACCGGTCAGTAGTTAGACGTTCGAAAAATTTCTTTAGCGTAGGGAATGTTTGTAACACGCAGCCCGTTGAATACGTATGTCACGACGACACCAGTAGTTCTCCGCAGGAGGATGACCAGACGAAGGGAGAAGCCATGCGCTTCGAGATCATGCGACTCGACGAGGTCGACGGCAGCACCGTGGACAGCACCGTCGTGGACGCCGCCTCCGTCAACCGGATCGTGCAGCAGGCCGCCGCCATCGGGCAGCGACTGTGGATCCGACCGGCCGAGACCCCGGCCTCATAACAGACGCGTAGTACCGCAGAAGCTTCAGAGCCCCCGTACGGCACCGATGCCGTACGGGGGCTCTGCGCATGGCGGCAGCACGTGGCGGGTACGCACGGCGCTCAGGCGCCCTTGATCACCTGCGTGACACCGTTGATGATCTGCTGCACCGCGATCGCGGACAGCATCATGCCCGCGAGCCGCGTCACCAGGACCACGCCGCCGTCCTTGATGACCCGGATGATCAGCAGCGAGTAGCGCATCACGAGCCACAGCACGACGTGGATGGCGAGGATCGCGGTCCACACCGACACCTGCGTGGCGACACTGCCGGCCTTCTGCACGGCCAGGATCACCGACACGATGGCCCCCGGCCCGGCCAGCAGCGGCATGCCGAGCGGTACCAGGGCGACGTTGACGTCCTTGGTCTGCTTGGGCTCGTCGGTCTTGCCGGTGAGCAGGTCGAGCGCGATCAGCAGGAGCAGCAGCCCGCCCGCGATCATCAGCGCGGGGACGGAGACGTGCAGGTAGTCGAGGATCTGGTGGCCGAGGACACCGAACACGGCGATGACCCCGCCGGCCACGCAGACCGCCTGGAAAGCCATCCGCTTCTGCACCTTGGCGGGGCGTCCGGCGGTCAGGGCCAGGAAGATCGGGGTGATCCCCGGGGGATCCATGATGACAAAAAGGGTGAGGAACAGGGAGCCGAAGACGGCGACGTCGAACATGGGTGAGCAACAGGCCTTGCTGGAAGAGGTACGAAGAAGAGGTACGAAAGTGAGTACGAAGGTGAGGTACGAAGGTGAGCGTCCGGGAGGGGAGGGCCGGGCCTCAGGCTCCGCCGGCCCCCGGCACCGGGAACGCCCCGGTCGCCCGCCGCGTGATCTCCCCGTACACCTCGGGGTCCGTCGTGTACTCGCCCAGCGCCACGGTCTTCCGGCTGCCGTGGTAGTCCGAGGAGCCCGTGACCAGCAGCCCCAGCTCCCGGGCCAGCCCGCGCAGCCGCGCTCTGGCGTCGGCGTCGTGGTCCATGTGGTCGACCTCGATGCCGTCCAGGCCTGCCACGGCCAGCTCGGCGATGCGGGCCTCGGGCACCGTACGGCCCCGCTTGGCGGCGGCCGGGTGCGCGAAGACGCAGACTCCGCCCGCGCCCTTGACCAGCCGGATCGCCTCGAAGGGGTCGGTCTCGTGCTTCTCCACGAAGGCCCGGCCGCCGTCGGCCAGCCACTGGTCGGTGAACGCGTCGCTCACCGTGGGCACGACACCGAGCTCCACGAGCGCGGAGGCGACGTGCGGGCGCCCGACCGAGCCGTCCCCGGCGATGCGCTTCACCTGCTCCCAGGTGACCGGCACGCCCAGCTCGTTCAGCTTGGCGATCATGCCCTTCGCCCGGGGCACCCGGTCGTCCCGGACCAGTTCGCGCTCGGCGAGCAGGGCGGGCTCCTCGGGGTCGAAGAGGTAGGCCAGCATGTGCATGGAGACGCCGTCGACACGGCAGGACAGCTCGGCACCGGTGACCAGGGTGAGGCCCTCGGGCAGCGCGGCGATCGCCTCGGCGTGGCCGCGGGTGGTGTCGTGGTCGGTCAGCGCGACGACGTGCAGACCGGCCGCGGCGGCGTTCTTCACCAGTTCGGCCGGGGTGTCCGTACCGTCGGAGGCCGTGGAGTGGCAGTGCAGATCGATGCGCACGACGCGGACTCCAGGCGGGGACGGTACGGAAGGGGACACCTAAGAATAGCGGGACCGAGCGGGTGCCTTGTCACACCCACAACCCCACTGCGCCCCCTACAGTCCGCTCTCAGGGTTCCAACAGCCGCGGGGACAGCGCGCCGCACGGCACCAGGTCCAGCTCCGCCCCCGCGTCCCGCAGGTCGGTGAGCACCAGCTCGTCGTACATCAGCAGCCCGGTCGTCTCCGGCCACACCACCGCCCACACCCACAGCCCGAGCGCCTCGCCCGCGAAGACGGCGCGGTCGTCGGGGGTGCGGTAGACGTGCCAGAGCGGAGTCGGGCGGCCGGCGGCGAGGACCTTGGCCTGGGGTGGCTTCTCGACGTTCATGTACGGCCCCGGGTCCGGGGCGTCGATGCCCGCGTAGCGCGCACCGAGGCCGACGCCGAGTTCCTCGGCCACCAGGATCAACTCCCCCGCGCCGCCGAGCGGGCCGGGTCCGGAGCAGGCCACGGCGGTGGCCCGGCCGCCGCTGCGGTCGTCACCCGCGTACCGCACGCCGGTGAAGAGCCAGCCGACCGGCAGCGGCCACGGCATCCACACCGGCACCTGGGTGCGGTGCACGACCACGCCGAGTGCCTCGACGCTGGGCGGGATCACGGGCTGCAACGGATGCACCGACCCGTGCACATCGCACTGCCAGGAGTCGGCGAAGAGACCGGGAGCCCTGACCCGGCCACCGCACTTCGGGCAACTGGGTTCGCCCCTCATAGGGCTCCACGGTCCTACCCGCGCCGCGCCACGTCAAGGACGATCACCCGTCCGGAGGTGACACCCGACCAGGAACAACTAGATGCATCTTGCATTAATTAGCCACTCTAACGTATCGTGTGTATATACCAACTACCTCATGGGATGGGAGAGAGGGCATGGACACCTTCGACGCGGGAGCCGGCGGCCTCCTGCGGCAGCCCAAGGCGGTCTGGGCGACGGCCGGCGCGTCCGTCGTCGCCTTCATGGGCATCGGCCTGGTCGACCCGATCCTGCCGTCCATCGCCCAGGGCCTCGACGCCACACCCAGCCAGGTCTCGCTGCTCTTCACCTCGTACTTCCTGATCACCGCCGTCGCGATGCTGCTCACCGGCTACGTCTCCAGCCGCATCGGCGGCCGCAGGACCCTGCTGCTCGGCCTCGCCTTCGTGGTGGTCTTCGCCGGGCTCGCCGGCACCTCGGGCTCGGTCGCCGAACTGGTCGGCTTCCGGGCCGGCTGGGGCCTGGGCAACGCCCTGTTCGTGTCGACGGCCCTCGCGGTCATCGTCGGGGCGGCGGCCGGCGGGAGCGCGGCGGCGATCCTGCTCTACGAGTCCGCCCTCGGTCTCGGCATGGCCTGCGGCCCGCTGCTGGGCGCGGTGCTCGGCAACGTCAGCTGGCGCTACCCCTTCTTCGGCACGGCCACGCTGATGGCGATCGGCTTCCTGTGCATCACGGCGTTCCTGAAGGAGCAGCCGAAGCCCGCCCGCAAGACCTCGGTCCTGGACCCGATCAGGGCGCTGGGCCACGGTGGCCTGGCCTCGGCGGCGGTCTCGGCGTTCTTCTACAACTACACGTTCTTCACCGTGCTGGCCTTCACCCCGTTCGTGCTGGACATGACCCCGTACCGCTCGGGTGCCGTGTTCTTCGCCTGGGGCCTGCTCCTCGCCGTCTTCTCGGTGATCGTGGCGCCGCGCATGCAGGCGCGGTTCGGCTCGCTGAAGGTGCTCGGCGGCTCTCTGCTGCTGCTCGCCGCCGACGTGCTCGTCCTCGGCTACGGCGACCACACCACGGCGATCGTCTGCACGATCCTGTCCGGCGCCTTCATCGGCGTGAACAACACGGTCTACACCGAGCTGGCCCTGGGCGTGTCGGACGCGCCGCGGCCGGTGGCGAGCGCGGGCTACAACTTCGTGCGGTGGTTCGCGGCCGCGGCGGCGCCCTACTTCGCCCCGAAGATCGAGGAGTGGACCGACATCCACGTCCCGTTCGTGGTCGCGGCGGTCACCGCGGTGCTGGGCGCGCTGGTCGTCCTCGTACGGCGCAACGCCCTCACCCACGAGGCCGAGGAACTCCAGACCCCGCACGCCGTCGAGGACGGAGTCACCGTCTTCGCCAACTGACCGCTCCCGAGCGGGGCTTGGTGAGCTTGCTCACTCCAGCGGGACGGACCTGCGAGAGGGATCCCTCAGGTCCGTCCCGTTCGTCAGCCAGCGCTCCTGGAGGGCTTGCGCGCCGTGCACCCGCTTCCAGGCAGCCTCGTTCGGGGTCATCGGGAGCAGCGGCAGGAACCGTACGGGGTCCATCGGCTCGTCGAGTTCCAGATCCTCGACCAGGCCACCCGGCTCACCGACCAGCACCGAGCTGAAGGGGGCGCCGGGCCACAGCGGCTCGCCGACGTCCAGGGAGGCACCGGGGGCCACCACCACACCCTCCACCTGCGGGGACGCGGCGAGTACGGCCAGCGGGCGCAGCACCTTGTCGGTCTCCGCCAGGCCCGCGCGGACGGACAGGACCAGTTCGGCGCGGGGGCCCTTGACGGGGTCGGCGAGCATCGCCGTGGGGTCCGTCATGGGGTGCGCGGACATGCCGAGCGTGGCGTAGCGGACGACGTCCCCCTCCTGGAAGCGGAGCACCTCGATGCGGTCCGTGCCGAGGAAGGTGACCGCGGCGCGCGCGCCCGGCTCTCCCAGCGCGGTACTCAATCGGGCCTCGACGAGAGGCAGAACATCAACCATGCGGTGAGCATAGAACTCGTCAGCAGCGGGCAAAGCGGCGCCTTGACACTTCGGGCGGCTGGTACTCTGAGCCGGTGGTTCGGGGCAGCACGCAGAAGCGTCGCTATCGAGTCCCGACGCCGCTGAGACTCCCTTACGAGGGACCGGCCGGAGGAGGTGGGGCTGTCATGGATCGAAGTCGACCGTGCAGTACCACTCGCTCTTCCGGCTGCTGATTGTTTCCTGGCTGGCTGCCGCCTTCACGTTCGCGTCGTCGTTCGGTCGTCGTTCGGAAGAGCACTTCGTTTCGCTTTGCCTGATTTTCGTCTGATCTGCATCAGTTCTGAATCAGTAGCGAAACCGCCACCGCGACGGTGCGGTGCTCCCCGCTTTGTGGACGTGCCAAACATCCGCAGTGAAAACGTCCTCATTCCGGGTAGTTCCACCCGCCCCCGGCGGTCTTTCGTTGCTCGCCCGCGAAGGAGCCTGCCCATGTCGATGATCCGCGACCTGCGCGCCGTCGTCCGCCCCTCCCGTGTCTCGCTGCGCAAGGACACCGGCGCGTACGACACCACCCGTGACCCCGCCACCCCGTCGGCCGTCGTCGACTGCGCCGTCTACCGCGACGGCGCCCGCGTGGACTTCGGCAAGTCGCTGACCCCGCAGGAGGCGATGCGCCAGGTGCGGCGCGACGGGGGCTTCGTGTGGATCGGCCTGCACGAGCCGACCGAGGCCGAATTCGCCGGTATCGCCGGTGAG
This sequence comes from Streptomyces sp. NPDC054834, assembly GCF_053611185.1. NCBI lineage: Bacteria > Bacillati > Actinomycetota > Actinomycetes > Kitasatosporales > Streptomycetaceae > Streptomyces > Streptomyces sp. NPDC054834. Next base: position 71,592 of record NZ_JBSGZV010000046.1, on the reverse strand, counting down.
TTCGGGCTGCACCCGCTGGCCGTCGAGGACGCCGTGCAGGCGCACCAGCGGCCGAAGCTGGAGCGCTACGACGACTCGCTCTTCACCGTCTTCAAGACCATCCACTACGTCGAGCACGACCGGCTCACCGGTGACAGCGAGGTCGTGGAGACCGGCGAGGTCATGTGCTTCACCGGCCGGGACTTCTTCATCACCGTCCGGCACGGCGGGCAGGGATCGCTGCGGGCGCTCAGGCACCGGCTCCAGGACGACCCCGAGCTGCTCGCCAAGGGCCCCTCGGCGGTGCTGCACGCCATCGCCGACCACGTCGTCGACGGGTACATCGCGGTGGCCGACGCCGTGCAGGACGACATCGACGAGGTGGAGACCGAGGTCTTCTCGCCCGGCCGCAAGGGCGGGGTGTCCCGTGGTGTGGACTCGGCGCGGATCTACCAACTCAAGCGCGAGGTGCTGGAGTTCAAGCGCGCGGTGTCGCCCCTGCTGCGGCCCCTCCAGCTGCTGAGCGAGCGGCCGATGCGGCTGATCGACCCCGACATCCAGAAGTACTTCCGGGACGTCGCCGACCACCTCGCCCGGGTCCAGGAGCAGGTGCTGGGCTTCGATGAACTGCTGAACTCCATCCTCCAGGCCAACCTCGCGCAGGCGTCCGTCGCGCAGAACGAGGACATGCGCAAGATCACCGCCTGGGCCGCGATCATCGCGGTGCCGACGATGGTCTGCGGGGTGTACGGCATGAACTTCAAGTACATGCCGGAGACGCACTGGAAGTACGGCTACCCGGTGATCATGGGCATCACCATGGTGATCTGCGTGGGCATCCACCGCACACTGAAGCGCAACGGCTGGCTCTAGGTCCTGCCTGCCGACGCCTGGATAGGCTGGGCGCCATGACAAGTCCTGAGCTGCTCGACCAGGCCCTCGTCGAGGAGGCCACCAAGAAGTCCGGCCTCGTCTGGGTCAAGGGCGCCGGCGTCCCCGCCGCGCGTGCGCTGTGGCACGTGTGGCACGAGGGCGCGGTGTGCCTGGTCGGCGACGGGCCCGGGGAGCAGCCGCTGCCCGGCCTGACCGACGGCGGCTCGGCCGAGGTCACCGTGCGCAGCAAGGACAAGGGCGGCCGGCTGGTCACCTGGACGGCAACCGTGTCCGAGCTCGCGCCCGGCTCCGAGGCGTGGGAGGCGGCGGTCGCCGAACTGAAGGGCAAGCGCCTGAACGCGCCCGACGGCGAAGCGATGACGAGACGCTGGCTCAGCGAGTGCCGGGTGCTCCGGCTGGTGCCGACGGGGCCGTCGCTGCCGTTGCCCGAGGGCAGCCTGGCCGAGCCGCCGGTGCCGTCGCCGGCGACGACGCGTCGGCCGGCCCCGGCGGGGCTGCCGCGGTTGCTGGCGAAGCGGCGCAAGGGGAAGTAGCCGGGGCTGAGCGCGGTCGGCTCCGCCGGGGACCGCCGTCGTGGCTGAGCGCGTCGGGGCGGATTTTCTCGGCCGCGGGTCGAACCGGCGAGGGTAAGCAGCCGGGGCTGAGCGCGGTTCGGCTCCGCCGACAACCGCCGTCGTGGCCGGGCGCCGTCGCTGCGGATTCTTCCGACCGGGGGTCGGCCGGGTCGACCGGTTCTTACGACCGCGGGCCCAAGAAACCCAGCCGCGCCCCCGACAACCACCGGCCCAACTGACCGAACAGGCCGGTGACCGAACAGGCCGGCCGCGCCGAGGCGCAGCCGCACCTCACAACCGCCGGCCCGAGAAGGTCCGCCGCGACGGCGATCAGCCACCACGGCGCCGTCCGGCGGTGGTGAACCGACCGCCACCCGGCGCGGCAGCCCCGCGCCACCCCCTATGACGTCGGCAACTGCTTCCCGTAGTCCACCGTCGATCCCTTGGCCGGTTGGGAGACGGAGAAGTCCTTGCCCCAGTCCGAGAAGCGGAGCGTCCCCGCTCCGCCGGCGCGGACCAGGCGGAGCGGATACGGCTTGCCCTCGAGGGAGACGTCCAGCGTGCCGCCGGAGCCCTTGTCGCCGGTGATGCGGATGGTGCGGATGCCGGACTGCTCGTAATGGCCGTCCCTCGCCAGCTTGCCGTGCAGGGTCAGCAGACCGTCGAGGAGGAGGTCCTTGTCCGTGAAGCCGCTGAACTTCTTGTACGCGGGGTCGCCCGTAGGCACCTTGACGTACTTGCCGTCGAGCTTGCCCGCGGCCGCCGTGTTCCCGTCGCTGCCGTCGGCGTGGTTCCAGAAGTCCGCGCCGGCCTTCAGATACAGCTGCTCGCCGACCCGCAGCAGCCGGAAGGTCGCCCCCTTCGAAGTGACCGAGCCCGTGCCGCCGTCGTCCTTCAGGCGCATGTCCAATGTGTACGTGCGCCCGCTGGTGACCACGGTCCCCGACAGCCGCACCGCCCGCGCGGACCGGGCCACCGTACGCGTCTGCGACTGGATCTTGTCCGGGGCCAGCTTGCCGACGCCGTTCGTGCCCGCGTCCGGGTCCCCGCTACTGCATCCCGCGAGCGCCGCCCCTGTCACGACCAGTGCGCACATCGCGCTCAGCAGCGCCGCCCGGCGAGTACGGCCCTGGGGAATCGCAGTCACAGGTGGGGCTGCCTTTCTGACGGATCCTGAGCGGCGTACGGCAGCGTACCGGGGCGGTGGACCACGAGCGGAGCCAGTCCGTCCGGAGCGCTCACCAGCGCGCCCGCCATCGGGACGGGCTAGCCTGAACCCCACCGAGCGGGCAATTCGGAACAAGGAGCGCACCCAGCGCCACAGCCCGAAGCACGCCGTACGAAAAGGAAGCACAGCCATGGCAGCCGGCGTCCCCCGCATCTTCGTCTCGCACCTCGCCGGTGTCCCCGTCTTCGATCCGACCGGCGACCAGGTGGGCCGCGTCCGCGACCTGGTCGTCATGCTGCGCGTCGGACGACGCCCCCCGAGGCTGCTCGGGCTGGTCGTCGAACTGACCACCAGGCGCCGCATCTTCCTGCCCATGACCCGGGTGACGAGCATCGAGTCCGGACAGGTCATCTCCACCGGCGTCGTCAACGTCCGCCGCTTCGAACAGCGGCCCACCGAGCGCCTCGTGTTCGGGGAACTGCTCGACCGGCGCGTCAAGCTCGTCGAGACCGGCGAGGAGGTGACCGTCCTGGACCTGTCGGTGCAGCAGCTGCCGGCCCGCCGGGACTGGGAGATCGACCGCGTCTTCGTGCGCAGGGGCAGGAAGGGCAGCGCCTTCAGGCGGGCGAAGGGCGAGACGCTGACCGTCGAGTGGTCCGCCGTCACCGGGTTCTCCCTGGAGGAGCAAGGGCAGGGCGCCGAGAGCCTGCTCGCCACCTTCGAGCAGCTGCGCCCCGCCGACCTGGCCAACGTGCTGCACCACCTCTCCGCCAAGCGGCGCGCCGAGGTCGCCGCCGCCCTCGACGACGACCGGCTCGCCGACGTCCTGGAGGAGCTGCCGGAGGACGACCAGATCGAGATCCTCGGCAAGCTGAAGGAGGAGCGCGCGGCGGACGTCCTGGAGGCCATGGACCCCGACGACGCGGCCGACCTGCTCGCCGAGCTGCCCGAGGAGGACAAGGAGCGGCTGCTGAGCCTGATGCAGCCCTCCGACGCGGCCGACATGCGGCGCCTGATGTCGTACGAGGAGCACACCGCGGGCGGTCTGATGACGACCGAGCCGATCGTGCTGCGGCCGGACGCCACGGTCGCCGACGCCCTCGCCCGGGTCCGCAACCCCGACCTGTCCCCCGCCCTCGCCGCCCAGGTCTACGTCTGCCGTCCGCCCGACGAGACGCCGACCGGCAAGTACCTCGGGACGGTCCACTTCCAGCGCCTGCTGCGCGATCCCCCGTACACCCTGGTCAGCTCGCTCGTCGACGACGACCTGCAACCGCTCGACCCGGACGCCGCGCTGCCGGTCGTCGCCGGGTTCTTCGCCACGTACGACATGGTGGCGGCGCCCGTGGTCGACGAGTCCGGGGCGTTGCTGGGAGCGGTCACCGTGGACGACGTGCTGGACCACATGCTGCCGGACGACTGGCGGGAGACGGAGTTCCACCTGGACGAGGAGGTGGAAGCGCATGGCTCCTGAGCGTGAGACCGGCGTCCGTGAGCGCACCCCGGCGGGGGCCACCGCCGCCACCCGGCCGCGTGCCCCCCGCCTCGACCAGCCGCGCCCGCCCCGGCGCCGGTTCCTGCCCGAATGGGATCCGGAGGCCTTCGGACGGCTGTCGGAGAAGATCGCCCGCTTCCTGGGCACGGGACGCTTCATCGTCTGGATGACGGTCGTCATCATCCTGTGGGTGGTGTGGAACATCGCCGCGCCGGAACACCTGCGCTTCGACAACTACCCGTTCATCTTCCTGACCCTGATGCTGTCGCTTCAGGCCTCCTACGCGGCCCCGCTGATCCTGCTCGCGCAGAACCGGCAGGACGACCGCGACCGGGTCAACCTCGAGCAGGACCGCAAGCAGAACGAGCGGTCGATCGCGGACACCGAGTACCTGACGCGTGAGATCGCGGCGCTGCGGACGGGCCTGGGCGAGGTGGCGACCCGGGACTGGATGCGCTCCGAGCTTCAGGACGTGGTCAAGGAACTGGAGGAGCGGCGCCGCTCGGACGGGCATGTGGTGATACCGGCAGTTCCGCCAGTTCCGGCAGAACGGACAGAACGGCCGCCCGGGCGTGACGCAGACGACCGCTGAGGGACTACCCCGAGGCCCCTCCGGGCGCCGTACCATCGTCTTTATGGCTACGGAAGACGCGGTGCGCGAGGCACTGGCGACGGTGAACGACCCCGAGATCAACCGACCCATCACCGAACTGGGGATGGTCAAATCGGTGGAGCTCGGCGCGGACGGGGCGGTCGCGGTCACCGTGTACCTGACGGTCTCCGGCTGCCCGATGCGCGAGACGATCACGCAGCGCGTCACGGAGGCGGTCTCCCGGGTCGAGGGCGTCACCCGCGTCGACGTCACGCTCGACGTGATGAGCGACGAGCAGCGGCGCGAGCTGGCGGCCGCCCTGCGCGGCGGCCAGACCGAGCGCGAGGTCCCCTTCGCCAAGCCCGGCAACCTGACCCGCGTCTACGCGGTCGCCTCCGGCAAGGGCGGCGTGGGCAAGTCCTCGGTGACGGTGAACCTCGCGGCGGCGATGGCGGCCGACGGCCTCAAGGTGGGCGTGGTCGACGCCGACATCTACGGCCACTCGGTGCCGCGCATGCTGGGCGCCGACGGCCGCCCGACCCAGGTCGAGAACATGATCATGCCGCCGTCCGCGAACGGCGTGAAGGTCATCTCCATCGGCATGTTCACCCCGGGCAACGCGCCGGTCGTCTGGCGCGGCCCGATGCTCCACCGCGCCCTCCAGCAGTTCCTCGCGGACGTCTACTGGGGCGACCTCGACGTCCTGCTCCTGGACCTGCCGCCCGGCACCGGCGACATCGCCATCTCGGTGGCCCAGCTGATCCCGAACGCCGAGATCCTGGTCGTCACGACCCCCCAGCAGGCGGCGGCCGAGGTCGCCGAGCGCGCGGGCTCCATCGCCGTGCAGACCCACCAGAAGATCGTCGGCGTCGTCGAGAACATGTCCGGGCTGCCCTGCCCGCACTGCGGCGAGATGGTCGACGTCTTCGGCACGGGCGGCGGCCAGCTGGTCGCCGACGGCCTCACCCGCACCACGGGTACGACCGTCCCGGTCCTCGGCAACATCCCCATCGACGTCCGCCTCCGCGAGGGCGGCGACGAGGGCAAGCCGGTCGTCCTCACCGACCCGGACTCCCCGGCGGGCTCCGCACTGCGGTCGATCGCGGGGAAGCTCGGGGGCAGGCAGCGGGGGCTTTCAGGGCTGTCGCTGGGGATCACGCCGAAGAACAAGTTCTAGAGCTCGTACGACGAGGGGGCCGCTGTCTTTCAGGGACGGCGGCCCCCTCGTCGTATGCCTTTCGCTGCGGCTCTCCGCGGCCGCGGTCAGCGGTCCCGCTGCTCCTCCTCGCGCCCGGGGCACAGGTCGAGCGGCGTGCACAGCTGGATCACACGGTAAGAGCCTCCCTCGGCCCCCGCGGCCGGCCCGGCCTCCTCGTGGGGCACGAACCGCCACTGCGAGGCCTTGGTGTGCCGCGTCCTGTCCGTCTTCTCCACATGCGTGTGGAGCGTGCGGGACCGGGGGTCGTTCGTCTCCACCAGCACCTCGTCCGCGGCGACCGGGAAATGGTCGTGCAGGAGGCACAGGCCGAAGCGGTTCAGGTTTCCGTGTTTCTCCAGTACCGCCACCAAATCCCCGACGAATTCCGCGTCCGTGGGTCCCAGCCCCTCGGCTTCCTCGAAGTGAGGCAGCGGATTCGTTGAAACGGTCACCTCTGCGTCGGTCATGGCTCCTCCGTCAAACGGCGGATGGTCACCGGACACTTCCATTCTCAGCCGATGATCGCACTCCCGCAAATGCCAGCAGGCGGCATCCGATGGAGTGGGCGTTCGATCTCACGCTGTGTGTCTGCGCATGACATGTACAACACCCTGTTTTGATTCGCCGGGGACAGGGAGAGGTGTTGGCGCGATGAGGAAGACCCGGTGGTGCTGGCGGCTTCTGTTGCTTGTGGTCGTGGCGGTCGTTTGGTGGGGGTGTTGGCCTGCCCTCGCCCAGGCCCAAGCTCAGGTGAATACACGGGACGCCTGCTGGTCGGATCGGCTCGGCACCAGCCAGGTCACCGCACACATCCGGTTCGATCAGCGGGGCTTCGGCTTCACCACGGCCACTTCGGACATGGAGATCCAGGTACCGAAGACATGGCCCCTGGCCGGGAATCTGACATTCAGCGAGCGGTCCACTGACTATCGACATGCCATGGGATGCCTGCTTCGGGGACAGAACAGTCTCGGCGCCTCGAATGAATGGCGCCCGCACAATCCGCTGGTAACTGCCAAAAACAACACGGTGACGGTGTTGTACACCGCTTTCACGGCAATCGACACCAGCAACACCGCCAGCAATGCCGTACGGGTCGGCCCTTGGTTGATCTCGAATGTCACCGGAAACAAGTGGCGTGTTCTACTTGAACCGCCCGCGCTTCAGAATATTCGCTGGAAGTTGGTCGACGCCGAGCTCAGCGGCCTGAACTTCAATGATCTCTCCGGACGGGCGTCGTCCGCCAGCGCGGAGACCCTGGCGTGGAGCAATCAGCTCCCGGGCAGCGTCCGGATCGATGTCGACCTGCCCTGGCAACGTTCCCTGGCATTGAGTCTCACCGGGTCGGGATCGCCGCTGTGGAGTTCAGCGGGTATCGCCTCCTGGTGGGTGTGTGCCTCGGCCGTGATCGCACTGGCCGCACTGCGCGCCAAGCGGCGGCGCCCGGGCGCCGACAGCCTTACGACCACACTGGTGCACTGGACCGCGCTCAGTGCGGCAGTCGCCCTGACACTGCTTCTGCTCATCCAATGGCGCGGCCTTTCGGCCCGCGGCCACGCCCTCCTCTGCCTCCCCGCGGGCTTGGCCCTGGTGCTCGTCGCCCGACCCTGGAGTCGCGGCGTGTCCACCGACGCCGCGACCGGGGCCACCACCCCAATAGGTGTGCGACGCCGCCAAGCTCGCGTTGTCATCGCAACCGCCTCTTCGATCGCGGGCATCGGCCTACTGGTGATCTTGGCGCATGACCTTTTCGGACTGCCGGAGACCCTGGAACCGAAAACAGCGACTGCCCTCGGTCGCTTCGCGCTTTCCCTGCTGGGTCTTGCGACCGTATGGCTGTGGCTAGCCGCGATGGCCGCCTGGGCCTGGCGGTTCGCGCGGGAAGGAGGACTGGTCCGCGCCAGCTGGGTCACCGCGTGGGACATCTCGCCGGGCCGGTGCGTCGCTGCCGTCGGATCCCTGCTGGCGGCCACGTCGGGGGCCATGCTCGCGTGCCTGTGGTCGGCAACGAACCGTCAGTGGGATCGCAGCCACTGGCTGACCGAGCAACCCGATTCGGCTGCGTACCAGGCGCAGCTGAACAAAGTACTGGCGAACTTCTCTTTTACCGACATCACGTGGGCCTTCGCCTACAGTTGGATTCTGACCGGGATCGCACTGGTGGCCCTGCTGCACTTTCGTACTCATCAGCAGTCACGGCCCCTACGTGGACACGTGCCCTTTTCCATCGGGCCGAGCAGCTCCGATCTTCTGCTGATCGTCTCGATGTTCTCCTTGTTCGTAGGGGTCAGGGCCGCCACCTTCGCGGGTTTCAGCACGCTGTACAGCGCCTGGCTGCTGCTGAACGTCTTCACCCTTTACATCGTCCTGACTGCGGCACGACGGCATTCGACACTCAGCCAGCTGGGAGAACTCTTCTGCTCACAGAGACTGAACAGCAGGAGATTCCGACGTGAATTGATGGAGAAAGCCCACCAGTACCGCCATATCAACCACCAGATGTATTTGCTGGACCAAGGTCACGCCGACGGTGTCACCCGCGAACAGCTGGAGAGCCGACTGCGTGAGCTGCGCCGGTGGCTGATTTCGGGGTGCGGCGAAACCAATCCACCGGAACAGCTGTCCGTGCTGGATGTCGCCCTCACCCTGGGGCCGGAAGGTCATTGGTGGGACAATGCGGTGCGTGCAGCGCGCCTGGCGTTCTGGTTCGGCATCCCGGCCAGTTGCGCCCTGGTCTACTACGAGGTGCGGGACCCACTGGGCCAAGCGCAACTCTGGTACGAACTCACGGGTTTTCCCCACCTCGTGGGGAATTTCCTCGTCTATCAGACGGCATGGGCGGCCGCCGGTTTCACCCTTGGCGCGGTGTGGCGTCAGCTGCCCGGGCGCCAGGGTCCCCTGCGCGCATGGAGCCTGACAGCCGCCTATGGCATCCCCGTTGTCCTTGCCGTTCTGCTCATCCGCATCACCAACACCGACCCTGGTCAGTTGTTTCTGTTCGCCGTTCTCCTGCTGACCATCCTGACGCTCACCAGCATCTGGATGGACATGGCAACATTCCGGGCAGAACGGCAATACTGGCCCAGCCGCTCCGCCCTGCTGCTGTCGATCTACCAGATGCGGGGCTTCTCCAGCCAGGTCGCCTGGATTCTCGTACAGTTCACGGCTGCCGTGGGCATCTGGTACAACCTGACCCGCCATTAGGACGCGCGTCGGGTCCGGATGCCGCTCGGCACCCGGACCCGACCCGGTGAAGACGGCGTACTGGGCGGCGTACTAGGCGTACGCCGCGATGTCCTTCACCACGGCGAAGCCCAGGCCGTACGCGCTCATGCCCCTGCCGTACGCACCCAGGTGCACCCCCGCCTCGGTGGATCCGGCGAGCACCCAGCCGAACTCCGACTCGCGGTAGTGGAAGGGCGTGGGCACGCCGTCGACGGGCAGGGACAGGGTGGACCACTCGGGGCCGGCGAGGTCGTCGGCGAGGGCCCATGCCGTCTCCGTCTGCTGCTCCAGCCAGTCGTCGCGCAGGCTGTGGTCCATCTGGCCGGGCCAGGTGAAGGACAGCAGGCCCACGCCGGCCAGCCAGGCCGCCGAGGAGACCGACGTGGCCTCCAGCAGTCCCGTACCGTCGGCGCTCTTCCGGGACGGATTCGCGGCGACGGTGACCACGACCGCGAACTTCTCCCTCGGCTCGTCCCCGGACGCGGCGATGTGCTCGTTGCGTACGGAGGGTTCGTCGCCATGCCCGATCGACCCGTGCTCGACGGCGCCGTCGGCCGCCATACCGACCTGCATCAGCCGGCGCGGCCCCGTGAACGCCTCGTCGAGGCCGTACCAAGGGAAGGGCGCCAGCAGGTAGCCGTCGACCGTGCGCCGGGCGGAGGCGAACTGCTGTCCGCCCTCCGCGGCCGGCGCCTGCGCGACTGACCGACTTGTCGTCTCCATGTGCCCGGACGCCTCCTAGCTCTCGTCGGACCGGGGCGGCCCGCCCCCCTTCGGACGTACTCGCCCGGTCCGCACAACAACTCGGCAGCATATCCACACCACTGAGCGAGGAAGGGAAACCGCCCGGCGCGTAGGTCACACGGCGGGCGGTTCGTGCCTCGCACGGGCACGTGTGGAGTAGTGAGACGCGTCACGAACCGCGCTGGCGTACGAGGCTCAGGTCGCGTCCGCGTCGAAGGGCGGGCGGTCGTCCTTGCCGGAGTCCTCCGGCTTCTTCGTCATGTCGATACGGCCGCCGGAGGAACCGGAGGAGCCCGACGAGCCGGGCGAGGAGGAGGCTTCGCTCTCGCGGCTGTTGACCGCGTCGGTGACCTCGGCCATCTCCTTCTTCAGGTCGAAGCCGTTGCGGATCTCCTTGAGCCCCAGTTCGTCGCTGTCCAGGTGCTTGCGGACGAACGTCTTGGGGTTGAGGTCCTCGAACTCGAAGTCCTTGAACTCGGGGCCCAGTTCCTGCCGGATGTCCTGCTTGGCGCTCTCGGAGAACTCACGGATCTTCCGGACCGTACGCATGACGTCCTGGATGACCTTCGGGAGCTTGTCCGGACCGAAGACGAGCACGGCGAGCACGACGATCGTCACCAGCTCGAGTGGTCCTATGTCATTGAACACCTGAAGCTCCTCGCGATGTCCTCGGTCCTCGGCCCTCAGCGGTCTGCGGTGCGGGTCTTCCGTGGTCCGGGCCGGATCCACGGTACCCGGCGTACCTGTCCGACCGGTACCGTCCCGAGGCGTCCGACCGGGTGCGGGTGGCCGGCTTTCCGGGTTGTTTGCCTAGTCGTGCCATGGGTCCGGCCCTTGCTATGAGGTTTCTGTCAGTTGCTGTCGGACGACCCCAGTACGAGGGAGACCTCCCGCGTACGGCTGTCGCGCCGGACGGTGAGCCGCAGGTGGTCGCCGGGGCGGTGCGCGCGGGTCCTGATGATCAGCTCGTCGCCGGAGTGGACGGCCTTGCCGTCGACCGCGGTGATGACGTCGCCCGCCTCGAGGCCCGCCCGGTCACCGGGGCCGCCCACGGTGACCGCGGGGCCGCCGTTCCCGCCCTTGGTGCCGATGCGGGCGCCGTCGCCGGCGTAGTCCATGTCGAGGGTCACGCCGATCACCGGATGGGTCGCCTTCCCCGTGTTGATCAGCTCCTCGGCGACGCGTCTGGCCTGGTTGACGGGGATGGCGAAGCCGAGGCCTATGGAGCCGGCCTGGCCGTCGCCGGAGTCGGAGCCGCTGTCGGCGGAGCGGATGGCCGAGTTGATGCCGACGACCCGGGCCCGGGAGTCGAGCAGCGGCCCGCCGGAGTTGCCGGGGTTGATCGGGGCGTCGGTCTGGAGCGCGTCGACGTACGACACGTCGCTGCCGTTCCCGTGCTCGCCGCCCGCCGTGATGGGCCGTTCCGTGGCGCTGATGATGCCGGAGGTGACGGTGCCCGCGAGGTCGAAGGGGGCGCCGATGGCGACGACGGGGTCGCCCACCCGGACGTTGTCGGAGTTGCCGAGCGGCAGGGGCGTGAGCCCGCGGACACCGCTGACCTGGACGACGGCCAGGTCGTAGCCGGTGTCCCGGCCGACGATCCGGGCCTTGGCGGTGTCGCCGCCGCTGAAGGTCACCGTGATGTCGCCGTCGGCCGCGGAGGGCTCGACGACATGGTTGTTGGTGAGGATGTGGCCGCGTGTGTCGAGTACGAAGCCGGTCCCGGTGTCCTGCTCGTCGCCGCCCTTCACATGCAGCGTGACGACACTGGGCAGCGCACGGGCGGCGATCCCCGCCACACTGTCCGCGGGGCGCCCGGCGGGCTCCTTCCCGGCCTGCGGCAGCCGTACGGTCCCCGTCCCGCCCTCGCGCTCCAGATACGCGCCCACGGCACCGCCTATGCCCCCGGAGACCAGCGCGAGCGCCAACGCCCCGCCCACGAGGATCCGCCTGCCCCGCCTGCGCCGTTCCCGCACCGTCGGCACGGCGGCACCGGTCTGCTGGAGCGGAGCGTGGGACGGTGCCGAGGCCGGAGCCGGGGCCGCCCAGGGGTCATAGCGGTGCCACGGGTCGGCGGGCGGTGGGGCGGTCGCGTCGGCGGCGGGGACCGGTGCGGCGGGCGCGATGTGCGGGGGTTCGAGCCGGGTGGTCCCCGGGGGTACGGGAAGCGGCGGCTCCGCGGGCGCCGGAAACGCCGTGCCGTGGGCCGGTGTCGCCGCCGGGTGCTGGACCGGCGGGGCAGGCGCCCACGGGCCCGGCCGGCCGTACGGCGGAGTGCTGTACGGGTCCGGGTCGTGCAGGGGCTTGGGGCGATCGGCGGGTGAGGGGGCCGGGGCAGCCGCCACGGGCGCCTCGGACTCGGTCACCGCCTCCCGCTCCCCGCCCACCGGCTCACCGGCATCCGGAGTCGACGGACCGGCCGGCTCGAAGTCGTGCCCGGCCGGATCGCCAGGGGCCGTCGCGGGCCGTGCCAGCTCGAAGTCGCCGTCGGCCGGTGCGCCGCCCGGCGTGGGGCCGCCCTCCTCGGTCTCCCCCGGCCGGACCCCGTTCCCCTCGTTCATGTTCTCCCCACGGCTCGCCGCGGCCCGGCTCGTCGATGGTGGCCGCGGATCGTCGATTCCGCGCCCCGGACCACACCGCGGGCGCGGCCCACACAGGATTCAACCAGGTGTGCGGGCCGGGGCGCAGAGGCCGGTCAGGGGGCGAAGCGTGAAGCGGGGCGTGAGGAGGGGGACGGGGAGGGCGCGGACGTCGTGTCCGGGACCGGCGCGGCGAGCAGGCCGGGGCCGGTGGCCTCGGGGGCCGAGGACCACGAGGTGAGGGCGAACGGCGGGGTCGGAGCGAGCGGACGTATCAACGGGGACATGACGGCCGCACCGACCACCACCGGCGTGGTCAGCGTGACCTCCTGGTCCCGGCCGGTGGTGGACGACGGTTGCCCGGGCAGCAGCGGCGCGGAACCCGCCGACGGCGCCGACGGCACCGTCGGCGTCGCCAGCCGTGTGCTCTGCGCCAGCAGCGGCGTATTCGTGCGGCGGCGCTGGTTCTCGGGTGCCGATGTCGCTCCCGTGCCCGCCGTGCGGGCCGGGGCCACGCTGCCGCCGCCGGATCCGCCACGGGCGTCGGGGGCCGGGTCGGCGGGGAAGCCGGCGGTCACGCCGCCCAGCGCGACCGCGGCCAGCGACACCGCCCCGGCGGCGACGAACGCGAACCGCCGCCCGCGTGAGGCAGACCGGTCCGTGTCCGGGCGGCCGACGGGGTGGATGCGGAAACCGCGGTCGGCGGGGTCGGAGGTGTGCGGGCCGGCGGGCACGTAACCGAACTCGAACGGCTCGCCCCGGCTCACGCCGAAAACCCCGGCACCGGAGGATCGTCCGGGGAATCCGCCCCCGCCCAGCGGCGTACCACCGCCGTCCGGGTCACCTCCTCCGGGGAGCCCCTGGAGGCGGGCCAGGAAGCTCTCGGAGGGCGGCGGAGGGGCCGCCTCCGCGAACACGTTCTTCAGCCGGCGCTGGGCGTCCGCCTCCGCCTTGCACCGGGCACAGGTGGCCAGGTGGGCCAGGACACGCTCACGCGACTCATGACCGAGCTCTCCGTCGACCAGGGCGGAGAGTCGGTCTCCCAGGTGCTGCTCTGCCAGTTGTCCCTCGGCAGGTTTCGGCCGTGATCCACTCACGCGGTCGCGCTCCCTCCCCCCAGAACGGGGACGCGGGGCACGAAGGAGCGCCGCTCGGCCGCCCGGGCCTGGGGCGAGCGGTGCGCCAGGGCCTTGCGGAGCTGGGAGCGGCCGCGGTGGATACGGGAGCGGACCGTGCCGAGCTTCACGCCGAGGGTCGCGGCGATCTCCTCGTACGACAGTCCTTCGATGTCGCACAGGACGACCGCGGCGCGGAACTCCGGCGCGAGGGTGTCCAGGGCCTGCTGGACGTCCGCGTCGAAGTGCGCGTCGTTGAAGGCCTGCTGCGGGGTCGGCTCCTTGCTGGGCAGCCGCTCGGCCGCGTCCTCGCCGAGGGCGTCGAAGCGGATGCGCTGCTTGCGCCGGACCATGTCCAGGAAGAGGTTGGTGGTGATGCGGTGCAGCCAGCCCTCGAAGGTGCCCGGCGAGTACGTCGACAGGGAGCGGAAGACGCGGACGAAGACCTCCTGGGTGAGGTCCTCGGCGTCGTGCTGGTTGCCCGTGAGACGGTACGCCAGCCGGTAGACACGGCCGCTGTGCGTGCTGACGATCTCCTCCCAGGTGGGCGGAGTCCACGCCTGCCCGTCCGCGTCGGTGGAGAAGGTCGCGGTCTGGGCGACGTCGGCCGTGTGGCCGTGGTCGGCAGCGGTGTCGTTCACGGATTTCGGCCTGCCCGCCGATCCGAGGAAGCGCCGTAGCACTCCTCCGCGATCCACAGGCGCGGCCGCACCTCCCCTGTCGGCTCTGGTGGTGTCCAGTGGAGCCCCTACCATAGCCACCTCGCCCGTTAGCTCCGGATAAGCGGTTTTACGAGAATTTGATCTGGGCTGATACGGCTCATACGGCTGCGTCAGCACTTGCTCGTCGCTCTGATCCACCTCTTACCCCCCGTCGGGTCCCCCGCCACTCGCTCATCCCTTTAAACGCCCGGTCCCATCTGCGGGTTCCCGGGGCAACGGATACAGTCACGCCCAGGCAACCACGGGACAGGAGAGGGTCATTACCGGCAACCGGCAGACGAGCTGGGCGTTCGCCGACGCCTTTGTCGCCGAGGACGACGCGCTGCTCTGGGCCCGTGACCGGGCCCGAGAGGCTGGGCTGCGCTCGGTGTCGCCCGGCACGGGCGCCGCGCTGCGGTTGCTCGCCGCCACCGTGGACGCCAAGGCGGTGGCGGAGATCGGGACCGGTACCGGCGTCTCCGGGATCCACCTGCTGCACGGGATGCGGCCCGACGGGGTGCTGACCACCGTGGATCCGGAGCCGGAGCACCAGCAGTTCGCCCGGCAGGCGTTCCGTGCCTGCGGCTTCGCCAGCAACCGTGCCCGCTTCATCCCCGGCCGGGCCCTGGACGTACTGCCCCGCCTCGCGGACGCCGGTTATGACCTGGTCTTCTGCGACGGCGACCGCCTCGAGTACCTCGACTACCTCGCTGAATCGTTGCGCCTGCTGCGTCCGGGCGGCGTGGTGGTCTTCGAGGGCGTCTTCGGCAACGGCCGGACGGTGGACTCGGGACCGCAGCCCACCGAGGTGCTGCGACTGCGGGAGCTGCTGCGCACGGTCCGGGAGAGCCAGGAACTGGTGCCGTCCCTGCTGCCGGTGGGCGACGGGCTGCTGTGCGCGGTCAAGCGGTGAGCGAGGTGAGCGCGGCGCGCAGCGGGTGCGGGGTGTGCGGTCCCTCGGGCCGCCCGGGGGCGTGAACGCCGTGCGGGCGGGTACGCGAGGGTCGGGGTAGATCCGGGGAACACGGCTGCCCCGGCACCGGGGCGGTGTCGGGGCAGCCGGAAGAACAGGGTCGCTCGCGCGTCAGACGACGACCTTCTTGAGGGCGTCGCCGAGCGCCTCGGCCTCGTCGGGAGTCAGCTCGACGACGAGCCGACCGCCGCCTTCGAGCGGAACTCGCATGACGATGCCCCGCCCCTCCTTGGTCACCTCGAGCGGGCCGTCACCCGTCCGCGGCTTCATGGCCGCCATGCTCGTTCCCCTTCCTGAAACCCAGCTCATCGTCAGCCGACGGCCCTGGGAGGGCACGCGCGGTCCGGCAGGACACGCGACACCGGCGTCGAACACATTGCTTCCAAGCCATTATCCCGCATCTCACGACCCGATGACCAACATCAGTAGGCATCGCTTGGGCAACGCGCGCGAGCAAAACCACTCAATTCGGGGATGTGACTGCGATACTGCGCACCCCCACGGTCATTCCGCCCGCCGGATCCGGAACGGCTTTCTTTGACGCAGGTCACACGTCCGGTCCGGTACGCCGACGATGATCTCGGCCATGCTGTCCTTCAGACACAGGACGTACCGAGCGGTACGTCCAGCCGTGACACCGAAGGGGATACGCCATGGCCGACACCGTGCTCTACGAGGTCAGCGACGGGCTCGCGACGATCACGCTGAACCGCCCGGAGGCGATGAACGCGCTGAACATCGCGACCAAGGTCGCCCTCCGGGACGCGGCACAGGCGGCGGCCTCCGACGACGCCGTACGGGCGGTGCTGCTGACCGCGGCCGGGGACCGGGCGTTCTGCGTGGGACAGGACCTCAAGGAGCACATCGGGCTGCTGGCCGCCGACCGGGAGACCGGGTCGGGGCACACGATGAGCACCGTACGGGAGCACTACAACCCGATCGTGCGGGCCCTGGCCGACGCTCCCAAGCCGGTGGTCGCGGCGGTCAACGGCGTCGCGGCGGGGGCGGGCTTCGGCTTCGCGCTCGCGGCCGACTACCGGCTGGTCGCGGACACGGCGGCCTTCAACACGTCCTTCGCGGGCGTGGCGCTGACCGCCGACTCCGGCATCTCCTGGACGCTGCCGCGGGTCGTCGGCCCGGGCCGGGCGGCCGACCTGCTGCTCTTCCCGCGCAGCATCACCGCGCAGGAGGCGTACGAGCTGGGGATCGCCAACCGTCTCGTGCCCGCCGGTGAGCTGCGGGCCGAGGCGGAGAAGGTGGCGCGGGCGCTGGCCGAGGGGCCGACCGTGGCGTACGCGGCGCTCAAGGAAGCCGTGGCGTACGGGCTCACCCACTCCCTCGAGGAGACCCTCGAGAAGGAGGACGAGCTCCAGACGCGGGCCGGTCGGTCCGAGGACCACGCGATCGCGGTACAGGCCTTCGTGAACAAGGAGAGGCCGAAGTACCTGGGGCGGTGAGGTCCGGAGGCCTGGGCGGTGCGGTCCCCCGGGGTCGTCCGGCCGCTCAGGCCCGTCTCGCCACGCACGCCTGAAGGTGGTCGTCCACCAGGCCGCACGCCTGCATCAGGGCGTACGCCGTCGTCGGGCCGACGAAGCGCAGGCCCCGCTTCCTCAGCGCCTTGGACAGGGCCGTCGACTCCGGGGTGACCGGCGGGACGTCGGACAGGGTCTTCGGTACGGGGCGGCCGGCCGGGTCCGGTGCGTGGGACCAGATCAGCTCGTCCAGCTCGCCCGGGGACCAGTCGGCGAGCACGCGCGCGTTGGCGAGCGTCGCGTCGATCTTGGCGCGGTTGCGGATGATGCCGGCGTCGGCGAGGAGGCGTTCGCGGTCCTCGTCGGTGAAGGCGGCCACCGCGGCGATCTTGAAGTCGGCGAACGCGGCACGGAAGCCGGGTCGGCGGCGCAGGATCGTGATCCACGACAGGCCCGACTGGAAGGCCTCCAGGCTGAGGCGCTCGTAGAGGGCGTCGTCGCCGTGGACCGGGCGGCCCCACTCCTCGTCGTGGTACGTCACGTACTCGGCGGCGGACAGGGCCCAGGGGCAGCGCAGCACGCCGTCCGGGCCGGCGAGGGCGGTGCCGTCGCTCACTGCTGCCCCTCCTGGGCGGGCCTGTCGGCCGGGGCGTGGGCCGCGGCCCGGGCGCCGGCCAGCGCGGACTCCAGGTCGGCGATACGGGAGTCCCGCTCGGCGAGTTCGGCGCCGAGGCGGCCGAGCGCGTCGTCCACGTCGGCCATGCGGTAGCCGCGGGGGGCGAGCGGGAAGCGGAGGTTCTCCACGTCCGCGCGGCCGACCGGGCGGTCCGGCGGCAACCGGTCGTCCAGGCGTTCCGGCGCGGCCTCGGGCAGCGGACCGCTCTCGCCGCCGCCCACCACGGCGAGCGTCACCGCGGCGACCACGACGGCGAGCGCGACGACCAGGAACAAGAACATAACCATCGCTGAGGGTCCCCACGCTCGGTGTGCTCGGTGTCGAACACCGACTGCTGAAGTGTCTGGGTCCGATCGTGCCATGGGACGCTGACGGTTAGGGTCGCAGGCGGCCGTTGACCGGTATGTACTAGGAGAGGTCACAGGGGATGCTCAGGCTGGGCAGGCGGGAATTCGGGCCGCACGAGCCGGTGGTCATGGCGATCGTGAACCGGACCCCGGACTCCTTCTACGACCAGGGGGCCACGTTCCGGGACGAGCCGGCCCTCGCGCGCGTGGAGCAGGCGGTGGCCGAGGGAGCCGCCATCATCGACATCGGCGGGGTGAAGGCCGGGCCCGGCGAGGAGGTGTCGGCGCGGGAGGAGGCGCGGCGGACGGTCGGCTTCGTGGCGGAGGTACGGCGACGCTTCCCGGACGTGATCATCAGTGTGGACACCTGGCGGGCCGAGGTCGGGGAGGCGGTCTGCGAGGCCGGGGCGGATCTGCTGAACGACGCGTGGGGCGGGGTGGACCCGGGGCTGGCGGAGGTCGCGGCGCGGTACGGGGTGGGGCTGGTGTGTACGCATGCGGGGGGTGCCGAGCCGCGTACCCGGCCGCATCGGGTGACGTACGACGACGTCATGGCGGACATTCTGGGGGTGACGGTGGGCTTGGCCGAGCGGGCGGTCGCGCTCGGGGTGCCGCGGGAGTCGGTGCTGATCGACCCCGGGCACGACTTCGGGAAGAACACCCGGCACAGCCTGGAGGCGACGCGGCGGCTCGGGGAGATGGTCGACACGGGGTGGCCCGTGCTGGTCTCGCTGTCGAACAAGGACTTCGTCGGGGAGACGCTGGACCGGCCGGTCAAGGAGCGGGTGGTGGGGACGCTGGCCACCACTGCCGTCTCGGCGTGGCTGGGGGCGCAGGTGTACCGGGTGCATGAGGTGGCGGAGACACGGCAGGTGCTCGACATGGTGGCGTCCATCGCGGGCCACCGCCCTCCGGCGGTGGCCCGGCGGGGTCTGGCCTAGCCGTTTCTCGCCGGTCCAGGCCGGGGGGGCCGGCCCAGCGTTTCCTCGCCCCCGCCGCCCCTGCCCATTCCCGTCCCCAGGGGCTCCGCCCCTTCGACCCCGCCAGGGGGCTCCCCCCCTGAACCCCCGCGGGGCTCCGCCCCTGCACCCCGCCGGGGCTCCGCCCCGGACCCCATCGGCCTGAACGGCCTCGTCCTCAAACGCCGGACGGGCTGAGAGAGTGTGGCCACGCCCCCAGTCGGCCGCGACGGGCGAGGGGAACCGCGCCTCCCAGCCCACCCGCACGGGTGGTGGGTGGGCATAGGCCCGGGGCTCTGGGGGTGGAGCGGCCCCGGACCCGCGCGAGCAGCCCGCGCTAGCGGCCCGCCTCCTTCGACACCAGGGCTACCGCCTCGTCCACCTCGTCCGTGACGTGGAAGAGGAGCAGGTCCTTCTCCGCTGCCTTGCCCTGGGCCACGACGGTGTCCCTGAGCCAGGAGACGAGACCGCCCCAGTACTCGCTGCCGAACAGGACGATGGGGAAGCGGGTGACCTTCTGGGTCTGGACGAGGGTGAGGGCCTCGAAGAGTTCGTCGAGGGTGCCGAGGCCGCCGGGGAGGACCACGAAGCCCTGGGCGTACTTGACGAACATCATCTTGCGGACGAAGAAGTACCGGAAGTTGAGCCCGATGTCGACGTAGGGGTTGAGGCCCTGCTCGAAGGGCAGCTCGATGCCGAGGCCGACCGAGGTGCCACCCGCCTCGCTGGCTCCCTTGTTGGCCGCCTCCATGGCTCCCGGGCCGCCACCCGTGATGACCGCCCAGCCCGCCTGGACCAGGCCGCGGCCGAGGCGTACGCCGGCGTCGTACGCCGGTGAGTCGACGGGCGTCCGCGCCGAGCCGAACACGCTGATGGCGGGCGGGAGTTCGGCGAGGGTGCCGAAGCCCTCGATGAACTCCGACTGGATGCGCAGGACCCGCCACGGGTCGGTGTGCACCCAGTCGCTGGGGGCGCGCTCGTCCAGCAGCCGCTGATCCGTCGTGCTCGCGGTCACCTGTCCGCGCCGCCTCAGGACCGGCCCCAGCCGCTGCTCCTCCGGTGGCTGCTTCTTGCCCTCGGGGTTGCCGGTAGCCATGTGCGCTCCCTCCGCTTGCCGGGTCGTTCCGCCTCAGCGTAGATCGCCGGGGGTTATGGACGGGGGACGTGAGCATGTCCGCCACGTAGCGCCGTCGCGGGCCGTCACCGGGTGAGCCAGCCCCGCAGGCGCTCCTCGGCCGAAAGAATCTTGGCTGTTTCGACCCTTTCGTCCCGCTTGTGCGCCAAATGCGGGTTGCCGGGCCCGTAGTTGACCGCGGGGACACCCAGGGCCGAGAAGCGGGAGACGTCCGTCCAGCCGTACTTGGGCTGCGGGGTGCCGCCCACCGCCTCGATGAACTCCACCGCCGCCGGATGGGACAGTCCCGGCAGCGCCCCGCCGCTGAGGTCGTCCACCACGAACTCCTCGACACCGCAGTCGGCGAAGACCTCGCGGACGTGCGCGACGGCCTCCTCCTCCGTACGGTCGGGCGCGAAGCGGAAGTTGACCGTGACCACGCATTCGTCGGGGATGACGTTGCCCGCCACACCGCCGCCGATGCCCACCGCGTTCAGGCCCTCGCGGTACTCCAGGCCGTCGATGACCGGGTAGCGCGGCTCGTAGGAGGCCAGGCGGGCCAGGATGGGGGCCGCCGCGTGGATCGCGTTGGAGCCCATCCAGCCGCGCGCGGAGTGGGCCCGCTCCCCCTTGGTCCTGAGCAGGACCCGCAGGGTGCCCTGGCAGCCGCCCTCGACCTGTCCGTCCGACGGCTCCAGCAGCACCGCGAAGTCGCCCGCGAGCCACTCCGGGTGCGCCTCCGACACATGCTTGAGGCCGTTCAGCTCGGCGGTGACCTCCTCGTTGTCGTAGAAGACGAAGGTGAGGTCGCGGTTGGGAGCCGGGACCGTCGCCGCGATGCGGAGCTGGACCGCGACGCCCGACTTCATGTCGCAGGTGCCGCAGCCCCACAGGACACCGTCGTCGTCCAGACGGGAGGGCACGTTGTCGGCGATCGGGACCGTGTCGATGTGGCCCGCCAGGATCACCCGCTCCGGCCGGCCCAGGTCCGTACGGGCGATCACGTTGTTGCCGTACCGGTCGACCGTCAGATGCGGCAGGGCCCGCAGCGCGGCCTCGATCGCGTCCGCGAGCGGCTTCTCGGTGCCGCTCTCCGAGGGGAAGTCGACCAGCCGCGCGGTGAGCTCGGCGGCGTCCAGAGTCAGGTCAAGGGTGCTGTCGGCCATGTCGTCGACCCTAACCTGCCATCCGGCACCCGGGGTGGGGACCGCGGCGGGCTCCAGTACCCTCTAGCGCGTGTCAGAGCCGTCCCCCACTCCCAAACGTCGCGGCCGCCTCTTCCGTTTCGGGGCGGCCTTCTTGGTACTGCTGGCCGTCACGGGCTACCTCGTGGTGCAGTACATCACCGCAGGCAGCGGCCCGGGCTGCAAGGTCGTCTCGTCCGAGGAGGACGGGGCGTCGTACGACTTCACGCCCGAACAGGCGGTGAACGCGGCGACGATCGCCGCCGTCGGCACCGGGCGCGACATGCCCGAGCGGGCGGTGACCATCGCGCTGGCGACCGCGCTCCAGGAGTCGGGGCTGCGCAACATCGAGCACGGCGACCGGGATTCGCTGGGCCTGTTCCAGCAGCGGCCCTCACAGGGCTGGGGCACCGCGAAGCAGATCATGGACCCGACGTACGCGGCGGGCATCTTCTACGAGCACCTGGCCAAGGTCCCCGGCTACACGAAGCTGCCGCTCACCGTGGCCGCGCAGCGCGTGCAGCGCAGCGGCTTCCCGGAGGCGTACGCCAAGCACGAGCCGGACGCCACCCTGCTCGCCGCCGCCCTGACCGGGGCGGCGGCGGCCACGCTGACCTGTGACGGGCGGCCGGAGACCCAGATCGCGGCCACCGGCCCGGACGCGGTACGGGCCGCGCTGGTACGGGACTTCGGGCGCGACGCCTTCGAGGAGGCCGGTGCCGAGGTGAGCGGCAAGGAGCCGGCGGCGCCGTCCCCGAGCGTGACCGCCGAGGCGCACGGGCGGACCGTGACCGTGCCGGTGCCCGCCGACGACGCGCCGACGGGCGGCACACGGACGAAGCCGCGGACGAAGCGGACCGAAGCGGAGCGCGGCTGGCAGCTGGCGCACTGGGCGGTGGCCAACTCCTCCGCCCTGCACATCGAACAGGTGTCGTACGCCGGGCGGCAGTGGGCCGCCGGGAGCACGGACAGCCGGTGGCGCAGCACCGCGTCGACGGGCACCAACGGGGCCGAGGCGTCCGCGAACGCCGTGCGGATCGTGACCGGGCAGTAGTACGGGCGCTCACTCGCCGGGGTTACGCGGGGCGGGTCCCGGCGGCGGGGTGCGCAGGTTTTCGCGGCCATCCTCGGGGGCGCTCGACCCCTTGCGAAATCAGGGCCGTAAGGATTCTGCGGACGCCTGGACGGGAACTCTTTGCCCCTTTTTACCCACAGTAGATAATGCGATGCGTTGCCAATTCTTTACCTTCGGCCTCCGCAACTTTCGGGGCACTCGAGCGGTAGTCACTGCGTCCGAGTCCGGACGATCAGTTCATCGTTCCCTCCGTCGAAGGAGCACCATGTCCCTCCCCCTGACCCGCCGGATCGCCCGTGCCGCGCTGCTTGTCGCAGCGGGAGCGGCCGCCGGGGTCGGTGCGGCCGGCTCTGCCGGCGCGGCCGCGAACCTGCCCGCCACCACGCCGGACCTCGGCGGGCTGACCGCTTTGGACGGGGCCAGCACCGGCAACGCGGTCGACAGCACCACGCAGCACGTCACCGGGGTCGCGGGTGAGTCCGGCAGCCAGGCGGTCAAGAAGGCGGTGCCGGCCGCGGGCAAGACCGGTGGCAAGGCTCTGAAGCAGGCGACGCCGGCCGCGCAGAAGACCGCCGGGGACGTGGCGGGAGCCGCCGGGGGGGTCCTGGGTGACACCGCCGCATCGGCCACCAAGGGCGGACTGCCCACGGATGCTCTCACCAAGGGCGGACTGCCGGCCAAGGGGGGACTGCCGGGCAAGGGCGGGCTGCCGACCAAGGGGGGACTGCCGGGCAAGGGCGGGCTGCCGACGTCTTCGCTGCCGGCCGCCCAGGGTGTGGGGCTGGGCGGCTGAGCTCGGCCGCGGCTCGACTGCGGCGGCGGGGTCCCAGGGAGCGTCCTGGGACCCCGTCGCCTTCGCGTGCGTACGTCGGCAGCGACCGCGGCGGCTACTCGGCCAGCCTTCGTACCGCCGCCGCCACGCGCTCGTCCGTCGCCGTGAGCGCGACGCGGACGAACTTCTCGCCCGCCGGACCGTAGAAGTCGCCCGGCGCGACGAGGATGCCGCGCTCGGCCAGGTGGGCGACCGTCGACCAGCAGGACTCGTCGCGGGTGGCCCACAGGTAGAGGCTGGCCTCGCTGTGCTCGATGCGGAAGCCGTGGGCGAGGAGGGCGTCACGGAGGGCGGAGCGGCGGGCGGCGTAACGCTCGCGCTGCTCGTGCACATGGGTGTCGTCGCCCAGGGCGGCCACGACCGCCGCCTGGGTGGGCGCGGAGGTCATCATGCCGCCGTGCTTGCGGATCTCCAGGAGGGGGCCCAGGACGGCCGGGTCGCCGGCCATGAAGGCCGCGCGGTAGCCGGCCAGGTTGGAGCGCTTGGAGAGCGAGTGGACGGCCACGATGCCGTCGTACGAGCCGCCGTTCACCTCCGGGTGCAGCACCGAGACCGGGTCGGCCTCCCAGCCCAGCTCGAGGTAGCACTCGTCGGAGACCAGCAGCACGCCGTGCTCACGGGCCCAGGCGACGATCCGGGTCAGCTCGTCCTTGGCCAGCACCTTGCCGGTGGGGTTGGAGGGCGAGTTCAGCCAGAGGAGCTTCAGGCCCTCGGGGTCCAGCTCGGTCGGGTCGTCGTAGGCCTCGTACTCCGCCCGGGCGAGCCGGGCGCCGACCTCGTAGGTCGGATAGGCCAGACGGGGGAAGGCGACCCTGTCGCCGGGGCCGAGGCCCAGCTGGGTGGGGAGCCAGGCCACCAGCTCCTTGGAGCCGACGACCGGCAGGACGTGGCGGTGGGTGACCTCACGGGCGCCGAGGCGGCGCTCCAGCCATCCCGTGATGGCGTCGCGCAGCGCCGGGGTGCCCCAGACCGTCGGATAGCCCGGGGAGTCGGCCGCGGCGATCAGGGCCTTCTGGACGATCTCGGGGACCGGGTCGACCGGGGTGCCCACGGACAGGTCCACGATGCCGTCGGGGTGCGCGGCGGCCGTCTTCTTGTAGGGCTCCAGCTTGTCCCAGGGGAAGGTCGGGAGGCGGTCGGAGACTGCGGACACGGGATCTTGCTCTCTTTCGTCGGTACGGCAAACGCCTCGGTCCCGTGCGGCCGTGATCGGGCGATCAGGCCGTACGGGACCGAGGCGGCGCGGATGCGCGCCGCTGGACCGCTTACGGGGTCACTCGCCCTGCGGCGGCAGCGCGGCGATGAAGGGGTGATCCCGCTCGATCAGACCCAGCTTGCTGGCACCGCCCGGGGAGCCGAGCTCGTCGAAGAACTCGACGTTCGCCTTGTAGTAGTCCTTCCACTCCTCCGGAGTGTCGTCCTCGTAGAAGATCGCCTCAACCGGGCAGACCGGCTCACAGGCACCACAGTCGACGCATTCGTCCGGGTGGATGTACAAGGACCGCTGGCCCTCGTAGATGCAGTCGACCGGGCACTCCTCGATGCACGCCTTGTCCTTGACGTCGACACAAGGCTGCGCGATGACGTAGGTCACGCTGTCGTTCCTCCTCGATAGGGCGCTGGCGGGCCTCCTCAGGCTCCGCCGCCTGGCGCGCGGGAGCGCGGCGTCGTCGATGCCCGCCCCTAGTATCTCCGTTCTTGGGCATGATCCGAACAGGAGGGGTGAACTGACCTGTGGAAATCTCGGCCGCCGGGCGCTTCGAAGTCCGCATCACCGCTGCTGACGTGGGTAAACGGGTCTCGGTGCGACGCTTGAGTGAGGCTGAAGCCCCGGGAGAGAAGTTCACCGACACGGTGGGTGTTCTCACATCATGGGACAACGGCGTGCTGCTGATCACACAGCGGGACGGACGGAGTGTCCGGATCCCGGAATCCGCGCTGGTGGCGGGCAAGGTGGTGCCGGCCGCGCCGGCGCGTCGGCGCGGCCCCGCCGCCTCCTACGCGGAGCTCGCGCACGTCGCGTCCCGGGCGTGGCGGCCGGTGGAGAGCGAGCGGCTCGGCGAGTGGGAACTGCGGGCCGCGGGCGGGTTCACCCGAAGGGCGAACAGTGTGCTGCCGCTCGGCGATCCCGGTCTGCCTCTCGACGAAGCCCTCGCGGCCGTACGACGCTGGTACGGCGAGCGCGGACTCCCCGCGTACGTCCAGACCGCGACCGGCGCCGAGGGCACGCAGGAGCTGCTCTGCGCGGAGCTGGAGCGGCGCGGCTGGGTGCGCGAGGTGACCGCCGAGCTGTGGATCGGCGCGCTGGCGCCGGTGGCCGACCGGGCCGAGGGCACCGGGGTGCTGGTGGCCCGGACGGCGGACGAGGCGTGGCTGGCGCGGTATCAGCGCAAAGGGGTGAGTGAGGTGGCCCTGAAGGTGCTGGGAGGGGGGTCCCCCCGCGCATGGGGGTCCCCCCGCTCGAGCGAAGCCGAGAGTGGGGGAGAAGCCGGGAGTGGGGGAGGACCGTCGGTGTGGTTCGCGACCGTCCCCCGGGAGGGGGGCGGCGAGCCGCTCGCCATCGGCCGGTGTGTCGTGGACGGGCGGTGGGCCGGGTTCGCCGCCGTCGAGGTCGACCCGGCCGAGCGGCGCCGCGGGCTGGCCACCGTCGTGATGGCCGCCCTCGCCCGCCGGGCCCTGGACGAGGGCGCCTCGGCGGCCTGGCTCCAGGTCGAGGCGGACAACGAGGCGGCGCGGGCGCTGTACGCCGGGATGGGCTTCTCGGCGCACCACGCCTACCACCACTACCGGGCGCCGGATGTCTCCGACGCCCGGCGGCACGGGTCCGCCTGAAGGGGCAGGTGCCGATCATGCGTCCCCCTTGCCCCCCACCCCCGGAACGCTCCGCCGAGCTGCGGCAGCGGTTCGCCGAGGAGGCTCGGTCCGAGCGGCCCGACCTGTCGGCGCTGTGTCTGCTGCTCGCCGCGCAGGCGGACGGCTCCCTGGACGAGGCCGGCATGGACGCGGCGCAGATGGAGCTGGACCGGCTCGCGGGAGAGCTGCCGTTCCGGCCCGGGGGACCGCACGCGTGGGCGACGGCGCTGTACGAGCTGCTCGGCGACCGGTACGGGTTCCGGGGCTGCGCCGCGGACTACCAGCGACTGGAGTCGTCGCTGCTGCACGAGGTGCTCCGGCAGCGACGCGGGCTGCCGATCCTGCTGTCGGTGGTGTGGATGGAGGTCGCCCGGCGGGCCGGCGCGCCGGTGTACGGGGTCGCGCTGCCCGGACACTTCGTGGTGGGGTTCGGGGCGGCGGCGGAACAGGTGCTCGCCGATCCGTTCGAGGGGGGACGGGTGCTGACGGGGACGGACGCGGAGTTGCTCGTCGTCGGGGCGACGGGGGCTCCGCCGGTCCCGGAGATGCTGGAGCCGGCCGATCCGCTGGACGTCATGGTGCGGATCCTGAACAACGTCCGGGCGTGGGCCGCGGCCCGGCCGGAGCGGTCCGACGTGGCGCTGTGGGGCGTGGAGCTGTCCCTGCTGATGCCGCACCATCCGGCCCGGCTGCGCTATGAACGGGCGCAGCTGCTCGTGCAGCGCGGCGACTTCGCCGCAGGCGCGTCCGAACTCGACGCGTACGCCGAGCTGGTGGAGGTGGTCGACGGGACGACCGCGGAGCGGGTACGGCGACAGGCCCATGCGGCACGCGCCATGCTCAACTGAGCCGGGGCGACGGGGGCTCCGCCGGGAGCCGGCCGATCCGCTGGACGTCAATGATGCCGCACCATCCGGCCCGGCTGCGCTATGAACGGGCGCAGCTGCTCGTGCAGCGCGGCGACTTCGCCGCAGGCGCGTCCGAACTCGACGCGTACGCCGAGCTGGTGGAGGTGGTCGACGGGACGACCGCGGAGCGGGCACGGCGACAGGCCCATGCGGCACGCGCCATGCTCAACTGAGCCGGGGCGCTACAGCCAGCCCTTCTCCCTCGCGATCCGTACCGCCTCCGCCCTGTTCCTGACCGCGAGCTTCTGGATCGCCGTCGAGAGGTAGTTGCGTACCGTCCCCTGGGACAGGTGCAGGGTGGCTGCCAGTTCGGCGTTGGTGGAGCCGTCAGCGGCGGCGCGGAGGACGTCGCGTTCGCGGTCGGTGAGGGGGTTGGCGCCCTCGGCCAGGGCCGCCGCGGCGAGTATGGGATCGATGACGCGCTCACCGGCCAGCACCTTGCGTACCGCTTCGGCGAGTTGGGCCGCGGGGGCGTCCTTGACGAGGAAGGCGTCGGCGCCCGCCTCCATGGCGCTGCGCAGATAGCCGGGGCGGCCGAAGGTGGTGAGCACGACCAGCTTGACCGCGGGCAGCTCCTTGTGGACCTGCGCGGCGGCCTCGATGCCGGTGCAGCCCGGCATCTCTATGTCGAGCAGGGCGACGTCCACACCGTGCTCGCGGGCGGCGGCCAGCACCTCGTCCCCGCGTGACACCTGGACGACGACGTCGATGTCGTCCTCGAGGCCGAGCAGGGCGGCCAGCGCCTCCCGGACCATCGACTGGTCCTCGGCGAGGAGGACCTTGATCGTGCTGCTCATGCCCCGGATACTACGTCGGCCGCGGTGGCCGTGGGCACGCGGGCGACCAGCCGGAAGCCGTGCCTGGCCCGGCCCGCCTCGAGGGTGCCGCCGGCCTTCTCCATACGTTCGGTCAGACCGGTCAGACCATTACCGGGCTGCTTGCCGGAGCCACCCGATCCGTCGTCCTCGACGGCGAGTTCGAGGACGGGGCCGTCCAGGGTCTGGCGGCGCAGCACCTCCACCGTGCAGCGGCCGGCGCCGCTGTGCCGCACGACGTTGGTGACCGCCTCGCGCAGCGCCCAGGCGAGGGCGGCCTCGGTCTCCTCGGGGATGCCGGCGAGGTCGGGCTCGGCGGGCACCTCGGCGACGACTCCGGCGGCGGTCAGGGCGACCTGGGCGCCGGCGAGTTCGGCGGCCAGGCGGGGGCGGCGGTAGCCGGTGACCGCCTCGCGGACGTCGACCAGGGCCTGACGGCTGACCTGTTCGATGTCGGCGACCTGCTGGGCCGCCTTGTCGGGGTGGTCGGGGAGCATGCGGCCCGCCAGCTCGCTCTTGAGCGTGATCAGGGAGAGCGAGTGGCCGAGCAGGTCGTGCAGGTCACGGGCGAGGCGGAGCCGTTCCTCGTTGGCGGCGAGCTGGGCGACGGTGGCGCGGGCCTTGCGCAGCTCCACGGTCGTGTGGACGAGTTGGCGCACACCGCTCATGGAGTAGCCGACGAGCAGCACGATGATGAACAGCCCCCAGGCGGTCTCCTGACCGACGCGCAGCCCGACCAGGATCAGCGCGGCGGTGGTCGTCGGGATCGTCCAGTTCGCCACGCGCAGCGGGAGGGTCGCCCCGCAGGTGACCGAGACGTACACGAACAGACCGAGCCAGGAGTCACCCAGCGTGAGGGACAGGACGACGGCCAGCGTGAAGAGCACGGCCACCAGGGCCCCGACGACCGGGCCGCGGAAGGGACGCCCCATGTTGCGGAAGACCACGGCCAGATAGATCCCGGTGAAGGAGATGAACCCCGCCCAGCCGGCCACGGTGGCGCCGGTGGTGTGGTGGCCGCCGGTCAGGTCGCTCACCGGGGAGCCGAGGAAGATCAGCCAGGGCAGGATCCACACCAGTTTGCGCACGGCCTCGCTCGTGTTGCGGGGCGACTCACCTATGCGCATCAGCCGCTCCGCCCGGGCCTCGTCGGCGGCCCCCACGTCTTCCGTCATGGCGCTCACGCCTTCAGCGTGTCCTTCCGGTACAGCCAGGCCGCGCTGCCCGCGAAGAGGACGAAGAACACGGCGAGGATGGCGATGTCCTGGGCGTGCGGGGCCTGGCTCTGCTCGATCGCCCGTCCGAGAGCAGCGTACGCGTGCGTGGGGAGCCACTTGGCGATGTCCTGGAGCCAGGTCGGGAAGGTGGAGGACGGGAACCACAGGCCGCCGAGTATCGACAGACCGAAGTAGATGATCATGGTGAGCGGGCGCACCGCGTCCCCGGAGGCGAGGTAGCCGATGGCGACGCCGAGCGCGGCGAAGACCAGGCTGCCGGCCCAGATCGCGCCGGTGAGGGCGAGCCACTGCCAGGCGTCCAGGCGTACGTCCTTCACGGCGGCGGCGACCAGGAAGACGACCACGATGGACGGCAGGCTGACGACGGCGGCGCTGGCGGTCTTGGCGAGTACGTATCCCCGCCCGGGAAGCGTGGTGAGCCGCAGCTGCCGTACCCAGCCGTTCTCCCGTTCCTTGGCGATGCGCTCGCTGTTGCCCATCAGAACGGCGGTCAGGGCGCCGAAGGAGGCCATGGAGACCATGACGTACGCCGCGACGGTCAGACCGGTGCCGTCGACCTTGCCGTTGGTGCCGCTCTGGTTCGAGGCGAGCAGGAAGATGACCGACGGGTAGATCACCGAGAAGAACAGGAACTTACGGTTGCGCAGGGAGCGCGCGAGTTCGAGCTTGATGAGACTGTTCACGACTGCGTGACCTCCTTGGCCTCCTCGGCCTCCGTGATGGCGACGAAGGCCTGCTCGAGTCCGAGCCCGGCGACCTCGAGGTTGCGGGGGTAGACACCGAGGCCGTACAGGGCGTGCACGGTGGCGTCGGCGTCGGTGGACTGGATGCGGATCGTCGGGCCCGATATGCCGATCGTGGCGAGGAACGGCAGGCCGCGCAGGGCGGTCTCGTCGATCTCGCCCTCCAGGTCGAAGGAGACGCGGCGAGCGCCGGCCTTGGCCTTGATCTCGGCGGCGGTGCCGTCGGCCAGCAGCCGGCCCCGGTGCAGGACGAGCACCCGGTCGGCGATGGCGTCGGCCTCTTCGAGGTAGTGCGTGGCGAACAGCACGGTCCGCCCCTGGTCGGCCTGCTCGCGCATGGTGGCCCAGAAGGCCTGGCGGGCGGAGACGTCCATGCCGGTGGTCGGCTCGTCCAGGACGATCAGGTCGCTGTCGCCGGCCGTGGCGAGGGCGAAGCGGACGCGCTGGGCCTGGCCGCCGGAGAGCTTGTTGACCTTGCGGTCGGCGATCTGGGAGATGCCCGCGCGGGCGAGCACGTCGGCGGCCTTGTACGGCTTCGGGTGCAGATCGCAGGCGAGCTTGACCAGCTCGGCGACGGTGACCTCGTCCATCAGTCCGCCGCTCTGGAGCATGGCGCCCACCCGGCCGGCGACGATCGCCTCGCGCGGGCTGGTGCCGAAGACGCTGACCGTGCCGCGGTCGGCCTGCTTGAGGCCGAGCAGCAGGTCGAGGGTGGTGGACTTGCCGGCACCGTTCGGGCCCAGCAGGGCCACGGTCTCCCCCGGGTGCAGCTGGAGCGAGAGCCCGTCCACGGCCCGTGTGCTCCCGTACGTCTTGCTCACCTGATCGAACCCGACCACCGGGGTGGTGGTGGTCGCCGCTGTCGTTGTCATGACGTACATGCTGGCTTCAGGGCCCGGGCCGTCGTCAGTGTCGGCGGTCCTGAGTGCCGGATGACAGATGTCATGCGGAGGGCGTGACATGACAAGAGGGGGCGCCCGGTGCTCTCCGGGCGCCCCCTCTTTCGTCGGGCCCGCTCAGCTCGGGTTCGTGTCGATGACCGCGATCCGGTTGGTCTTGCTCATCAGCGCGGTGCGCAGGTTGATGTAGACCTCGTCGACCGTGAGGGGGGTCTTCTTGCCGTTGGCCCGGGTGATCAGCACGTTGTCGAAGGCGTGGCCGTACAGCGCCTTCAGGGCGGCCTTGTCCGGGGCGTCGACCAGCTTGCCGTCGACGGCCTTCACCCGGAGGAACTTCCACAGCGAGTTCTGCGGGCTGAGCACGACCGAGTGCGCGGCGTCCGTCTGCACCGTGGCGTTGGCGGACATCGCCGGCTCCGCGAACTTCTTCATCTCGCGGTCGACCTCGGCGTTGGAGACCGTCGGCTGTCGGGTGGTGGTCGGCACGGTCACCGGAGTCACGGTGCCGGTCTCCACCTCCGCGCGGTACGCCTCCTTGACGGCCTCCGTGGACCGGGCGGCGTCGACGGCCTTGCCGGCCTTGCCGTAGACCGCGACGGCCTTGCCGGACTTGAACTCGATCGTGCCCTCGGTGACCGAGCCGGAGCCGCCGCCGACGCCCTTCAGGGCCGCCTGGAGCTTCTCCTCGTCGACCGGCATCGCGGGCTCGACGACCCGCTTCTGCCCGAAGAGCGAACCGATCACGGAGACCGGGTTGTAGTCGCTCTTCGCCGCCGCGCCGACCGTGGACTGGAAGTCGAACTGGAGGCCCGCCTGGTCCGGCGTGAGGGAGACCGTCCTGCCGCCCACCGACAGCTTCAGCGGCTTGTTCACCCGCTCGCCGAAGGCGTCGTCGAGCTTCTTGACGGCTTCGTCCCGGGTGCCGCCGCCGATGTCGACGCCGAGCACGGTGGTGCCCTTGGGCACGTCGGAGTGGTTCATCAGCAGCCCGGCGCCGTAGGCGACACCGGCGACCACGACCACGCCGCCGCCGAGCAGCACCAGCTTGCTGCGGCCCTTCTTCTTGGCCTTCTTGGACTTGGTCTCCGACACGTTCTGCGAGACCGGCTCGGGCAGCTTGGGGGGCGTGTGCGGCAGCGGCCCGCCGGCGGGCGTGCCCGGCCCGAACGGGGACGTGGCGCCCGGCGGGACGACCGGAATGCCGCTGGTGACGGTGTGGCCGGAGACGTTGTCCGCCGGGGAGCCGTAGCCGGGGGTGCCCTCGGGGGCGGGCTTCTGCGGGGTGAGGATCGCGGTGTCGTCGCTCATGCCGCCGCCGGGTCCGCGGCCCGCGACCGGGCCGGTGCCCGCGCCGGGGGCACCAGGGGCGCTGGTGGCACCAGGGCCGCCGAAACCGCCTGGGGCGTCGAACGCCATGCCGGGGTCCAGGCCGATGTCGCCCAGGCCACCCGGACCACCTGAAGCACCCGGGGTGCCGCCGACGGGCGGGGCCAGCGGGCTGTCCCCGGTGACCGGGCCGCCGGTGGGGCCCGCGGGGCCCTGCGGCCCCCCGGCGCCACCACGGCCGCCCGGACCGTTGAAGTTGCTGGGACCACCTGGCCCGGCCGGGCCGCCCTGGCCCTTCGGACCACCGCGGCCGTTGTCCGCGAAGTACGGCAGATCGTCGCGGCTCGGCTCACCGCCGCCACCCGAGCCGGGACGGGGGACGTTGCCCTTGCCGTTGCCCAGCGGGCCCGCGGCCAGCGCCTCGGTGACGTCGAAGGAGCCGGTGCCGCCGCCGTGCCCGGGGGCCACGGGACCGCCGGTGGCGCCGGAGAACCCCGCGCCGTTCGTCCCGCCGGGCCGGGACGCGCCCGGCACGCTCATCGAGCCGACCACGCCACCGGGACGCCCCGCGCCCGGACGCGTACCGCCCGGGGAACCGGAGCCGCCCGGACGCGCGGCGCCCGAAGCCCCGGAACCGTTCGGACGCGTACCGCCCGCGGCACCCGCGCCCGGCGCCGTAGCGGCGCCCGCGGCGGAACCGCCGGGCAGACCGGCGCCGTTCGTGCCGCCGCCGCCCGGACCGCCCTTGGGCGCGCCGGACTTGCGGGGAGCGAACCAGTCGCTGGTCTTCTCGTCACCCGGCGCGGCGGGCTCGGCGGGCGGCTCCACGGTGCCCGTGGACGTCGCGGTGGGGGCCGCGGGTTGCGGGTCCGTGCCCGCGTCGTCGGCCGCGCTCTCGGTGTCCGCCGCGACGGGCGTGCGCATCACGACCGGCGGGATGGGCCGCGATCCGGGGATGTTGATCCGGATGCGCGTGGTCAGCGTGGTCTCGGTCTTGCGTTCCTCCGGCTGCGCGGCCGAACGGTCCGCGTCCGTACCGTCGTCGGAAACCATGGGGGTTCCGTACGGCGGCGTGCCCGAAGGGTATGCGGCTCCGCCGCGCCCGTTGGGCCCGGAGGACGGAGTGTCAGTTTCACGACTCAAGGCAGGTTCTCCCGGTTGGCTCCGCCGCCCGCGTTACGACCTCTCTCGGGCGACTCGGCGGCGCGCACCACCATACTGGCCACTTCTGGCGCTTATCCCACGACCGCTGGGGAAACCCACACCGGACTCGCACGCACGCCGCATGGCGAAGTGGTACGTCACTTGCCAAGTCGGGCGGCACCGGCCCCAGGTTGCCGCCCGGGCCCAAGGGTGGCGCAGATCACAGCGAGGGCCATGCCGCCGAGCAGGAACAGATAGGAGCCGCCGCCCGCACCGAACAGGAAATCCCCTTCGGGACGGCTGGCGGTGAGGAAGATGACGGTGACGATCCAGCCGGCCACCGGCGCGACCGCCCCGGCGCGACTGCCCATCGCGTACGCCCCGCCGAGGAACAGCCCGGCCGCGCCCGCCAGGGCGAGCAGCAGTCCCCCCGGGAACCAGCCGGCCTGCACCAGGGCTCCGGCCATGGCGACCACCACGCCGAGCACGAACAGCCCCAGAAGGGCGGCGATCCGCCCACCTGAGGGACGCCGCAACGGCTGCGCGAGCATCGAGCCCCGGCCTGCCCCGCTCATGACGCCTCCTCGATCCCGGCGAACAGATCGGTCTCCCGCACGGCGGGCCGCTCACCACTCACCAACTCGTAGTACTCCGTGGTGAACAGGGGCTGCGCCAGCTCGTTGGAGAGCGCGAAGTAAGGCTCGGCGACCTCGATCTGGGTGGCGTGCGCGCGCATCGCGGCGGCCTTGGCGGCGGCGTGGGCGCTGCCGTCGACCATGGTGGTGATCCGCTCCTCGTCGACCACGCCCGGCACGTCGTCCACGGCGGCGGCCTTGGCGAAGGGCAGGCCGGGCAGGTCATCGGCCAGCCTGCCGAAGGCGGCCTCGGCGACGGAACGCGGCACCCGGTTCCAGTAGACCTTGGGGACCCGCCAGCCCGCCTCGGCGGCCAGCTCCACGGCTCTCATGGCGACGCGATGGGCCTGGATATGATCAGGGTGGCCGTATCCCCCGTTCTCGTCGTAGGTGACGAGCACCTGGGGGCGGACCTCGAGGATCACCTGGACGAGGTGCCCGGCGGCCTCGTCGAGATCGGCCTGCCAGAAGCAGGCAGGATCCTCATTGTCCGGGATGCCCATCATGCCGGAGTCCGAGTAGCGCCCAGCGCCGCCGAGCAGCCGGAAATCCGCGACGCCCAGTTCCCCCGTCGCGGCCGCCAGCTCCCGCAGCCGGTACTCACCCAGGGCGGCACCGGTCAGATGCCGCAGCCCAGGCGGAATGACCTCACCGCGCTCCCCGAGGGTGCAGGTGACCAGCGTCACCCGGGCACCCCGGGCCGCGTACGCGGCCATGGTCGCGCCGTTGTTGATCGACTCGTCGTCCGGGTGCGCGTGCACCAGCAGCAGACGCCGCGCGGGTGGTTCCGTCATGGGCCCAGCCTACGAGGCTCCGCCCTCCCTCCCGGCCGTGCCTCGTCGCTTGTCACCCTTCTCCGTCGAGCACGTGCGCGATGGCGAGCGCGATCCGCTCGATCCAGTCGATCGCGTCGGTCACCTCGGCCTCGTCGATGGGACGGCGCTGCTTGAGATCGCCGTCGATCAGGTCGGCGTCGTGCGCGATCTTGTTACGTCGTTGAGTGATCTCCAGATAGCGACTGCGGAGCTTCTTCTCGTTGAGCGTGGTGCGGCCCTGGAAGAATTCCTTGTTGACGCAGCCCGCCGCCTCGTACCAGACCTTCTTCTCCGTCACGAGCTTGAGTACTTCGGAGATTTTTCCCGGGTGCTGGAGCGCCTGCCCCGAGAGTTTCTCGCGCAAGTGCTCGACGACAGCTTCCGACAGGGTGACCTCGCCGCGGCGCACCGCCTCGACCCTGTGCAGCGGCAGCTCGTAAACGCGCAGCTGGTACGGCATCTCGGGACTGTCCTTGGCGGCCAGCTCGGCGACCCGGCGCAGGACCTCCTCGTGCAGCCAGTGGTCGATGGCGGCGACGGCCTGCACCCAGGCGGCTCGGTAGAAGTCGTCGATGTCGATAGTGGGCGAGCGGAAGGGCGTGAGCATCGCGCCCGCTTTGACCATGCGCCGGGCATAGGAGAGGTTCGTCATGAACGCCTCGAACTGCCGGGTCTGCGGTCTGGAAATGGCCATGTGTACCCCGTACTGACTCTTCGCCGCGATCTTTACGAGAACGATTCCCGAGCCGTAGGGGTGTCAGTCAAGCCAAGCGGTGACGCCTCGGATCAAGGTGACCGAAAGCGGCCCGTCCGTATCCGGAAGACGCCCTTCAGTGTCAGGACAGGGGCCTGCCCTCGGCACCCTCGTCCTGGTAGCGCGGCAGGCCGTCCGTCGAAATGGTCCAGTCGCCGATCGTGACGTCCTCGCCGTAGAAGAAGTCCTTGCGGGTGGCATAGCGGGGACCGCCCGGGGCGGGATGGATGTCCGTGAAGACGGCGCCGCTTCCCGTACGGGGGTCGAAGACCGCGTAGACCGGAATGCCCATCAGGGGGTAGTCGCGGACCTTTCCCACCCAGTCGTTGTCCGGGTTGGAACGGGAGACGATCTCAATGGCGGCGATCAGGGTGCGGGGGTCGAAGGAACCGCCACCCTCCATATCGGCCATGGCGATGACCATCACGTCAGGGTGCCGCAGGATGGCTTCGGGCTCGTCCTCCACATCGGGCTCCCCCGTGTGGGCGACGAGCTCTTCCGGCATGACCTTCTCCAGGCGCTTCCGGAGATGCAGCGCGGTCAGCTCGTGCTGCTTCACGGGCGACATCATGTCGTGGACGAGTCCTTCCTTGGTGATCTCGAACTTGCCGGGGAGGGTGTCCTCCACGGACTGAACGAAGTCCCGCATGGCGTGATAGGCGTGGGAAGCACCCTGCCGCGCGTTGCCCTGTGCGATGGTCATGGCGCTCGCTCCTCGTCGTCTGTGCCCAGGGGCAAGGATCGTCGCTCTCATGCTAGGCGGCCTCCTCGGTGTCGCAGCGGCAGTCACGGCAGCGGCCGGGTTCGGGTGCGCGGAAGGGGCGGTCACAGCCGTCGCATGTCTGCAACGGGTGCCGTACGGGCGGTGGAGCGGCCGGTTCGCGGAACGGAGGCGGGGGCGGCAACTGCTCGCGGAGGCGGTGGGCCAGCAGGGCGGCGGGCCGGTGCGGCCCCTCGGGCGGCAGGTCGGCGGTCAGCGCCCGTCGTACGGCGGTGGGGCTGACGTCGCGCTCCAGCCAGGCGGCGACGCCGGGGGCCAGATGGTCTGCGTCGCGGGCGGAGAGGAGCAGCCGGGAGTCGTGACGCCGCAGGTCGGCGAGGATGTCGGTGGCCGCCTGGAGGAGGGACGGGGCGGTGCAGGCGGGCTGCGGCACGGCGGGGAGGGGCTTGCGGGTGCGAGCGGGGGCGTGCCTGGCGGGCGGTGCCGTCGTTCGGGTGGCGGCCCTGTCGGGGTAACCCGGCTTGTCGGCGTGGCGCCGGGCCGCCGGCTGGTTGCGGGAGGCCGTGGGCTGGTTGCAGGAGACCGTGCGGGTGACGATCCGGCCGTCGGGGACGCGGTGGCGTTCGCGGCGCAGGTAGCCGTGGGCCTCCAGTTCACGCAGCGCGGCGGCGATCCGCGTCGTTCCCTCGGGGAAGCGGGCGGCGAGGCTCTTGATGTCCACGCGGGCGCCCTTCGGCAGCGACTGGATGTGACAGCCCAGGCCGATCGCGAGGAGCGAGAGGTCGGAGTGCTGGACCAGGTGGTTGCCGATCACCGTGAAGCGGGTGGTGTGACGGGTGTGCTCGTGCAGGAGCCCGCCGGTGTGGTGGCCCCGGTTCGGGTGCTTGTTGCCCGCGGTGCGGGACTGGGCGTGCGGGGGCACGCTAGGGTGCTGCGTATCCATCGGGAAGGCCTTCTCTTCCTCGGTGGTCAGGCCCTCGCACTGGGATTGCCGTCCCGGCGGGGGCCGTCGCATGTCTGCGGTTGTGTTGCGCTGAGCGTAGGACACGCAAGGGGTCACAAATCCAGCCGAGTTGCTGATGTTCACTCGCGCGGGTGAGGGCGTGCCGCGGGCGGGACGGGTGGGGTTTGGCGGGGTCCTTTCCCCCACGGTTCTTTGCTTCTCAGTCGCCGACACCACCGGAGCCCGTGGGGGCGGGTTCCGGTGCGGGAAAGCGCAGTTCGGCCCAGACGGTCTTGCGCGGACGCCGTCCCGGGGCTACTCCCCAGCGGTCGGCGAGCGCCTCGACAAGGAAGAGGCCCCGGCCGGACTCGGCGTCTACAGCGGGGTCCTGCGGGTGCGGCAGGTGTTCCCCGCTGGTGTCGGTCACCTCGATGCGCAGGGTGCAGTTCGGCGGCGAACAGGCGGCCGAGACGGGCTCCGCGTGGCGTAGGAGAGAGTCGCACACTGAAGTTGCGGACGGGGTGGTCGGGCTGAACCTCGGGGACGGCGGTTTCGTGGATCACGTCACTGAGAGTGGCCGCGTGCGCGCACCGTGAAAAGAGACGACGCCCTTGGGTACAGTGACTGTCCCGGAGATGTCCGGTGCTGTCCGGGCTGTCGGGAGGTGACGGAATCTTGTCGGCCTCCACGCCGACTCATGGTGGCAGAGACCTCCAGCTCGGAGAGGATGTCTGGCATGCCGAAGACCACACAGTTGCGCACCTACACCGTCCGGGACGGCCTGCTCGACGAGTGGGTCGAGCGGTGGCGGCAGGAAATCGTCCCATTGCGCCTGGAGTTGGGGTTCACCATCGGCGGGGCCTGGGTGGACCGGGAGCGCAACAAGTTCATCTGGCTGATCTCGTACGAGGGCCCTGAGACCTTTGCCGAGCGCAACGCGCTGTACTGGTCGTCGCCCGAGCGCAAGGCCATGGGCCTGGACCCGGACGACTACCTCGTCCACACCGACGACCGCACGGTCGACGGTGTCTACTGATCGCACGCTCACGCGGGGTCGAGCGGCAGCAGATGCTGACGCCTTTCCTCTTGGGTGAGGGTGCGGAAGACGCGTCCTCGGGCAATCGCCTCCAGCCGGTCGTAGTCCGGCTCCGCCTGCCACAGACGCGCCGTCCCGTCGGCCGATGCCGTGAGCAGCAGTGTGCCGTCCGGGGACCAGGCCACGGAGGTCACCTTGTCCTGGTGCACACCGACGACGGCGATCTCCTCAAGGGTGGTGGCGGACCATACCCGTACGGTGCGGTCGTCTGCGCCCGTGGCGATGTGCCGGCCGTCGGGTGACCAGGCGACGGCGCGAAGCCGCCCCTCGTGCCCCTTCAGCACCTCGATGCGCCGACCGGTGACGGCGTCCCACACGGCAGCCGTCCAGTCGCCCGAAGCAGTGGCGATCCTCGTCTCGTCCGGGGACCAGGCCGCGTCCTCCACGTAGTTTTCGTGGCCACGCAGCACCGTGAACTGCTGCCCTTCCCCTATGTCCCACAGCCGGCACGTGCGGTCGTCGGAGCAGCTGGCGAGCAGCCGTCCGCTCGGCGACCACGCCACCCGCCCCACCCAGTCCTGGTGTTCCGTCAGTTTCAGCAGCTCGGTACCGTCCGGCGCGGACAGGACACGCACGGCGCCGTCGTGGCCACCGGTGGCGATCCGGCCGCCGTCCGGGGACCAGGCGCACCCCTCGACGACCTCGCCGTGTCGTTCGAACAGCGTGCCGCCACGTCCGTCGGTGATCCGGAACAGGCCGTCGTTGGTGCTGATCGCGAGCCGCTCCCCCTGCGGAGCCCAGGCGACGGCCCAGACCCGGTCCTCCAGCTCCATCACTGGTCCGGCTGGTACGCCGGTGACCGCGTCCCACACCCGTACGGTCCCGTCGTCCGAGCCCGTGGCGAAACGGCTGCCGTCGCCGGACCACGCGGCCTGGTTCACCCCAGCGCGGTGTCCGTCGGCCAGTACGGCCTCGGCGCCCCGCGGGCGCAGGTCCCACACCATGCCGGTGCCGTCGGTGGAGCTGGTGGCGAGCATGGTCCCGCAAGGTGACCAGGTCACGCCCCACACGGTGTCGGCGTGGCCGCGCAGCACGGCCACGACCTTGGCGTCCTCGGTA
Source organism: Streptomyces sp. NPDC054834 (assembly GCF_053611185.1). Lineage (NCBI taxonomy): Bacteria > Bacillati > Actinomycetota > Actinomycetes > Kitasatosporales > Streptomycetaceae > Streptomyces > Streptomyces sp. NPDC054834. The sequence continues at coordinate 32,768 of NZ_JBSGZV010000046.1, read as the reverse complement.
CCGACGATGCGCACAGTGCGGTCGGAGGAGGCGCTGGCCAGCATCCGCCCGTCCGGCGACCAGGCCAGGTTCCACACGTAGTCGGTGTGTCCTCGCAGCAACAGACGCAGGTCGCCGGTCCCAGCGTCCCAGATGCGGGCGGTGTGGTCCCCGGAGCCGGTGGCGATGTGTCGCCCGTCCGGTGACCAGGCGATGCCCTCCACGAAGTCCGAGTGTCCAACGAGAGTGGTGGCCGCCGTCCCGGTCGCCAGGTCCCACACGATCGTGGTCTGGTCGTGCGCGGCGGAAGCGAGGCGATCGCCGTCCGGCGACCAGGCCACTCCCCACACGTCCTCGCCGTGCCCGTGCAGCTCGTGCACGAGCCGCCCGGTATCGGCCTCCCAGACACGTACGGTCCGGTCCTTGGAGCTCGCCGCGACATGCCGGCCGTCCGGCGACCAGGCCACCTGCCTGTTGAGGTCTCCGGCGCCGGTGAGCAGCCGGACCGGCTCCCCCGAGTCGGCATCCCAGATCCGTACGACACGGTCCCGGCCGGCGGCTGCCACCCTCGCCGAGTCCGGCGACCAGGCGACGGACTCGACCATGACACCGTCACAGGGCAGCACCAGCAGATTGCGTCCGGACGGCGCGTCATGAATGCGAGCCGTGCCGTCCCGGGACGCCGTGGCCAGCATGCGCCCGTCGGGGGACCATGCGATGTGCCGGACGGTGTCGGTGTGTCCGTCGAGCCGTGCGCGGAGGTGACTCGCCGCCAGCGCCGCCATCAGCCCGCGCCTGGCCGATGGTGTGGGCGTGCACTCGCCGAGCGCGGCGAGCGAGAGCAGCAGGGAGCGCTCCGGTTCGCTCTCCGCGCTCAGGAGGACCTGACGGCCGATACTGTCGGAGACCTGGCCCAGGAAGGTCAGGTCTCGGCGCTGTGAGGACTCGACGAGCGCACGGGCGGGCGCGGACGCCTGCCCGGATTCCTCCAGTGCTTCGAGCCAGCGCCGGGCCGCCGCGAGGCGTTCCCCGGTGAGCAGATAGTCGTCGCTGCGTCCGGCCCGCTCCCAGTCGGCCGCCCATCGGTCCAGTTCGGCGCGCTCGCGAAGACGTTCCGCCCACGCCTCGACCTCCTGTCTCAGCGGTGCCCACTGACGGAACAGGGCCTCGTGCGTCACCTGCGCGAAGGGCTCGCTGCTGGTTGCGGAGGAGCCGCCGCCCGCGACATCGGTGCGCAGCAGCCGCGCCTCGATGAAGGCATCGACGACATGACGTGCCGGTTCGTCGAGTTCGGACAGCGGTACATGTCGGCGAGCCACGTCCTGGCCCTCGACGGTGACGAACCTGAGCAGGACCCGGAGGACGAAGTCGATGCCCACGGCCGCACCGAGCCCCGCCACGGTGTTGTCCGCCTGGCGCGCCAGCGCGCCAGGGACTCCTCCGAGCCGCCGGTACAGCTCCTCGGTAACTGTCCCGCCAGGGCCGGAGGCGAAGTACAACTCCTGAAGGAGGTAGGCGAGCAGCGGCAGGGCGTCGTCCGTACCGGTCTCGCTCACGATGGTGTCGACGACCCCGGGTTCGAAGCTGAGACCGACGAGGGCCCCGGGTCTCTCCACGACTTCGGCGAGCTGTGTCCTGCCCAATGTGCCGATGGCTACCGGGTGCTGGAGGAGCTCCGCGTGTCCGGTGCCGAGCAGTCGGCCGAGCAGGTCCACCCGGAGGGTGACCAGCACGCGGACCGCCGAATCCTGTTCCACGCAGATGCGCAGCGCATCGAGGAACTGGGCGCGTTCACGCTCCCCCGCCAGGGTGACGACCTCCTCGAACTGGTCGACCACGAGGAGCATCCGCCGGAACCGGCCAGCACGCAGCCGCGACAGCTCGGCGCGCAGCGCGTCCGGCCCCTGGCGCAGCCTGCGCAGTACGACGCTCGCCGTTTCCTGCCCGCCGGCGGCGGCCGCCAGCGCACCCGCGAGGGCGCCCAGCGGGTTTGGGCCAGGGGCGAAGGCCGGTACGACGGTCCAGCGGCGTTCCCGAAGTCGGGGCATCACTCCGGCTCTGACCAGCGAGGATTTCCCGCTCCCTGACGCTCCGACCAGCAGCAGGAAGCGTTCCGCGGGGCGGTTAGCGGTGGTGTGCAGCCTGCGTGTCAGTTCGGCGGCCTGTGCTTTCCGGCCGAAGTAGACGGGTGCCTCGTCCTCGCCGAACGCGTCGAGGCCCGGGTACGGGACCCGGTCACGCGGCCACTCGGTCTGGGGCGGGGCGGGATTCTCCAGCCGGTAGACGACGACCTGCCCGACCACTAGTGCCACGATCAGCACGCCGATGGCTGGAACGGAGAACCGCTTGATCGCCTCCAGCGCCCAGGGGGCCTTGTCCGTGTTGGTCGCGTAGTTGGTGGCGATCCCCAGTAAGCAGGCGACCAGCGCCAGCATGATCTGGAGCGCGACCTGCATACGGTTCCTCATCGGGCACCACTCGTGACCGCGTCGCCACCTGCCAGCACCCGCTCAACCCCCGTTCCACCGGCCACGAAAGACCGGCATCGCGTCATCCGCTCATGACCATCTTCTGAGGCCTGGCGAGAGCGTTCAACGGTGTGTGCGGGTTTCGGCCAGGCAGGACGGAGCGGGGTGCAACGGAACGTTCAGAGGTGCCGGTTTCGCGGATCGCGTCATGCGGAGTGCCGGGACCCACTTACCGTAATGGTGACGATGCGATTACTAATCGTGACTTTCGGGCTTTGTCCAGCGCTGTCCGGGCCGGTCGGAATGCTGCACAGGGCTAGCGCGTCGTTGTCAGGTCGCATGGAGGGAGGGCGCGGAGTGAGCGTGGACAGTGACGCGGGACGGCTCAGCACGGACGAGGTCGACGAGCCTGGTTGGGAGGTGGACCCTGACGATGACTGGGGTGTGGCCGTAGTCGCCACGGTGGGCCGGCAGTTGAAGCTGCGGCGGGAGGCGGCGGGGATGCGGGCCGCCGAGTTCGGGACGGCGGTGGGGTACGGGGAGGACCTTGTCTACAAGATCGAGGGCGGGAAGCGGATCCCGCGGCCCGAGTATCTGGACAAGGCGGACGAGGTGCTCGCGGCGGGTGGGTTGCTCTCGGCGATGAAGGAGGACGTGAAGAAGGTCCGCTATCCCAAGACTGTTCGGGACCTTGCACGAATGGAGGCCAAAGCGGCCGAGCTGACCGCTTACGGCACCCACAATCTTCACGGCTTGTTGCAGACTGCGGAGTACATGCGCGCATTGTTCGAGATGCGACGGCCGGCTCACCCGCAGGACGAGGTGGAGCGGCTGGTCGGTGCACGTATGGCCCGGAAATCGATCTTCGAGCGTGAACCTGCTCCCGACCTGTGCTTCGTCCAGGAAGAGGCGACGCTCAGGCGTCCACTCGGGGGCAAAATGGTGTTGCGCCGCCAGTTGGAACATCTCCTGGAACTCGGTCAGATGAGGAACGTGGAGATCCAGGTGATGCCGATCGACCGCGCGGTCCATGCTGGCATGGGAGGAGAGATCCAAGTGCTGAAGTTCGCTGACGGCACGTCAGTCGGCCGCGCCGAAGGAGACTTCGGCAGTCGGCCGGTCTCCGAGTTGAAGCATCTTCGGATCATGGAACTGCGGTGTGGCATCATCCGGGCTCAGGCTCTCTCGCCGGAGGAGTCGCTGGCCTTCATCGAGCAACTGCTGGGGGAGACATGATCCGGAAGACCTGCGCGGAGGACGGCCCAGGGCTGCGGTGGTTCAAAAGCAGCTACAGCGACAGCAGCAACAGCAACGAATGCGTTGAGGTCGCAATGACCACCGGCATCGTCCACGTACGCGACTCCAAGCACACCGTCGGCCCGCGCCTCCAGCTCTCGCCAGAGGCTTGGGCGGACTTCGTGCCGTACGCGTCCGAAGGCTGACCGGCCCGTTACTCGACCTCAGCCTCCGGCACGTCCACCTCGCCACCCAGGGAGCGGGCGATGGCCGTGAACTCGTTCAGGGCGGCCTGGAGGTCGCGGACGATCTCCTCGGCGATCACCTCGGGCGGCAGACCGCTGTCGGCGTCGTCAAGGGCCGGATCCTTCATCCACGTGATGTCGAGGTTGACCTTGTCGCGGGCGATGAGCTCCTCGTAGCTGAACTTCTTGAACGGCCCGTTCTCGTCCTGGGACTCAACACGGAACGACAGGGACTCACCCGGACGGTAGGCCTTCACGAAGTCGTCCAGGTGGGCGCGGGTGAGCGGGCGCTGCTTCAGTGTGAAGTGCTGGCCCGTACGGAAGTCGTAGACCCACGTTTCCGTGGTCTGCGGCTTGCCGTCGGCGCGCGGGGAGTTCTTCTCGAAGAAGAGAACGTTCGCCTTGACCCCGCCCGCGTAGAAGATGCCGGTGGGCAACCGCAGGATGGTGTGCAGATCGAACTCGTCCAGGAGCTTGCGGCGGACCTTCTCACCTGCTCCGCCCTCGAAGAGGACGTTGTCGGGCAGGACGACGGCAGCACGACCCCCGACAGCCGTGAGCGACATGATGTGCTGAAGGAAGTTGAGCTGCTTGTTGGTCGTGGTCGCGGTGAAGTCGTCGCGGTCGTACTGAATGTCCTCCTTCTCGACCTCGCCGTCCTGACCGATCACGGAGATCGCGGACTTGCGGCCGAAGGGAGGGTTGGCGAGGACCAGCGTGGCGTGCCTGCCGCTGGGCTTGTCGGCGAGGGCGTCGCCGACGTCGATGAGGCTGGGGCCGTCGCTTTTGCCGATGCCGTGGAGCAGCATGTTCATCGCGGCGAGGCGGGCGGTGCCGGTGACGAGTTCGTTGCCCCAGATCTTGCGGCCGCTGTCGTAGGCCATGCGCTCGTCCAGCGACATGGTCTTCATGTGGTGCTCGCGGATGTAGGCGTGGGCGGCGATGAGGAAGCCGCCGGTACCGCAGGCCGGGTCGGTGATGGTGTCATCCGGGCCGGGCCGCATGACATCGACCATGGCGTCGATGAGCGGGCGGGGCGTGAAGTACTGGCCGGCGCCGGTCTTGGTGTCCGAGGCGCCCTTGGCGAGCAGACCTTCGTAGGCGTCGCCCTTGAGGTCTGTTCCGGTGACCGTCCACTCCTCCCGGCCGATCAGCTCGACGACGAGCTTTTCGAGGAGGGCGGGCTTGGTGATCCGGTTCTGGGCGTCGGCGAAGATCGTGCCGATCGTGGTCTCAGGCTCGCGGCCGAGATGCTCCAGGATCTCTCGGTAGTGCTTCTCCAGCTCGGGACCGCGCTTGCCGACGAGTGACTGCCAGTTGTACTTGGCGGGGACGATGGCACTCATGTCGTGCCCGTCCCAGGGGTCGTTCTCGATCTCGTCGACCATCTTGAGGAAGAGCAGGTACGAGAGCTGCTCGACGTACTCGATGGTGGACATCCCGTTGTCACGCAGGACGTTGCAGTAGTTCCAGAGCTTGGAGACCAGGGTGTTGGTCTGCGCGGCGACCTTGGCCTTCTCGGCGGGCGGCTGGGCGTCTGCGGGGGCGGTCACAGGTCGAACTCCTGCTGTACGGCGAGGGCGGGGGCGGGGGTCGGCTCAGGGGCGGGGCCGCTTGCCTCGGCGGCCCGCGGGGCGGGGGCCTTGGCCGGCTTCTTGGCCGTGGCCTTGCGGGCGCGCTTGGGCTTGGGCTCCGCAGCGCGCTGAGCAACGATACGAGCCAAGAGAGTGGCAGCGGACTCGTCATCGGGCTGCTGTGCGACCAGCTCCCCTTCGAAGGCCCGCCTGAGCAGGGCCGCCCGGAGCGCGCCAGCGCGCCTCATTCCCTGGATCACCTGTTTTTCCATGGCAGCGATTCCGCTCAGCAGTTCCTCAGAACGCTGAACGAGCCGCTTCTGTACGTCCAGGGGCGGGACAGGGAATTCAACCTTCTTGAGGCGCTTGGCAGACAGGTGGGCGATGTTGGTCGTAATGCGCACTTCGCGCATGAAGCGCTTCGCGTGCAGGTGCCGACGAAATACGAGCAGGGCCCATTCCGGGAGGACGCCGTCGGCTGCCTTGAACCGCAGCAGGCTATTAGTGAAGGCGACATCCTCGGGAACTCCACGGTAGAGGGCCGGCCGCCCCACGAGATGCGGGCTCTGCCCTTCGTTGAGGAGAACGTCACCGGGCTCCAACCGGTACTTCCCCCAGACTCCCGAGAAGTCCATCTCCATGACGTCTGCGGTGTCGATCCGATCTTCGAAGACATTGGCGACACGCAGGTAGGGACGCATGTCAGGACCGTGATGCCAATCGGGATGCCGTGCACGCCCCAATTCGATCGTGCCCGCCCCCTCCACGGTCGTCATCTTCCACGAGGCGGGCAACTCGTCCGGCACAGACGAAACCAGGACGGTCTTACGCAGACCGTCCAACCGCCTGCGAGTGAGGTGGAGTGTCGCGGTACCTGCATCGAGCCGGGACAGTTGCTCTTCGAGAGCCTCAACGATGCGGTGCTGCTCCGCGAGCGGCGGCAAAGGGACCGACATCCCACGCAACGCCTCCTGCGAGAGGTTACGCATCGCATCCTTGGTACCGCTCGCCTTGGCCTCCACGTACACCCGGGCCTCGGGCGATCGCAAGAAGTGAACGAGCCAGCGCTTACTCACGCTCTCAGAGGGCACAAGCCGCAGGCTCTTGTCCGACAGAAGCAGCCTGGGGCGACACGCACCCACGAGAACCGGGGCCCCGACGTACGCCTTCGTATTGGCTCGACTGACCAGCACGTCACCCGGGTGGATCTCGTAAGCGGGGTCGAATTCCCGCCCCTTCGGAACGGCCTTGTTCTCGTCAGCATCGAATTTTCCCCAGGTCATGGCGCTGACTTTGATGACGCCCCACTCATCTGGTTGAGCCGGACGCGGTTCACACGTGAACGATTTACCCGCCTCGATACGGTGAAGCAGGTCCCCCAGCGTGGCCCAAGCCCACCCCGCCGGCAGCTCCCTCTCCCCATCCACGCTCACGCTCAAGCCAGTTCCTGATTCAGCTCATCCAACAGTTCCAGCGCCCTGTCCTTGTCCCCGAACGCCCGCATGAAGCCACGGCCTCCGCCGCGCTCGGAGAAAGGTGCGTGTCCGAAGTCTCCCGGCTCGATGCCGATGTCGGTGGCGATGGCGTTCCTTATCCGCTCCAGCCACCACAGCTGGTCGTCCGTGAACTCCACGCCCGCCTGCCGCTGCCGCAGCAGCCAGCCCTCGAAGCGCTCCTCGACCACCGTACGGTACGGGCGAAGCTCGTCGTCCGCACCGAGCTCGTAGCGGATGAGCCGTACGAGGTCGCCCAGGCCGGCTTCCTTGCCGGGACTGGCCACTGCCCTGCCGAGCTGCTCGTAGTGGTCCCAGAGGACCGTCGTCGTCCAGGCACGGTTGGTCGCCCGGACCTTGGCCGCGAGTTCCCTCAGCGCGACCCGTGCCTCGCGCGGAGCGACACGCGCCCCGCTGCCCAGGGCGACCCGGATCGCCGCGTTCTCGTCCCGCTGCTCCTTGGTGAGCAGGGTGTTCCACTCGGCGAGTTCCTTGCGAGCACGCTCCTCCCGGGGTATCTCGCGCAGCTCGGTGACCAGGACCTCGGTCGTCTCGTCGTAGGTCAGATCCTGCTGGTGCCGGATCTCCAGAATCAGCTTGCGCAGCTCCGGGTTGGAGGTGAGGGGCGCCACAGCGTCGTGGACCCGCTTTCGGGCCAGGTCGGGACCGCCCTCATGACGGGCCTCGTCCTGCGTGTCGACATCCACCGCGTCCGTGATGCGGCGGGCCAGGTCGGCCAGGGTGACGCCTCCGGAGGTCTGGGCGAGCAGACCCCTCTCCTCGTCACCCAGCTGGCGGTCGATGCGGGCCAGGCGGCGCGCCAGGACCTCCGCCTCGTCCGCCGTCAGCGACCGCGTGCCCGCCTTGTCCAACAGCTTCGCCAGCGGGACGCCCCGCTGCTCCCCGGCAGGGATCAGCGGCCGGGCGTCCACCAGCGGGGAGTCGGTGACGCCGACCGCGTCGATGAGGACGAAGTGGTCCTTCTTCAGGTCGGGTGCCGCCTCCGGAGTGACCGCCTTCAGCTCGTCCGCGTCCACGGAACGGGCTCCCCGCCCCTTCATCTGCTCGAAGAGCACCGGGCTCTTCACCGACCGCAGAAAGATCACGCATTCCAGGGGCCGCACGTCCGTGCCCGTGGCGATCATGTCGACGGTCACCGCGACCCTCAGCCGAGGCGAGTTTCGCAGGTCGTTGATGAGCGATTCGGGGTCGTCACCGTTCTCCCGCGATTTGTACGTGATCTTCTTGGCGAACTCCTCGCCCCGGCCGAAGACCTCCTTCACCTGCTTGACCACCTCGTCGGCGTGGTCGTCCCTGGGGCCCGCGAAGATCAGGGTCTTGGGGAGGTCGGCCCGGCCGGGAAACCACCGCTGCCAGTGGTTCTTGTACGTCGTCAGCACAGCCCGGATCTCGTCCTCGGTGATCACCGTACGGCCGAGGTGCGCGGTGGTGTAGGTGAAGTCCTCGTCCAGCTCCTCGTACCGTTGGGCGCGCGTCTGCCGGTCGCGGATGCGGACCGTCGTACCCGCCTCGATCTTCGCGCCGCCGTTCTCACGAAGGTCGGTGTTGAGGCGCACGATGTCGAAGTCGACGTTGACTCCGTCGGCGACGGCCTGTTCGTAGGTGTACTTCGAGACCTCGTTGTGGTCGAAGAAGCCCTTGGCCTGGCGGGTGGGCGTGGCGGTGAGGCCCACGAGGTGGGCGTCGAAGTAATCCAGGACGCCGCGCCACAGTCCGTAGATCGAGCGGTGGCACTCGTCCACGATGATCACGTCGAACGACTCGACCGGTACGTCCGGGTTGTAGTCGACGCTGATCGGCTCGTCCGTCGCGTAGCTCTCATCCAGCGGCGAGGCGTTCTCGTCCTCGCGGTCCTCGGCCTCCGGCTCGTCCGTCAGCGGCTCGCCCTTGAGCAGCGCGTACATCCGCTGGATCGTCGAGATCACGACCGAGGAGGTCTCCTGAAGCCCGCTCCGGCCCAGCATGTCCACGTTGTAGAGGTCGGTCAGCTTCCGGTTCTCGTCCGGCGTCCGGTACTTGTCGAACTCCGCGCGGGCCTGGCGGCCGAGGTTGTTGCGGTCGACGAGGAAGAGAACCCGGCGAGCGCCCGCGTGGCGGAGCAGCCGGTAGGTCTCCGTGACGGCCGTGAAGGTCTTGCCGGCGCCCGTGGCCATCTGGATCAGGGCACGCGGCTTGTCGGCGGCCAGAGAGTCCTCCAGGCCCGTGATCGCCTCCACCTGGGCCATGCGCAGGCCGTGCGTCTCCAGCAGCGGCATGCTCGTGCGCAGCGCCGCCCGGAACGTGGGCGCGTCCGGGTGCTCGTCGGCGTACCGCATCCATGCCGCGAGTGTCTCGGGGCGGTGGAAGGCGAAGACCTCACGCGAGCGGGCCTCGGGGTCGATCCGGTTGAGGAAGTACGTCTCCGTACCAGTAGTCGCGTAGCGGAACGCGAAAGGCTCCTCGCGGCGCCACACAGCCATCGCGTGCTCCTTGAGCACACCTGCCGCGTACCGCTCGTTCTGGGCCAGGGCACCGGCCAGCGGTGTGCCCTCGCGCTTGGCTTCGATGACGCCGACGATCTTTCCGTCCACGTAGAGGACATAGTCGGCGCGGCCGGTCGCCACGGTGAACTCGCGGATGGCGACGCCCCTGCTGCGCCCATCCAGCGGGTCGGCATCCGCCTTGTCCTGGATCACCCAGCCCGCGTTGGCGAGCATCGCGTCGATCTTCGCCCGCGCCTGCACCTCGTTGAGCGGCGCCGGGCGCTGAGCCCGCTCCACGATGGCGTCACGCGCGGCGGAGGCGACCTTGCGAGGTTGCAGCCGCTCGCGGTCGTACTGCTGCTGGTGTGCCGCCCGCAACTCGGTGACCTGCGCCCGCAGCTCCTCGATCTGCGCCGCGTACGTGGCCTTGGCCTGTTCGGCATTGGCGATGAGTGCCTCGGCCTCGGCACGGGCCCGGCGCTCCGCCTCCAGCCTGTCGCTGGTCTCCGACAGCTTGACGCGGGACTCGGCCAACGTGCGCCGATGCCCCTCCAGCGCCTCCCGTAGCTGTGCGATCTCCTCGGGGTCGATCGCCGTCGCCTCGGCCGGCAGCGTGGGAGGTACGAACGCCGTCACCGCGCGCGTGCCGCCCATGGCCCGGTCGAAGAGGTCGCCCAGCTGCCAGCACAGCTTCAGGGCCTCAAGGGCCATCGTCGTGTCGAAGAGGTGGTTGTGCGCGGCGTCGTTGCGGCCCCGGCGCAGCTTGTGGAAGGCGTCACGACTCCAGCCGACGAGAACCCCGGCCCGGGTCAGCGCGTTGATGCGGTCGACCTGGTTGGTGCCCTCGACGCGAGTCCCCGTACGGGTGACGAACTCCTCGGCCAGCACCTCACCGAACTGGCCGGCACTGACGTAGGCGGCGTTCGGATTGGTCAGCACAGTGAGCTCTGCCTGCGACCCGTAGATCGCGAGGAGCGGCTGATAGCCGTACAAACGCCCGAAGTTGGGCGATGCCTTGGCCAGCTCCCGGAGCCGTCTGTCCACGTCCTGACCATCCACGCGCCGCCCCCTGAGCCTCACTGATCCTGGGATCGTAAAGCTTACGAAGCCGGGCCGCAGAAAGCACCAGAACGCGACACCCGAAGGGCAGGGCATGCCCTTCCGACTGCCCCGTAGCACCGCCCCGTCAGAACTTGATGCTCCCGATCATGCTGGCGACGTTGGTCGTCAGCTCGCTGATCGTAGGCGCGACGGTCGAGGAGGCGAGGTAGAAGCCGAGGAGGATGCAGACGACCGCGTGACCGCCCTTCAGGCCTGATTTCTTGACCAGCAGGAAGACGATGATCGCCAGCAGCACCACCGCCGAAATCGAGAGTGCCACGGCGGCTCACCTCCAAAGATCCAGGGACACGGGGGGTGGGACGGACTATGGGGGTTGTAGATCGATCCAGCAAATCCATACACGAGCCAGCAGGTTCATACCCACATGGCGGTAGTGATCATAACTATCCGCCCTTGCGCATCGCTGGGCGCACGGCCGCACAAGGGGGCGCATGGCCAATATGGTCAGGGCATGACGACCGAGCCTGTCTCCTTCCCCCGACGGCACGCCCGCACCCAGCGTTTCACCCTCGGCGCGCCGCGCTCGTTCACCGTGGCGCCCGATGGTTCGCGTGTCGCATTCCTGCGCTCGCCCTCCGGTACGGACCGGGCGAACTCCCTGTGGGTCATCGACGTGGCGGACGGCGGGGAGCGCGTGGCGGCCGACCCGCGCGCTCTGCTGCAAGGCGCCTCGGAACAGCTCTCGCCCGAGGAGCGAGCACGCCGTGAGCGCAGCCGCGAGGGCGGTGCCGGCATCGTCGGCTACGCCACCGACGCGGCCGTCGAGTTGGCGTCTTTCACCTTGTCAGGACGGCTCTTCGCGGCGGAGCTGCGGGCCGGGACCGCGCGTGAACTGCCGGCTCCGGGGCCGGTGATCGATCCGCGGCCGGCGCCCGACGGACGGCACGTGGCGTATGTCGCCGGGGGCGCCCTGCGGGTGGTGGGCGCCGAGGGTGAGGGCGACCGGGCGCTGGCGGAGCCGGAGTCGGAGGGCGTCACCTATGGGCTGGCCGAGTTCATCGCGGCCGAGGAGATGGCTCGTTCGCGTGGCTTCTGGTGGTCCCCGCAGTCGGACCGGCTGCTCGTGGCGCGCGCGGACGACACGCCGGTGGGGCGGTGGTGGATCGCCGACCCGGCCCATCCGGAGCGTGAGCCGAACCACGTCGCGTACCCGGCGGCGGGGACCGGAAACGCGGACGTACGGCTGTTCGTGATCGGCCTCGACGGCACGCGCACGGAGGTCGTGTGGGATCGGGCGCGCTACCCCTATCTGGCGCGAGTGCACTGGTCAGACGCGGGGGCACCGCTGCTCCTGGTGCAGGCGCGGGACCAGCGCAGCCAGCTGTTCCTGGCCGTGGACCCGGAGTCGGGGGCGACGCGAATGGTCCATGCCGATGAAGATCCAACATGGCTTGAACTTTTCCCCGGGGTGCCGTGCTGGAGCCCCTCCGGACAGCTCGTGCGGATCGCGGACGAGGGCGGGGCCCGGGTGCTGACGGTGGGCGAGCGGCCGCTGACCGGGCCGCAGTTGCACATCCGTGCGGTGCTGGACGTGACCGCCGACGACGTGCTGGTCTCGGCCTCGGCGGGCGAGGAGGCGGAGGCGCCGGAGATCGGTGAGGTGCACGTCTACCGGGTCAACGAGTTGGGCGTGGAGCGCGTGTCGCAGGAGCCCGGCGTGCACTCGGCGGCGCGTGCCGGGGGCGTGACCGTGCTGGTCTCGGCCACGCTGGACCGCCCGGGCGCCCGTGTCCGGGTACTGCGTGACGGAAAGCAAGCGGCGACCGTCACGTCGTACGCGGAAGATCCCGGTTTGTCCCCGCGCGTGACGCTCACCGAGGGGGGCGCACGTCGAATTCCGTGCGCCGTGCTTATGCCTACGGACTACCCCGGGGACACTGCCGGAGGCGCTCCCCTTCCGGTACTGCTCGACCCTTACGGCGGACCGCACGGCCAGCGCGTGGCCGCCGCGCACAATGCCCATCTCACCTCGCAGTGGTTCGCCGACCAGGGCTTCGCGGTGGTCGTGGCCGACGGCCGGGGCACCCCCGGCCGCTCCCCCGCCTGGGAGAAGGCGGTCCACCGCGACTTCACCGTCTCCCTGGACGACCAGATCGAGGCACTCCAGGACCTCGCGCGGGAGTACCCCCTCGATCTGAACCGGGTGGCGATCCGCGGCTGGTCGTACGGCGGCTACCTGGCCGCCCTCGCCGTGCTGCGCCGCCCGGACGTCTTCCACGCGGGCATCGCGGGCGCGCCGGTGACGGACTGGCGGCTGTACGACACCCACTACACCGAGCGGTACCTGGGCGACCCGGCCACGGAGCCGGCGGCGTACGAGAGGAGCGGCCTCGTCACCGACGAGGGCCTGTCCGCCCCCGCCGACCCGCACCGCCCGCTGATGATCGTGCACGGGCTGGCCGACGACAACGTGGTGGTCGCGCACGCCCTGCGGCTGTCCTCGGCCCTGCTCGCCGCCGGCCGTCCGCACGAGGTGCTCCCGCTGTCCGGCGTCACGCACATGACCCCGCAGGAACAGGTCGCGGAGAACCTGCTGCTGCTCCAGGTGGACTTCCTCAGGCGTGCGCTGGCACAACCACACGCATAGCAGCGCAAACAACCACGAACTTCGTTAACACGGAGGCAACTTCACTGAAGCGGTACCGATATACGGACGCGCGAGGCTGAACAGCGTACGGCCGTGCGGGTGCCGTGAACGGGCCGGGGTGCTCCTTGTCACCCCGGCCCGTTGCCATTGCGCTCCTCCACCGGCACGACTTGCTTCTCCTCCGCGAAATGGCACGCCGAGTCGTGCGCGGCCGGGCCGGTCTCCAGGCGGAACGCGTCCGGGACGGCGAGGGCCGGCACCTCCAGTGCGCAGCGCTCCCGGGCCTTCCAGCAGCGGGTGCGGAAGCGGCAGCCGGACGGGATGTCCGTGGGGGACGGCACGTCACCCGAGAGGATGATCCGTTCGCGGTGTTCGCGGGCGTCGGGGTCGGGGACGGGCACGGCGGACAGCAGTGCCTGGGTGTAGGGGTGCGTGGGGTGGTCGTAGATCTCCGTCTCCGTGCCGGTCTCCACGATCCGGCCGAGGTACATCACCCCGACCCGGTCCGCGATGTGCCGCACGATCGACAGGTCGTGCGCGATGAAGACGTAGGAGAGGTCGAATTCCGACTGGAGCCGGTCCAGGAGGTTGATCACCTGGGCCTGGATCGAGACGTCCAGGGCCGACACCGGTTCGTCGGCGACGATCACCTCCGGACGGAGGGCCAACGCCCGTGCGATGCCGATGCGTTGGCGCTGGCCGCCGGAGAACTGGTGCGGGTAGCGGTTGACGTACTCCGGGTCGAGACCGACCACGTCGAGCAGTTCCTGCACCTTCCGGCGCCGGTCGCCCTTCGGGGCCGCCTCGGGGTGGATCTCGTACGGCTCCCCGATGATGTCGCCGACCGTCATCCGGGGGTTGAGGGAGGTGTAGGGGTCCTGGAAGACCATCTGGATGTTGCGGCGTACGGCCTTCAGGGCGCGGCCGGACAGCCGGGTGATCTCCTCGCCCTTGAAGCGGATCGAACCCGCCGTCGGCCGTTCGAGGTTGCACAGCATCTTGGCGACCGTGGACTTGCCGCAGCCGGACTCGCCGACGATGCCAAGCGTCTCGCCCCTGCCCAGGCGGAAGTCGACGCCGTCGACGGCCTTCACCGCGCCGATCTGCTTCCTGAACAGGATGCCCCGGGTCAGCGGGTAGTGCTTGACGAGCCCGCTGACCTCCAGGACCGGCTCAGTCGTCGAGGCTGTCATGCAGGCACTCCCTCCAGAAGTGGCAGGCGCTCGCCCGGTCCGCGTCGACCTCGTACAGCGGCGGCTCGTCGGTCCGGCACACGTCTCGGGCCATCGGGCAGCGCGGGTGGAAGGCGCAGCCGGGCGGGATGTGCATGAGGTTCGGCGGCAGGCCCTTGATGGCGTAGAGCTCCTGGCCCTTGAGGTCCAGGCGCGGGATGGATTCCAGCAGGCCGCGGGTGTAGGGGTGAGCGGCGGCTTTGTAGATGTCGTGGACGGGCGCCGACTCCACGATCCGGCCCGCGTACATCACGGCGATCCGGTCCGCCACGTCCGCGACGACGCCCAGGTCGTGGGTGATCAGGATCAGCCCCATGTGGTACTCGCGCTGCAACTCCGCGAGCAGGTCCATCACCTGGGCCTGGACGGTGACGTCTAGGGCGGTGGTGGGCTCGTCGGCGATGATGAGCGCCGGCTCCAGGGCCATCGCCATGGCGATCATGATGCGCTGGCGCATGCCGCCGGAGAACTGGTGCGGGTAGTCGCGCACGCGCTGGGCGGCGGCCGGGATGCGTACCCGGTCCATGAGCTCGACGGCCCTGACCCGCGCGTCCTTCTTCGACATCCCCCGGTGGACCACGAACATCTCGCCGAGCTGGTCGCCGACGGAGAGCACCGGGTTCAGCGAGGACAGCGCGTCCTGGAAGATCATGGCCATCCCGGCGCCGCGGACCTTCCTGCGCTCCTCCTCCTTCAGCTTCAGCAGGTCCTGGCCCCGGAAGAGGATCTCCCCGCCGGTGATCCGCCCCGGCGGCATGTCGAGGATCCCCATGACCGCCTGAGCGGTGACCGACTTCCCCGAGCCGGACTCCCCGAGCACCGCGAGCGTCTCCCCCGCGTCCACCCCGTAACTCACCCCGTTCACGGCCCGGGCGACCCCGTCCCGCATCCGGAACTCCACGTACAGGTCCCGCACTTCCAGCAACACGGCAGCTCACCTCGGCTTCGGACGGTCAGGAGCGGCATCGCTCGTCGCGTCGCCCAGCGGGACGAAGGCCGGTACGGGGATGGACCGGGCGCCCCCGTGCACGCTCCGGAACCCCGCGTACGGGTCCCGCACTTCCAGCAGCACAGCAGCTCACCTCAGTTTCGGGTCGAGGGCGTCGCGTACCGCGTCGCCGAGCATGATGAAGGCCAGGACTGTGATCGCGAGGGCGCCGGAGGGCCACAGGAGGGCGTGGGGGGCGTTGCGGATGTAGGGGGAGGCGGCGGAGATGTCGATGCCCCAGGAGACACTGGGCGGCTTCAGGCCGACGCCCAGATACGACAGGGTGGCCTCCAGCGCGATGTAGGTGCCGAGCGCGATGGTGGCCACGACGATCACCGGGGCGACCGCGTTGGGCGCGATGTGTCTGAGCAGGATGCGCGGGCCGGAGGCGCCGAGGGCGCGGGCGGCCTGGACGTAGTCGTTCTGCTTGGCGGTGATGACGGAACCGCGGGCGATGCGGGAGATCTGCGGCCAGCCGAGCAGCACCATGAACCCGATGACCGGCCAGACCGTGTTGCTCGTCACCACGGAGAGCAGGACGAGGCCGCCGAGCACGACCGGGATGGCGAAGAAGATGTCGGTGAGGCGGGAGAGCAGCGAGTCCCACGCCCCGCCGAAGAAGCCCGCGAGCGCGCCCAGCACGGACCCGAGGAGGGCCACCCCCAGCGTGGCGCAGACACCGACCGTGACGGACGTACGGGCGCCGTAGACGGTCCGTGTGTAGACGTTGCAGCCCTGGCCGTCGTAGCCGAAGGGGGCGCCGGGCTGGGAGCCTTCCTGGGCCTTGGCGAGGTCGCACTGGAGCGGGCTGCCGGAGGCGATGAGCGAGGGCCACAGGGAGATGACGGCGAGGAAGACGATGACGAGCCCTGAGACGAGGAAGACGGGGTTGCGGCGCAGGTCCCGCCAGGCGTCGGACCAGAGAGAGTGCGGCTTGCCCTGCGGGCCGGTGCCCTCCGGACCGCCCGGCGTCCGCTCCAGCGTCGTCGCCTCGCTCGCCGCCAGGTCCATCGCGCCGCCCATGCCCGTGCCCGCGATGGCGCCCTCGGGTTCGAACGGCTGCTCAGGCATAGCGGATCCTCGGGTCGAGTACGGCGTAGAGGAGGTCGACGAGCAGGTTGGCGACCAGGAAGACCAGCACGAGGACGGTCACGAAGCCGACGACCGTCTGGGTGTTCTGGCGCAGGATGCCCTGGTAGAGCTGGTAGCCGACGCCGTGGATGTTGAAGATCCGCTCGGTGACGATCGCGCCGCCCATCAGGGCGCCGATGTCGGTGCCGATGAAGGTGACCACGGGGATGAGCGAGTTGCGCAGCAGGTGCCGGGTGATCACGCGGCGCCTGGGCAGCCCCTTGGCGATCGCCGTGCGGACGTAGTCGGACCGCTTGTTCTCGGCGATGGAGGTGCGGGTCAGCCGGGTGACGTAGGCGAGCGAGACGGCGGCCAGGACCAGCCCGGGCACGATCAGCTCGCCGAAGGTGGCTTCCGGCGGCACCGACGGTTTGATCCAGCCCCACTCCACGCCGAGCAGGAGCTGGAGCAGCAGGCCGGTGACGAAGACGGGCACGGAGATGACCACCAGGGTCGCCAGCAGCACCCCGCTGTCGACGGGCCGGCCGCGCCGTAGCCCGGTGACCACGCCCAGGGTGATGCCGATGACGACCTCGATGACGATCGCCACGATGGTCAGCCGGACGGTGACGGGGAACGCGGTCGACATCAGCTCGGTGACCGGCTGGCCGTTGAACGCCGTCCCGAAGTCGCCGGTGAAGACGTTCCCCATGTAGGTCAGGTATTGCTGCCAGAGCGGCTTGTCGAGGCCGAACTCCTGCTTCAGCTGCGCGGCCGTCGCCGGGTC
Organism: Streptomyces sp. NPDC054834; assembly: GCF_053611185.1. Taxonomy (NCBI): domain Bacteria; kingdom Bacillati; phylum Actinomycetota; class Actinomycetes; order Kitasatosporales; family Streptomycetaceae; genus Streptomyces; species Streptomyces sp. NPDC054834. The sequence goes on along the minus strand of NZ_JBSGZV010000046.1, from coordinate 15,503 downwards.
GCACTGCCGCTCGCCGCACAGTCCCGCGATGGGGTCGCCCATCACGTTCACCATCAGGAAGATCAGCAGCGTGGCCCCGAAGAACACCGGGATCATCTGGAGCAGACGCCTGACGACGTAGCGCCCCATGGCGGATCAGCCGACCTTGATCTCGTTGTAGACGGGGACGCTGAAGGGGTTGAGCGCCACGTCGGACAGCCGCTCGGAGTAGCCCGCGCTGCCGTTCTGGTACCAGAGCGGGATGGCGGCCATGTGGTCCCGGACGACCTCCTCGGCCTGCTGGAAGGTGCGCACCGCCTTGGCGGTGTCGGTCTGGGCGTTGGCCTGGTCGACGAGCTTGTCGAAGTCCTGGTCGGACCACTGGCCGTCGTTGGAGGAGGCGCCGGTGTAGTAGAGCGGCTGAAGGAAGTTCTGGATGAGGGGGTAGTCCATCTGCCAGCCGGCGCGGAACGGGCCGGACATCTTGTGCTGGGTGATCCGGTTGCGGAAGTCGGCGAAGGTGCCTACCGGGTTGCCGACGCAGGCCTTGTCGTTGCCGAGCGCGTTGTTGATGGAGTTGCACACGGCGTCCACCCACATCCTGTGCGAGCCGGTGTCGGCGTTGTAGGTGATCTTGACCTGCCCGCCCGGGAGCCCGCCGCCCTCCTGTACCAGCTTCTTGGCCTCGCCCGGGTTGTAGTCGCAGGCGTCCCCGCACAGCCCGTCCTTGAAGCCGCCGTCCGCGCCGAGCACCGGCGAGGTCCAGTCGGTGGCCGGGATGCGGGTCTTCAGGAAGATCGTGTCGGTGATCTGCTTGCGGTTGATCGCCATGGACAGGCCCTTGCGGACCTTCTCCGAGCCGCTCTTGTCCCAGTCCTTGTCGTAGTAGGGGAAGGCGAGGGTCTGGATGATGCCGGCCGGGGCGTTGATGTAGCGGTCGCCCAGGTCGCTCCTGACGTTCCTGAGCTGGGAGGCGGGGACGTCGTCGACCAGGTCGAGGTTGCCGGCCAGCAGGTCGGTGTAGGCGGTGTCGTTGTCGGTGTAGACCTTGAGGGTCACGCCGTCGTTCTGTGCCTTGTCCGCGCCGGGGTAGCCGGCCCACTTCCGCAGGGCCATCTGCGAGCCCCTGGTGTACGAGTCGACGGCGTACGGCCCGTTGCCCACCGGCTTCTTCAGCCAGGCCGCGTGGTCGGAGAAGAACCCCTGGGGCAGCGGGGCGAACGCCGGGTAGCCCAGGGTGTCGGGGAAGCTCGAGAACTTCTGGGCCAGCTTGACGGTGAAGGTGCGGTCGTCGACGACCTTCAGGCCGGAGAGCGTGCCGGCGCTCTGTGAGCCGCTGTCCGGGTGGATCTTGTCGTAGCCCTGGATGTAGCGGTAGAAGTACGCGTTCCGCTGGTGGTTCTTCAGGCTCGCGCCGTAGTTCCAGGCGTCGACGAAGGACTTGGCGGTCACCTTTTCCCCGTTGGAGAAGGTCCAGCCGTCCTTGATGGTGATCGTGAAGTTCTGGGAGTCCGGGGTGTCGATCTTCTCGGCGAGCATGTTCTGGGCCGCGCCGGTCCTCGGGTCGTACTTCTTCAGACCCCGGAAGATCATGTCGAGGACCTTGCCGCCCTGCACCTCGTTGGTGTTCGCCGGCTCCAGCGGGTTCTGCGGATCACCCCAGGAGGAGGAGAGCACCGAGCCGCCGGCCCCGCTGCCCGTTCTCCCGCCGCCGCAGGCCGTCGCGGCGAGCGCCACCGCCGTCGCGCAGGCGAGCCGTCGGGCGTACGTGGTTCCACGCATGCAGTGCCTCCTCAGGAATGCGCATGCCTGCGCTGCGGCGCCAGCGTCTGACCTCCGATACCTTATGGGTCAATATCGCCACAAAAATCGCATAATGCACACCCGGGCGGCCCGTACGCGAGAGAGTGCACCCGAACGAGGGGCGACGCGCCCGGCTCACGGGGCTGGATCCGGCCGCGGCGACGCTCGTACAGGCCGGCCGTGTTCAAGACGCGGAATCGACCGCCCGCGCACGCCGGCTCAGGCGCTCCACCCCGCGATTCACGCCGCCCGACACCCTGTCACGCCGTCCGCGTGAGGCGGGACTCGGCGTGCTGGAGCGGTCCGGCGACCGGGACCGGGGACCGTCGACGCTCCGCGGTCCCGAGATCACAACGGTGACCGGATCCGCTCACCGACCACCGCCAGCGCTCCACCAGACCCCCTTCACCGGTCTGGACCAATGTTTGAACTGACGGCACCTCAAATCGACGTTTTCGCAGGCCACACCGGCTTCATGTGCCGTTGACGCACACAGACCGCCGCTGATAGACACTCTCTTCACCCAACCGGTGTCACCAGGCAACTCCCGGCCCCCCGAAGGCCTACAAGCCGTTTCCGCGCGAGTGATGACGCGAGGTCACGATCGATGAGTACTCCAGACCGGCCCGGCAGAACCCGTCCGCACCCGAGAACCCCGCGACTGCGTCTCACCCGTCTCGCCGCCGCCGGCGGCGCCCTCGCCCTGGCCACCACGGCAACGCTCACGACTCCGCTCAACCCGGCTCCGCAGCGGGCGCAGGCCGCCCAGGGCACCAAGGTCCTCACCATCGCCGTGGCGCAGAGCGTCGACTCGCTGAGCCCCTTCCTGGCGGTGCGTCTGCTCAGTACGAGCGTCCTCAGGCTGACGTACGAGTACCTCACCGCCTACGACCCCGGTGACGCCCACGCGGTCCCGGGCCTGGCGACGAAGTGGTCGCCGTCGGCCGACAAGCTGACCTGGACGTACACGATCCGTTCCGACGCGAAGTGGTCGGACGGGCAGAAGGTCACCGCCGAGGACGCGGCCTGGACGTTCAACAAGATGATGACCGACGAGGGGGCCGCCACCGCGAACGGCAGCTTCGTCACCAACTTCCGCAAGGTGACGGCTCCCAGCCCGACCCGGCTCGTCGTCGAACTGAAGAAACCGCAGGCCACGATGACGGCCCTGGACGTGCCCATCGTGCCCAAGCACATCTGGGAGAAGGTCGGGGACTTCTCGAAGTTCAACAACGACAAGAGCTTCCCCGTCGTCGGCGACGGGCCCTTCGTCCTCACCGACTACAAGCCCGACAGCTACGTCCGGCTGAAGGCCAACAAGAGCTACTGGCGCGGAGCTCCGAAGTTCGACGAGCTGGAGGTCAAGTACTACAAGGACCAGGACGCGGCGGTGGCCGCCCTGCGCAAGGGCGAGGTCTCCTTCGTCGCGGGCTCCCCCTCCCTGACACCGGCTCAGGCGGCCTCCCTCAAGGGCGAGAAGAACATCCACGTCAACGACGCCCCCGGTCGCCGCTTCTACGCCCTCGCCACCAACCCGGGCGCACGGGCGAAGAACGGCCGGAAGTTCGGCGACGGCGACCCGTCCCTGCTGGACGAGCGGGTACGGCACGCCCTGTTCATGGCCGTCGACCGCGAAGCCATCGTCGACAAGGTGTTCCAGGGCCACGCGGTCGAGGGCCAGGGCTACATCCCGCCGCGCTTCTCGGCGTACTTCTGGAAGCCGTCGGCGAGCCAGGAGCTCGCCTACGACCCGGCGAAGGCGGCCCGGCTCCTCGACGAGGCGGGCTACCGGAAGAACGCCGACGGCAACCGGACCGGCAAGAACGGCAAGCCGCTGAACTACCGCCTCCTGTGCCACGCCACCGACCCCAACGACAAGGCGGTCGGCCAGTACCTCAAGGAGTGGTGGGGCAAACTCGGCATCGGCGTGACACTCGACTGCCTGGACAACGTCACCGACCCATGGCTCGCCGGCAAGTACGACCTCGCCTTCGACGGCTGGTCCGTCAACCCCGATCCGGACTACGTCCTGTCCATCCACACCTGCGCGGCCCTGCCCTCGACGCCGAAGGACACCGGCGCGACGGACAACTTCATCTGCGACAAGACCTACGACGGGCTGTACGCGCGTCAGCTCGCCGAGTACGACCCCGCCAAGAGGGCGGACATCGTCAAGGGGATGGAGTCGCGGCTCTACGACCTCGGGTACATGAACGTCCTGGCGTATCCGAACGCGGTCGAGGCCTACCGCACCGACCAGATCAAGTCGATCACCACGATGCCCGAGAAGGCGGGCAACATCTACGGCCAGGACGGTTACTGGAGCTGGTGGTCCGCGGTGCCGGCGGCCTCCGACGGGTCCTCGGACGGCGGCGGCTCGACAGGCGTCGTCATCGGGGCCGTCGTGGGCGTGGTGGTCCTCGGCGGCGCCGGGCTGCTCCTCGCGAGACGGCGCCGCGCCACCGCAGAGGACCGCGAGTAGCCGATGAGCCGGATGAGCGGAACGAGCACCACCGGGTATCTGCGGTACGGGGCCGGCCGGGTGGGCGGTGCGGCCGTCTCCCTGCTCGCCGTCCTCGTGACCGGATTCTTCCTGTTCCGGCTCATCCCGGGTGACCCGGTCAAGACCATGACGGGCGGCCGCCCGGTGTCGGCGCAACAGCTGGCCGCCTACCGCAAGGAGTTCGGGCTCGACCTGCCGCTGTGGGAGCAGTTCACGCACTACTGCCGCGGTGCGCTCAGCGGCGATCTCGGCACGTCGTACCAGTTCCGGGCACCCGTCGTCGACAAGATCACCGAGGCGCTGCCGAACACCCTGCTGCTCACCGGCACCGCGTTCGTCCTGTACACCGCGCTCGGTTTCCTCCTCGGCACCCGCTCGGCCTGGCGCAACGGCCGTCTCGGCGACCGGGTGAACACCGGCCTGGCGCTGACCCTGTACTCCGTGCCGTCGTTCTGGCTGGGTCTGGTCCTCATCATCGTGTTCTCGGTGGGGGTCGGCCCGATCCCCGGCCTCTTCCCGACCGGCGGCATGGAATCGGGCGGCAAGGAGGGGTTCGCGTACGTCCTCGATGTCGCCCACCACCTCGTCCTGCCGGTGGTCACCCTGGTCGCGGTCGAGTACGGGCAGACCCTGCTGGTCACCCGCTCGGCGCTGCTGGACGAGATGGGCAGCGACTATCTGACGACCGCGCGCGCCAAGGGGCTCCGCGACGACCTGGTCCGGCGCCGGCATGCCGTGCCGAACGCGCTGCTGCCGACCGTGACGCTGGTCTTCGTCAACCTCGGCCGGACCGTCGCCGGTGTGATCCTGGTCGAGACCGTCTTCTCCTGGCCCGGCCTCGGCGGTCTCTTCTACCAGGCACTGAGCGTGCCCGATCTGCCCCTGGTCCAGGGCCTGTTCCTGGTCTTCGCCTCAGCGGTGATCATCACGAACACCCTCGCCGACGTCCTCTATCCGCTGCTCGACCCCAGGGTGGTCCGATGACGACCGAAACCACTCCCCCGGTTTCGCGGGCCGGTCCGCGAACCCTCGCCTGGCAGCGCCGCCGTCGCTCGGCCGCCCGGTTCTGCTCCCTGTACCGCACCCACCGCACCGGGCTGGTGGGCCTGGCCGCACTCGTCCTGTTCGCCCTCGTCGCGCTGACCGCGCCGCTGACGGTCGGCTCGGACGTGACGAGCGTCACGGGGGCGTCGGGACGGCCCATGGAGAGTCCGAGCGGTGGGTTCCCCCTGGGCACCGACCGGTTCGGTCGCGACCTGCTCGGTCTGGTGGTGTGGGGGTCACGGGTGTCGCTGCTGGTCGGGCTGCTCGCCGCCGTCCTGTCGGTGGCGATCGGCGCCGTGGTCGGGATCACGGCCGGGCACTTCCGCGGTGCCTGTGCCACCGTGCTGATGCGGATCACGGACTGGTTCCTGGTGATGCCGACGCTGGTGCTCGCGATCGCGCTCGCCACCGTGCTGTCCCGCTCCCTCGGCACGATCATCCTGGCGATCGGCGTGACCACGTGGCCCACCACGGCCCGGCTGGTGCGCGCGCAGACCCTGGCGGTGGAGTCCCGGCCGTACATCGAACGCGCGCACGCGCTCGGCGGCAGCCACTGGCACGTCATGACCCGGCACGTGCTGCCGAACGTGATGCCGCTGGTCCTCGCGCAGACCACCCTGATGGTCTCCTCCTCCGTCCTGGCCGAGGCGACCCTGGCCTTCCTCGGCCTCGGCGATCCGTCGGTGGTCTCGTGGGGCGGGCTGCTCCAGGACGCGCGCGAGGCGGGCGCCGTCAGTTCGGGCGACTGGTGGTATCTGGTGCCGCCCGGCATCGCGGTCACGGGTGTCGCCCTGGCGTTCACCCTGTGCGGGCGCGCGGTGGAGGCCGTACTCAACCCACGTCTGGGGCCGGCCCGTTGACTCTGCTGGAGGTGCGGAACCTCGAAGTGACGTATCCGGGCGGAGCGGCCGCGGTGCGGGGCGTGGATCTGTCCCTCGCCGCCGGTCACAAGCTCGGCATCGCCGGCGAATCCGGCTGCGGCAAGTCCACACTGGCGCTCGCGCTGCTCAGACTGCTGCCCGCCGGGACCCGGGTGACCGGGGAGGTCCTGCTGGAGGGCGAGGACGTCCTGGCGATGCGGTGGGGCCGGGTCCGGGCGGTCCGCTGGGCGGGAGCCTCGATCGTCTTCCAGGGGGCGATGCACTCGCTCAACCCGGTGCACCGCGTCGGCGACCAGATCGCCGAGCCGGTCCTGCTGCACCAGGGGGCGACCGCGGCCGCGGCCCGGCGGAGGACGAGTGAACTCCTGGAGAGCGTGGGGCTTCCGGTGGCGCGGGCGGCGGCGTATCCGCACGAGCTGTCCGGTGGCCAGCGGCAGCGCGTCATGATCGCGATGGCGCTGGCCTGCGACCCGCGGCTGGTCATCGCCGACGAGCCGACGACGGCGCTGGACGTGATGATCCAGGCGCAGATCCTGCGGCTGATCCAGCAGCTCGTCGCCGAGCAGGACCTGGCACTGATGATGGTCAGCCATGATCTGGCGGTGCTCGCCGACACCTGCGACCGGCTGGCGGTGATGTACGCCGGCCGGGTGGTGGAGGAGGGCCCGGCCCGGCGGATCTACGAGGACGCCCGGCATCCCTACGGCAAGGCGCTGTCGGCGGCGTTCCCGCGCATCGGCGAGCCGGCCTCCCGGTTCGCCCCGCGCGGGCTGGCCGGTGACCCGCCCGACCCGTCGGCCGTGCCGTCCGGCTGCGCCTTCCATCCGCGCTGCCCGGTGGCCCTGGACGACTGTGCCACGCAGGACCAGGCGCTGCGGGACGCGGGGCCGGGGCACCGGGCCGCCTGTGTTCACGCGGCGCAGGAAACGAGGGAGACCTCATGACGACGCCCGTATCCGGCCCCCTACTGAGCGCACAGGGTCTGCACGTGACCTTCCCCGGACGACACGGCGCCCGGCCGGCCCGGGTCGTGGACGGCGTCGAACTGGACATCGGCGCCGGGGAGATCGTGGCGCTGGTCGGCGAGTCGGGCTGCGGCAAGACGACGCTGGCGCGCTCCCTGCTCGGGCTCGTACCACCGGCGCGCGGGAGCATCAGCTTCCGCGGGAAGCCTCTGGAGTACTCCTCGCGGGCCTTGAAGGCGTACCGCAAGCGCGTACAACTGGTACTCCAGGACCCGAGCGGCTCGCTGAACCCGCGGCACACGGTGTACGACGCGGTGGCCGAGGGGCTGCGGATCCACGGCCACGCCGGGGACGAGCGGGCGGCCGTGGCCGAGGCCCTGTCCCGCTGCGGTCTGCGTCCGCCCGAGCGTTTCTTCCTGCGTTACCCGCACGAGCTGTCCGGGGGCCAGCGCCAGCGCGTGGTGATCGCCGGCGCTCTCGTGCTGGAGCCCGAACTCCTGGTCGCCGACGAGCCGGTGGCCTCGCTGGACGCCTCGGTCCGCGGTGAGGTGCTCGCCCTGCTGCTGCGCCTGCGCGCCGAACTGGGCCTGTCCGCCCTGGTGGTGACGCACGACCTCGGACTGGCGTGGAACATCGCCGACCGGGTCGCGGTGATGTATCTGGGACGCATCGTGGAGACGGGCGGTGTCGAGCAGGTACTGACGGCGCCCCGGCATCCGTACACCCAGGCGCTGCTGTCGGTCCTTCCTGAGTCCCGGGTCGACCCGGTGGTCCTGACCGGCGAGCCTCCCGACCCGTCCCGTATCCCCTCGGGCTGCCGTTTCCACGTCCGCTGCCAGGTCCTGGCGGCCGGTGAGGCGGACCGGGCGGGTGTCGCGGAGGCGTGCCGTACCCGGGACCCGGAGGTGCTGGGCGGGGGCGGGGAGGCGCAGACGGCCTGCCATTGGGCGCGGACGCGGGCCGCCACGTGATGGCGGGCGGGGGCGCGTCCGCGGGCCGCTACGTGTCGGTGTGCGGCGGCGTGCCGGCGGCCGGGGGCGCGCTGGCGGCTGTGGGCGCGTGGCGGCCGGAGGCATGTCCGCGGACCGCTACGTGACAGCGGCCGGGGTATGTCGACGGCCGGGAGCAGGTCGACGACCAGGGGTGTCTCGGCAGCCGGAGGCGTGTCCGCAGGCCACTACGTGACAGCGGCCGGGGTGTGTCGACGGCCGGAAGCAGGTCGACGACCAGGGGTGTCTCGGCAGCCGGAGGCGTGTCCGCAGGCCACTACGTGACAGCGGCCGGGGTATGTCGACGGCCGGAAGCAGGTCGACGACCAGGGGTGTCTCGGCAGCCGGAGGCGTGTCCGCAGGCCACTACGTGACAGCGCCCCGGGGCGTGTCGGCGGCCGGAGGCGTGTCGGCGGCCACCAGTTCGGCCTCGAACCCGTCCGTGTTCGCCAGGTAGGCCGCGTAGTGCTCAGGGCCGCCGGCATGGGGGTACCGCTCGGCGAAGAGCGGCGTCCACCCGTGGGCGGGCCCCTCCGCCGCCAGCGCGTCGACGTCGCCGCGGCTGCCGGCGTGGAACGCGAGGTGATTGAGTCCCGGGCGCATCCGGTCGTGGCGGGTGCCGCTCATCGCCGGTGACTGCTCGACGACGAGATACGCCGGCCCCTGACGCCAGCTGCGACCGTGCTGCCATTCCTGGTACGGGTGGTAACCGAGCCGGGCAAGGAGCCAGCCCCATTCGCGCTCCGCGCGCGCGAGGTCGGGAACCCACAGCTCGACGTGGTGGATCATCTCGCCCCGGTGTTTGTCGATCCGAAGGGGCGCCCCGGCGAGTGGCAGTACTCGCCGGGGCGCCCCGCGTTCATCGGCCGATCGGTGTCACGCCGCGTTGACGACGTCCTTCTCCTCGGCGAAGTGGCAGGCCGACTCGTGGGCCGCCGGTGTGTCCGCGCCCGCGAACGGCTCGGGGATCGCCAGCAGCGGGATCTCCTTGGCGCACTTGTCCTGCGCCTTCCAGCAGCGGGTGCGGAAGCGGCAGCCCGAGGGCGGGTTGGCCGGGGACGGCACGTCGCCGGTGAGGATGATCCGCTCGCGGTTCTCGCGGGCCTCCGGGTCCGGCACCGGGACCGCCGACAGCAGCGCCTGGGTGTAGGGGTGCGTCGGGTGCTCGTAGATCTGCTCGTCGGTGCCGATCTCGGCCATCTTGCCCAGGTACATCACGCCCACCCGGTCGGAGATGTGCCGGACGATCGACAGGTCGTGCGCGATGAAGATGTAGGACAGGTTGAACTCGTCCTGGAGTCGCTCCATCAGGTTGATGACCTGTGCCTGGACCGACACGTCCAGCGCGGACACCGGCTCGTCGCAGATGATGATCTCCGGGTTGAGCGCGAGGCCGCGGGCGATGCCGATGCGCTGGCGCTGACCGCCGGAGAACTGGTGCGGGTAGCGGTTGATGTACTCGGGGTTGAGACCGACTACGTCCAGCAGCTCCTGCACCTTGCGGCGCCGGTCGCCCTTCGGAGCCACCTCGGGGTGGATGTCGAAGGGCTCACCGATGATGTCGCCCACCGTCATACGGGGGTTGAGGGAGGTGTACGGGTCCTGGAACACCATCTGGATGTTCCGGCGCACCGCCTTCAGCGCACGGCCGGACAGCTTGGTGATGTCCTGGCCCTTGTAGAAGATCTCGCCGGAGGTCACCTGCTCCAGGTTCATCAGGAGCTTGGCCACCGTCGACTTGCCGCAGCCGGACTCGCCCACGATGCCCAGGGTCTCGCCCTGGTGCAGGTCGAAGGAGACACCGTCGACGGCCTGGACGGCGCCGATCTGACGCTTGAACAGGATGCCCTGGGTCAGCGGGAAGTGCTTGACCAGGTTGCGCACCTGAAGGATCGGTTCGCCCTGCGCGACGGGCGCCTCGACGGCGGCCACCGCCTCCTCCTCGGTCGCGGCGTCCACCACCTCGACGTCGGAGACGTTGGGCGTGACGTCGGCCCCGTCGTCCTTCTTGAGCTCAGCCACGGATCGTCTCCTTCCAGAAGTGGCACGCGGAAGCGCGGCCCACGAGTTCCGTACCGTCCTCGTCCGTCACCGGGACGAGCGCCGGAACGTCGGTGCGGCAGATGTCCTGCGCCATGTTGCAGCGGGGGTTGAAGGCGCAACCCGGTGGAATCTGCTGCAGGTTGGGCGGCAGCCCCTTGATCGCGTAGAGCTCCTGCCCCTTCTGGTCGAGACGCGGGATCGAGTCGAGCAGGCCCTTGGTGTAAGGGTGCGCGGGTCGCTTGTAGAGCTCGTGCACCGGGGCGGTCTCGACGATACGGCCGGCGTACATGACGGCGATCTTGTCCGCCACATCGGCGACCACACCGAGGTCGTGGGTGATCAGGATCAGGCCCATGTTGTACTCGCGCTGGAGCTCCGCGAGCAGGTCCATCACCTGGGCCTGGACGGTCACGTCCAGAGCCGTGGTCGGCTCGTCCGCGATGATCAGGTCCGGCTCCAGGGCCAGGGCCATGGCGATCATGATGCGCTGGCGCATACCGCCGGAGAACTGGTGCGGGTAGTCGCCGACGCGCTCCTTGGCGGCGGGGATGCGCACCCGGTCCATCAGCTCGATGGCCTTGGCCTTGGCGTCCTTCTTGGACATGCCCTGGTGCACCCGGAACATCTCGCCGAGCTGGTAGCCCACCGAGAGCACGGGGTTGAGCGAGGACAGGGCGTCCTGGAAGATCATCGCCATCTTGGCGCCGCGCAGCCTGCGCCGCTCGCTCTCCGGCAGGGCGAGGATGTCCTGGCCCTGGAAGAAGATCTGGCCCTTGCTGATCCGTCCGGGCGGGCTGTCCAGGATGCCCATGACCGCCTGCGCGGTGACGGACTTGCCGGAGCCCGACTCACCGAGCACGGCGAGCGTCTCACCGGCGTTGACGCTGTAATTGACACCGTTGACGGCCTTGGTCACCGCGTCCCGGACCTTGAACTCCACGTGCAGGTCACGGACTTCGAGCAGCGGCGCGGTCCCGTCCGGCCCGGTGTTCGCGGGCGCCATCTCCAGGCTGGTCATGCCATCACCTTCGTGTTGCTTGAGAGGGGATCGACTCACGGCGGTGCCTCACCGGAGCTTCGGGTCGAGCGCGTCGCGCAGACCGTTGCCGAACAGGATGAAGCCCAGCGCGGTGACGACGATGGCGAGGCTCGGGTAGGTCCACATGTAGTCCTTGACGCCCATGAAGTTGCGGCCGGCGGAGATCATGTTGCCCCACTCCGCGACCTGCGGCTCCACGCCGACGCCCAGGTACGACAGCGACGCCTCGGCGACGATCGCGATACCGACGTTGCTCGTGCCGTACACCATCACCGCGGTGATGGAGTTGGGCAGGATGTGCTTGCGGATGATCCGGCCCTGGCTCGCGCCCAGCGCCTTCGCCGCGTGCACGTAGTCCATCTCGCGCACGGAGAGGACCTGGCTGCGCAGCAGGCGGGCGAAGGTGGCCCAGGAGAAGATGGCGAGCGAGAGGACCACTGGCATCACGCCTCGGCCCATCACCATGATGATGACGATGGCACCGATGAGCAGCGGGAAGGCGAAGAAGATGTCCGCGATACGCATGATCACGGTGTCCACCCAGCCGCCGAAGTAGCCGGACAGGGCGCCGAGGACGACGCCGATGGCGACCGCGAGGAGGATCGAGGCGAGACCCACGATCACCGCGATGCGGCTGCCGTAAATGAGGCGGGACAGCTGGTCCCGGCCGAGGGCGTCGGTGCCGAGCAGATGCTTGCCACCCGGCGACTGCAGTGTCGCGTTGAGGTCCTGCTTCAGCGGGTCGAAGGGCGCCAGCACGGGGGCCAGCACGGCGATGAGGATCAGCAGGACGATGATCGCCAGTCCGACGACGGCGAGTTTGTTAGCGAGGAAGCGGTGCCGGATGTCGGACCACTGGCTGACCCGGGCGACACTGGGTTCGGCGCCCTGCTGTGCCGCGGCGGGGCCGGCCTGGAGCGGCTCTCCCGTGCCCGTGACGAGTTCGGTCATGGTGTGACTCCTAGAGGGGGACGACCCTGCCGGTCAGGCGAGGCGGATGCGCGGGTCGAGGGCGGCGTACAGCAGGTCGACAACGAGGTTCAGCACGACGAAGATCGCCACGCTGATCGTGACCACTCCCGTGATGATGGGGTTGTTGTTCTGCTGGATCGCCTGCACCAGGGCCAGTCCGATGCCGTCCCAGTTGAAGATCGTCTCCGTGATGATCGCACCGCCGAGCAGGCTGCCGAAGGAGATGCCGATGTAGGTGATCACCGGGATGACGGAGTTGCGCAGAATGTGCCGGAGGAGCACCGTCCGGCTGGGAAGGCCCTTTGCTACGGCGGTCTTCACGTAGTCGGCGCGCAGCACTTCCAGCATGCTGCTGCGGGCCAGCTGGGCGACCAGGGCCGCGTCGATGATCGCCAGCGTGACACCGGGCAGCACCATCGACTTGAAGCTTCCGTCGGCGATCAGCGGGAACCAGTTCAGCTTCACGACGAAGACGCTCTGGATGATCATGCCGAGCACGATCGGTGGAACGCCGATGGCCATGGTGGTGAGGAAGGTGGCCGACACGTCCCAGACCGAATACCTCTTCATCGCCGCGAGGATGCCGACGGCCATGCCGAGGATGACGTCGATCACGATGGCGAACACCGCCAGCTTCGCAGTGTTCTGCAGCTTCGGTCCGAGGATCTCGGTGACCGGGCGGCTCTGCGTGTAGTCCGTGCCGAGGTCGCCGGTGACGAGCTTGCCCACGTAGTTGCCGTACTGCACCACCAGGGGCTTGTCCAGCCCGTACTGCTTGTGCAGTTGCGCGACCACGGCGGGGTCGCGCGCCTTGTCGCTACCCGCGATCTGCCCCACCGGGTCGCCCGGCAGAACGAACAGGCAGGCGAACAGGATCAACGTCGCGCCGAGCGTGACGACGACCAACTGGCCCAGCCTGCGGACCACATACCTTCCCATGACATGCCTCTCTGCGCCTTTGCCGCCGCTTCCCCAGCGGCTTCCCAGCCCCATGAACGGGGGTTGTGGGGGTGGGGGCCGGGAGGGCGGATCGCACCCTCCCGACGGTCGTCGGGGGCCGTGGGGGGGGGGGCGCCCCCCCGCCCCCCCCCCCCCCCCACGACCCCCATCACCGAACGCCGCCGTCAGCGGCATTCGGTTACTTCATGCTGATGTCCTGGAGGTTCGGGTCCTCGTGGAAGTCCATCTGGACGTTGCCGAACTTCTTGGTGTTGGCCAGACGGAACTGGGTGCGGTTCCACAGCGGGATCAGCGCCTGGTCGTCCAGCGCGACCTTCTCGGCCTGCTTGTACAGATCGTTGCGGGCGGCCTGGTCCTTGGTGGCGCGGGCCTTGGCGACCAGGTTGTCGAACGTCTTGCTGCTGTAGCGGGCCCGGTTGTCACCGGTGACCTTGCCGGAGCTGTCCTTGTTGATGGACGCGGAGTCCAGCAGCGGGAACAGGAAGTTGTCCGGCGTCGGGTAGTCCGCGCCCCAGGCGTAGCGGTACAGCCCCGTGGCGTTCGGCTTCGTCTCGTCGGAGAGCAGCTCGGCGAACGGCTTGCCGTTCGTCTGGACCTTGACCCCGAGCACGTCCTGCAGCTGCTGCTGGACGGCCTGGATCCACTCCTCGTGGCCGGAACCGGTGTTGTAGCCCAGCTGGATCGTCGTCCCCGGCTTCAGGCCGGCTTCCTTGGCGAGCTGCTTGGCCTTGGCCTTGTCCTGCTTGACGCAGGAGGCGCACAGGTCCTTCTGGTACACGTCCGTGAAGGAGGGCGGCAGGATCGTCGCGGACTTCGTCATCATGCCCTGGAAGACGCCCTTGATGATGGCGTCCCGGTCGATCGCGTAGGAGATCGCCTGACGGGCCTTGACGCTGTTCAGCGGCTTGTTGTCCGTGACGGGCATCAGGTAGTTCATGCCAGAGGCCTCGTACTGCAGCCACTCGTTCTGGGCGCTGTACTTGGCCTTGGCGGCGGGCAGCTGCGGGGTGGGCATGCGCGCCCAGTCGAACTGCCCCGACTCGAAGCCCTGGTACTCGAGGGTCACGCCGTTGTTGGCGTTGAGGATGTGGATCTCCACCTTGTCCAGGTGGGCCTTGGTCAGGCCGTAGTCGTCGTTACGGACGAGCGTGACCGACTTGTTGTGCTCCCACTTGCCCTGCATCTTGAACGGGCCGTTGCCGATGGGAGCCTCGTTGTACGCCTTGTTGTGGGCGTCGCCGGCGACCTTGGGCACCGGGCTGAAGACCGTGTGCGTGGTCTTGATGTCGAACTCGTAGTCCGGCTTCGACAGCTTCACCTGGAGGGTGTAGGGGTCCGGGGCGGAGAGGCCGGACAGGGTCTTGGCCTTGCCCGCCTGCGCCTCGTCGAAGCCCGCGATGCCGGCCATGTGGTAGGCCACGTCGGAGGCGGCCGACTTCACCGCGACACGGCTCCAGCCACGGATGAACGCCTCGGCGTTCACGTCCTCGCCGTTGGTGAACTTGGTGCCCTTCTTGATGGTGAAGGTCCAGGTCTTGCCGTCGGCGCTGACCTTCTTGGAGGTGGCAAGCTCCGGCTTGATGTGGCCGTCGGGGGTCGGGTCGTACAGACCCGTGAAGAGGTTGTCCGTGACGAGGGTGCCCTCGGACTCCTGCGCGTTGTACGGGTCGATGGCCACCGGCTCGGTGATACCCATCCGCCAGGTGCCACCGTTCTTGCCGGAGCCCTTGCCGCCGCCGCTGCTGCCCCCGTTGTCGTCACTGCTCCCGCAGGCCGTCGCAGCCAGAGCTATGACGATCGCACCCGCAACCCACTTGGCGCTCTTGGCACCACGCATGGGGCTCCTCCTCATGAGTCCAATGATTCACCGCATCAGGGAGCACAAGACACATCACCGTTACCGGTGCCTGAAATGGTCAAGTGCCCCCGCGCTCGTGAGTCGGCGCCGCCTCCAGCGCGTGACGCGTCGATCCGAGCTCTACGCGCCTAACTATCTGCCATGCCCCAGGGACCGAACCACACCTTCAAGGTCTCGGTTCGATCACACCTGGCGCGTACATCTTCCAAAATCCGGACAAAGGGTTTGCCGAAAGATCCCTGCGAAACGGACTTGTTACACAACTATCGGGCATCGATGTCCGCATACCGGACGGAGGGGCTGGAAAACCTGTTGCGCGGCCAGGCGGACCAAGCTGTGTCGACGCCATGACGCGGGACAGACCGGCGCGAGAGCCCGAATGCCGCAGAATCCGGTCACTTTACCAACGGTAAACAGCCAAGCGGAGTCCTGGCGGGATCTGACACCCCGTCATAGGGCTGTCTCTT
>NZ_JBSGZV010000045.1:0-80029 GCF_053611185.1 Streptomyces sp. NPDC054834 | reverse complement strand
TGCGGTACCGGTGTACTGCCGCTGTACCCCGGCTGAGGACCGGCCCTTCTTCAGGAAGCCAGTCTCGTCGACGACGAGAACGCCGCCGGCGCCAAGGTGTTCGGCGGCGTAGGCACGCAGGTCGTCGCGGACGGCATCGGCGTCCCAGCGGGCGCAGCGCAGCAGACGCTGCATTGGCCCGGGCCGCATAAGACCCGTCTGCTCGGCCAACTGCCAGCAATTTTTCCGCTCGACGCCCGACAGCAGTCCGAGCAGGTACGCGCGGGCCGCGGCCCGGGGCTCAACCCGTCTGAACCTGCCCGCGATCCGGGCCATGACCTCGTCGAACATCGCCCGCCACCGGTCAGGGTCTACGCTGTGGCCCGCGGCCACCGCACGGTCTTCAGGAGTCCACACACCCCCTGATGATCACGCGGTGACCGTTCCTGCTGCGGGTGGGCAGCGTTTACTCGTCGTAGTACTCGCAGTCGTCGCCCTGGACGCGCGCCCCCAGCACCCCGGCTATCTCCCGCATCTTCTTGAGAAGGAGTTCATCCGGGTGCTTCACCACGATCTGCCCCTCTCCCCAGTCCAACCAGGCGCCATGAGTGTCCCGTTCGGGGTGGGTGACCATCTGGGCCAGCCACTCGTGCCGATATTCCAACACCGCGTCCTGGCCTCGCGGAGAAACCCGGGCCACCTGAACCATCTCCAGCTCCGGGTCGGCAGCGACCACCGCCGCCCACTCCTGCGTGGTGATCTGCTCGCCCTCATCCTCCCACCACGGCGTACGCCGGGTGATGTGCACGTGATAGCCCATGCCCGGCACAGTAAGGGGCGCCACTGACACCACCGACGCGATCACGAAGCCACACTGGAGTACTACTGATCTTTTCGTAAGTTCGGTGGGTGTGGTGGGCTTGTGGGTGGGAGGCTGTCGGCGTGGCTTATCAACCTTCTCCTTCGGTTGCCGGCTCCTCCCTCCCTCCTTTGTCTCGACCTCAGTTGGCGGAGGCGCGTCGTGTTCGGGCAGTCGAGTTGTTCGAGGACGGCGTCTCGAATGCGGAGATCGCGGGGGCGGTGGGGGTGTGCGCCGAGAGTGTGCGGCGTTGGCGGCGGGTGTGGGAGCAAGGCGGTACTTCGGCCCTGCGGCGACGGGCAGCCACCGGACGCCCGCCCAAGCTGGACGACACCCAGGTCGAGATGGTCCGGACCGCGTTGGAGCAAGGTGCCCAGGCCATGGTTTCGAGGCCGACCTGTTGACCCTGGAACGAGTTGGCGCGGTCGTCACCCGGACAACAGGAGTGGTGTTGTCGAGGGCGTCGGTATGGCGGCTGCTGACCGGCCGGCTCGGATGGAGCCTGCAACGGCCCGAGCGGCGGGCGGTCGAGCGGGACGAATCGGAGATCGCACGCTGGATCGCGCACGAGTGGCCGCGCATCAAAAAGGGGCCGTGAACACACGTGCCTGGATCGTCTTCCTCGACGAATCAGGCGTCTCCCTGCTCCCTCAGATCCGCCGCACCTACTCGCCCCGAGGGCGGACTCCGCTCCTGCGGCACCGCCTGAACTGGAAGCGTGCGTCGATGGCCGGGGCCTTGGGCTACCACTCCACCGACCCCGATCGCGGGGCCCGCATGTGCTTCCACCTCAAGCCCGGCAGCTACGACACCGCCGGACTCATCGAGGTCCTGGAGCAAATGAAGGTGTTCTACCGCGGCGAGCGAGTGGTCCTGGTCTGGGACGGCCTGTCGGCCCACTGGAGCAAGGCGATGCGGGCCTGGGTCGCCGAACAGGACTGGCTCACCCTGGAACGATTACCGGCTTACGCTCCCGAGCTGAACCCGGTGGAACTGCTGTGGTCCTCACTCAAGAAGCGTGAACTCGCCAACCTCGCCGGCGACCACCTCGCCGATGTCGCCGACGCCACCGAGCAAGGCATCCACCGCATCAACGCCAACCCCCGACTTCCATTGTCATTCCTCGCCCATACCGGCCTGACCATCCACCCACCACACCAACCGAACTTATGAAAAGATCAGTAAGGACGCTCAGCGTCCTAGCGGCGCGAGCGCGCCTCGTCCCGCAGCGTCAGCGCGTACCAAACGCCGACCGTCCCGGCCGTGCCCACAGCCGCGATCCAGGCTGCCACGCCTCCGTCGAAGAGCCAGCCCCACAGAAACGCCAGCCAAGGGACCTCCAGCAAAAGCACGAACCTGCCGTGTGTGCGGCTCCCGCCAGCCGCCGCGGCGCGCCGCACCATCCACGCACCGAGGAACAGCGGACCCAACGCCAGCACAGCCACGACGATCAGCAGGAGGAGAAGGCCCTCCCCGTCGTCGTCATCCCCGATCGCGTTGTCCTGCACATGGTTGTAGGCAAGCTCGGATATTGCGGCCACCCCGGCGGCCGCTCCCGCGGCGGCCGCAGTGCCTCCGGCAGGGGACTGAGCCCACGGCTGGCTGTGAGCGCGGGGTTTCTGGGAGGCGCCGCCTCCCACATAGTTGTACCCGTACCGTTCGGCCGGCCCGAGTTGGTGGTTGTGGCTGAAGGCGTTGCCGTGCGCGTCGTAGTGCGTCGTCTCGTAGACGGCGCCGTTCGTGTCGTTGTACCGCTCCCGGCGGTACTTCCCAGGGTGAAGCACCTGGTTGGGTTCCTCGACGTACCGTTCCTGATCCACTGAGCCCCCCTTACGGGTCCACTATCGGTTGAGTGTCAACTGCATTGAACGCACGGCTGCCCGGCCGCGCGAGTGCCGGTGGACGAATCGCCTCCGCCAAGGTGCCTGTCCGGGTCCTACCGCATGCCGGTAGCGCTGCACGCGTCCAGGACGGTGTGCACACGGTCCTTCCCGTGCAGGCCCCAGACCAGGCGGTTCAACGTGTCGTAGAGGCCTGACGGCAGCCAATTAAGCTCGGAGCCGCACTGAAGACAACTCCCACCAGCGAACCCCTCATTTAGGTGCACTCCCCACGTAGTACGCGCAGGCCGTGATCATATGTGGTTGACAAGTGAAGTAAAAGAGGAGACCGCATGATGATCGGAGGGGGCCTTGTCGCCTCCTGAGTGCGACCGCCGGCCCGGGCGCCGTGCTGGGGGAAAAGTAACTAACCGACGGGTGGTTGATGGGGCCGGGGCGACGTCGCCGGGCGCGGGTCAGCCGTCGGACCGAGCGCGGCGCTCGCCGTGGATGAGGTCGAATTCCCACGGGTGTGCTTCGGGGGGTTCGCCGCAGACCTCGCAGATGCCGGGGCGCAGAAGCACCTCGAAGTAGTTGTGAGCGAAGCTGCCAGGGCCGTCGTAATCACGTTGCGCGGCTCCCGAGCAGTCCCGCACGCTCGAGCGCTGGCACCGGCCGCAGCAGTCGTGATCCATGATCCTTGGGTTTACCTTCTTGCTGCACGGCCTGTGACTGCACTGGTAGTAGCCGCCTGCATGGTCGGTCAACCACCTGACGAGTGGGTCAGGTTCCTCCTCGACCGCAGCGGGAGCTGCGGCTCGACTGTTGGAAGGAGCCAAGAAGGCTTTGACCCCCACAGCGACCACCCCGCAGACCACAAACACACCCGCTTTGCCTGCGGGCCCGAGGCCGTTCCATCTGTCAGCGATGCGCCGAAGCAGGGGCCTTCGTTCATCGCTGCCTTCTGGCGGCGAGCCGGAAGGCTGAGGATCACCACTCGGAGAGCGGGATGTCGTACCGTCCGGCGCTGCCATCTGACAGGTCGTCCTCTCTGCCCTGGGAACCTGCATTTTAGAGGCATGCCAGGCCTTGACTACTTTGCACCGTGGGGCAGAGATGGGAGACGCAGGCCGATCAGTCCCACCAATCGTTGCCGGTGTGCCAACGCCGCACCCACTCCTCGAAGCCCCATGCCTGGTCACCGGGCGCCGGGACCGCGCCGACCTCTGCAACCATCCACACCTCGCCGCGGCGGGGGCCGGTGGTCAGCAGAAGCCAGAACGACTGCCCGTCCTCGGATCC
Organism: Streptomyces sp. NPDC054834; assembly: GCF_053611185.1. Lineage (NCBI taxonomy): Bacteria > Bacillati > Actinomycetota > Actinomycetes > Kitasatosporales > Streptomycetaceae > Streptomyces > Streptomyces sp. NPDC054834. The sequence goes on along the minus strand of NZ_JBSGZV010000045.1, from coordinate 76,069 downwards.
GAGAACAATGGACCCCTTGTTGAACGCGGCGTCGGTCCGTGGATCCTCAGGGCTGACACTCTCATCGTCCTCCCAGCCCCAGGCTGCCTCCAGAGGGAACGGTTCCCCTGGCTGTCGCGGGCCCAGGTCCGGCCACGTGTCGGGCAGCGAGCCGAGCGGCTGGAGACCGCCGTCGCCAGCGGGGCCCAGGCTTGACCCATTGCTGACCTCCGCGATGAAGGTCCTGTACGGCTCGGGCAGGACCACCCCGTTCTCCTGCTCCCACTCCGTGACGGCTTCATGCCCGAGCGCCGGCTCGCGCCATTCCGGCGGGAACACGGAGTGCAGGAAGTTGAGAGTGGCTTCGGCGGGACGCTGATCATGTGTGTCTGTCACGGCAGCATGCTGGCAGAACGGACTGACAGCCCATCGCGGCCGCCTCACCATGGAGCCGCGCCGCCCCAAGCCACGAACATCGAACAGAGTCGAAGATAGACGCCTCCGGAAGTGGTGCACATCTGCTGTCCGTTCTCAGGTTCTGGATCACTTTCCGTGCCGGGGCCACGGAGGGCCACCACAAGCGCGATCATGAACGGCCGTGGGTGATGTGCTCCTCCAAGACCTGTGGTTCCACCAGGTCGAAGGCGTAGTGATCGAAAACGCAGTGGTCGACGGCGAGTTGGTGGTCGTGCGGGCCCGCGCATCGGCGGAGCGGGCCGCATGTCCCGCCTGTGGGACGGTGTCGGGCCGGGTGCATAGCCGATACGTTCGCCGCCTTGCCGATACTGCAGTCGCCGGGCGTCCCGTGGTGATCGAGTTACAAGTCCGGCGGTTTCGCTGCCGTGACCGCGCCTGCCGGCAGGCCACGTTCGTCGAGCAGGTCGACGGACTCACGTTCCGGCACGGGAGGCGAAGCACCGGGCTGCAGAAGGTGCTGCAACAGGTAGGGGTGATGCTCGCGGGCCGGGCCGGCGCCCGCCTGGCGAACACGCTCGCGGTCCGGGCGAGCCGGTCAACGCTCCTGCGGCTGATACGCCGCCTGCCGGAGCCCGAAGTGCACACGCCGCGGGTGCTCGGGGTGGACGAGTTCGCTCTGCGCAAGGGACACAACTACGGCACGATCCTGGTGGACATCGACACGCGCCGTCCCATCGATCTGCTGCCCGACCGGGCCACGGCGACGGTGGCCGCCTGGCTCGCCGACCACCCCGGCGTCGAAGTGATCTGCCGTGACAGGTCCACCGCATACGCCGAGGCCGGACGGCTCGGCGCTCCGGACGCTATCCACGTCGCGGACCGGTGGCACATCTGGAAAAACCTGGCCGAGGCCGTCGAGAAGACGGTCATCCAGCACCGCGCCCTCCTGCGCGAGCCGGAGAACACTGCCCCGGTCCGCATCGCCGAACCCCTGGAGAACCCGGAGCCTGCGCCGCCTTCCCCTAATGAACCACGGCAGTCGGGCCGTCTGTCCGACCGGGTACGCGAACAGCACGCGGCCGTCCACGCCCTGCTGGATGAGGGGCTCGGCCTGCGGCCGATCGCCCGCCGACTGGGCCTGGCCCGCAACACCGTCCGCCGCCTCGCAAATGCGGCCACCGCGGACGAGCTCCTGGTCGGGCGGTGGACCGGCCGGACCAGCATCCTCGACCCCTACAAGCCCTACCTCCATCAGCGATGGACGGAAGGCTGCACCGTCGCCCGCTGCCTGTTCGAGGAAGTCCGCGAGCGCGGCTATCCCGGCGGCGAGAGCGTGGTGAAGAGGTACGTCCAACGGCTCCGCGAAGCCTTCCCGCACGACGGTCCGCCCCGCAAAGCGCCGTCCGTGCGCGACGTGAGCAGCTGGATCACCCGCCACCCCGACCGCCTTGACGACGACCAGGCCCAGCAGCTCAAGCAGATTCTCGCCCGCTGCCCCGCCCTCGACCGAACTGCCGAACACGTCCGCGCCTTCGCCGAGTTGATGAACGACCGCCGGGGCCAGGACCTCGGTCAGTGGATGGAGCGCGTGCAGGCTGACGACGTGGCCGCCCTGCACGGCTTCGTCAACGGCCTCGGCCAGGACCTCGACGCCGTCGTCGCCGGGCTCAGCCTCCGCTACAGCTCGGGCGCCGTCGAAGGCCACAACAACAAGATCAAGATGCTCAAGCGGCAGATGTTCGGCCGCGCCAACTTCGACCTGCTCCGCAAGCAGATCCTCCTCGCGGCGTGAGGCCGTTCATGATCGCGCTTGTGGTGACCCTCCGTGGCCCCGGCACGGAAAGTGATCCAGAACCCCTTTTCGCGGACCACCGACAGCGCTGCGTCGGGCATGCGAGGAACTGCTGTACATCAGCCCGCGCAAGGCGGCGCGAACGCCATCAGGCCGGGTGCACCTGGACTGGGCAGGGCCCGCACAGCAATGTTTCCAGGCCTTGCTGGTGGCCTGCCTGATGAGCTCGTCCAGTACTCCTCATCCACTGGAGCACCCGCGTAAACGGTGCTTCAGCAGCGTCCATGGCTACCTGAACGCGATCATTTCCCGTCCCGAGACGCTGGAGATCCACACCAATACCGCCTGCCGGATCGCATCCCGGCTCATGCCGGTCCTGTACAACGGCGGCCGGGTCGCCGGCATCCCAGGCCTGCGGCTCCTCGGCCACAACAACCGCCGCCTGCGCCTGGCGCACCTCCCCACTGGGGCCCGTCTGGACCTCGTCGACTCGACGATCAGTTCCTGGTACACCAGCAGATATGCGCCGCACACTCCGCGGAGAAACCCAGTGGCATCACAAACCCCACACTGAGCCGTTGTGGGATTCCGGCGAACTCACCGGCGCAGAAGAAGCCCACGCCGAGCGGTGGGCCCCGCAGCCATGCACCGCACTGCGCAGCTCGATCATGACCCGCGCCATGGCGTTGTGGTACAAGAGCGACATCTACCCCGAGTGGGGGCCACCGCTCACCGGCTCACCCACCCTCGGCTGGTCTGGGAAAACGATGGCAAGCGGCCCGGCGCGGCACAGATCGGCGCCCTGCTAACCGCCTCCCCCATCGCCATCCCTGGCGCCTTCTTCCAGGCTCACAGCAACGACGACGGACTGCTCGCCCTTGAGAGCGCGTCCGTCCGCCTCATCTCGGCAGACCCGACCAGTGTCAGCTGAGCTACCGAGCCAGAAGGCGAAACGGGCGCTGCGGCGGCGCGGTCGTCGTTACCGGCCGCTGCCCCCAGCCGCTTGATCTGGGTGACACCAGACTGGTCACGCACACGCACCGCGCTGCCTCGGCACGAACACGAGATTGGTGACCAGCGGGTGGGCGCAGTGGTTGGTTCGTTCCATCTTCCTGACGTCAGCGAAAGGCCGCAGCCCCGGCAAATACGAGCGCCATGGTGGTGCCGGCGGCCCCGCCGCCGAGTAGCACCGCGCGGGCCCACTCCATCCCGGCGCATGCGGCGAGCCACCCAGCGGCGCCGCCGACGTTCACGGAGAAGGAGATGGCGAGCAAAAGGGACAGGACATCAATGGCGTTCATCGCGACTCCTCGTACGGCCAGGAGCGGTACTCCGGCGGGTCGGGAAGCAACTGTTCCTGTCCAACTGCCGTGTCCCATAGGCATCCGCTGCGAGTTGGACAGTGAGCATGTGTCCATGCCCGCGAAGACGAACGGCATGGGCTGCGAAGATGGCCTGGTGGCTGTCTCCGGCTGGAGGTCGGCGGAAGGGGGAGGGCGCACATGGCGGGGGAAGAGCCCGAGTTCCGCCAGAAGTTGGCGAAACTGGGGGAATTTCGCCGTGGGCATCTGGATGGTCGGCCGTCTGATCACGCCCTGGCGCGCCGTGCTCGCGTCGCGCCGACGACGATCGGTGACTGGCTGCGCGGTCAGCGCTTCCCTCGCCGGAAAGACGCGCTGCTGGCCGTCGTTGAAGCTCTCGAAGCGGAGGCGGACCGCCGTGGTGTGGTGTCGGCTGCAGGCGGGGGCCTGTTAAGCAGGAAACGTTGGAGTACCGCGTACGACAGGGAGGTGGAGCGGCGTGCACGCCGCACCCAGGCGGACGCGGAACGGGCCCAGGCCAGGGCGATCTTGGAGGCCCACGAGCAGCCCGGGTGGCTGGTGCGCGACCTTCGTGACCCCTTCGCCCTGGAGGTCCACCGGGCGATCGAAGATCCCTGCGGTGACGGATCTGGCCCATTGCCGGTGCTGCCGTTGTATGTGGAGCGCGAACACGACTCTCTGCTGCGTGAGTCGGTCCTCGGCGCCCTGCAGGGACGCAGCGCGCTGGTGATCTTGATCGGTGGTTCCTCCACCGGCAAGACCCGAGCCTGCTGGGAGGCGGTCCAACTCCTTCCAGATAACTGGCGATTGTGGCATCCGATAGTGCCGAGCCACACTGATGCGGTACTCGCGGGCCTGCCGGGAGTCGGGCCGCGCACGGTGCTCTGGCTCAACGAGATCCAGCACTATCTGCTGACCAGCGACGCGGCCGTCGGCGAGCGGGTCGCTGCCGGGTTGCGTGAACTGCTGCGTACGCCCGGGCGCGGCCCCGTCCTGGCGTTCGCCACCGTTCACCCAGAGGGGTGGGAGCGCCTCACCGCCACCTCGGCTCCACCCCACGACGCCCACCCCCAGGCCCGGGCCCTACTCACCGGAGTCGGCGTCAGCGCGCGGATCCCAGGCCAGTTCGTCTGTGAGCCTGCGGCCCTGGCCCAGGCGGCAGAGGCCGACCCGCGCGTCGCCGAGGCGTCCGAATTCGCCGATGGCGGGCAGCTCACCCAGTACCTCGCGGGCGTGCCGGCGCTCTTGGAGCGCATCGAGCGCGCCTCACCGATGGCCCTCTGCCTCATCACCGCAGCGGTGCAGCTGTGCCGCCTCGGCCACGGCCTGGCGCTGCCCGCACCTGCGCTCGAAGCCACCGCATCCGTGCTCACCCCTGACCGCGTATGGGATGAACACGCCCACCCCGGGTGGCTCGAGAACGCCTTGGAGTACCTTTCCGCCCCGTGCCGGGGCGTCCCGGGCCCCCTGAGCCTGATCCGACCCCGGCCCGGCAGGCGCCCACCGGACCAGCCGCTGTACCGGCTGTCCGACTACCTCCTCGAACTCGGCCGCTACGAGCTCCGCCACGACTGCCCGCCCACGCCGTTCTGGGCTGCCGCCCTGCAGCATGCCCACACCGATGACGACCGCCGAGCCCTCGCCCGGTCCGCGTACGAGCGAGGGCGTGTCCGTGTGTCCGCTTCGGTTGCGGACGGTTCAGACCTCCTCGGTCTGCACGACCGCAGCTCCGCCTACGTGCTGGGGCAGGATGCCGAGAGGGCCCGTACGGAAAGCGCACTGGTGAAGATCGACGAGCAGCGGGCGTCCGGGGAACTCCAGCGCAATCCCTTCATGCGTTACGTCTACCTGCGCAAGGAAGCACACTGCCTCGAACAACTTGGCGAGCCAGAGCGGGCCGCATCCGTCTGGCGTGAGCTCGCAGACGAGGGCTCCCCCGATGCCTTCGTGCACGTTGGGCGCCGTTGCCTGGCGCTGGGGCAGCGGGCGGAGGCGGAGCGGTGGTTCCGGCAGGGTGCCGAGGCCAGTGAGGACGACGCCATGCAGACGCTGGTGTTCCTGCTTGCCGAGGACGGGCTGTTCGATGAGGCCGCCGAGTGGACCGAACGGATCGCACGACCCGCGGAGAGCGGAGACATCCACGCCTATTCCCGGCTGGCCTATCGCTATGAGAGGGCAGGCAATCTCACGCAGGCCAAGATCTACTTCCGCAAGGCGATCGACGCCGGGCTCGTGGACTGCTATCAGGACCTGGTCCGGCTGCACTACCAGGAGGGTGACATCGAAGGGGCCCGCCACCTCTACGCGGAGGGGATCGAGGCGGGCGAGACCACCGGTCCCATGATGCAGGCCGAGAAGCACGGTGATCACGCCGAGGCCGACGAACTTGCTTTCACCGCCCTCGACCACGGCCGCACCATGCAGCCCCTTTGGCTGCTGTTGTTGCATCGCTTGCGGCAGCCGGACACCGTCGCCCTGGGAACGGCCCTCGCCCGCAGAGCCATCGACGCCGGCGCGGCATTCACAGTCAAGGAAGTGGCCGGGGAGCTCTCGCATGACGGGCACCACCGTGCTGTCGAAGCCCTGCAACGCATCTTCGACGAGGTCGACGACTGCGGTGACCACTGATGGACGCGAACGATGCGACGGCCGGGATTGAGTCCGCCAGGACCGCGAACTGCATCCGCAGGGGGTAGTGGTCGGAGATGTGCCAGGACAGGTCGGTGAGCGTGTGCCTGTCCTGGAGAGCATCGACGAAGTCGACCTGGCCGCCGGTGACTGCGCCGAGTCTCAGGACGGGCCGGCGCTGCTGGCCCTTGGTGAACCAGGCGATCTGGTCGTAGAAGTGCTCGGCGCCGGGCTGGTCGAAGATGGTGCGTGGCAACCCGGCGAGCTGAGGGGCAGGCGCCAGCCCGGTGGAAGAAGGCCTCGAACAGTGGGTCGCCGACGCGGTCGATTGCCTGCAGCGGCCACGAAAGACGGAGTGTCTCGTCCAGCGTGAGGATCTCCGGGTCGATGATGTCCCAGGCGCTTACCGAGAACGGGTCGACCTCACGCTGAAGGCGGTCGGCGATGCGCATCGCTGTCTCATCCAGGGTTCGAGCACTGCGGAGGCTGGTGCCTGTAGTGGTCCACCGGCGGCGAGTGTTCGGCGACGTGGCGAGGTACTGGCGCCGCGACCGTGATGGCCTTCCTGGACGCCGTCGCCCGGACATGGGGGACGGCAACGGCCGAGCGTACGACGCGGGACCCAGCTCAGCCCGGCGTACGGATCCGCCTGTACGCCGATCTCCGGCAGGTACTCCCCCAGCCTGTTGAGACAGATCTCCCCAGGATGCAGTGAGGCTGACTCCGTCACTACGGGGGAAAGTGGCGGAGCCAGCCTGAACCCACGGTGCCATACCCGCCCCCAACGCGCTCGCTCTCCGGGCGAAGTCGCTTTCGGGAGACACTGCAACGCCGGAAAAGCCCTAGGAGGCGAGTTCGTCCAGGAGCTGGGGCCCGTTGTTACGGACGTTGTTGACGGCCGTGGAGACGGGGCGGGCATCCAGGTGACCGTCGGCCGGCTGGCCGAGCAGGGCCCGCAGCTCGGCGGGATCCTGGTGGGCGGGGTCGAGCCAGGCGTCGTAGTGCTCAGGAGTAAGAGCGAGCGGCATGCGGGGGTGGACGCGGCCGGCCGCGTCGGTGGTGATGATGGTGCAGGTCATCAGCCAGGCGGCCGGGTCGTCGTCCTGTTCGACGGCCGGGTCACGCCAGTATTCGTACAGTCCGGCGAGCGCCATTACCTGATCGTCTTCGGGGTGGATGAAGTACGGCTGCTTGCGCGCCTTGCCGGTGTCGGGGTCCCTGATCTGTTCCCACTCGTAGAAGCCGTCGGCGGGCAGCAGACAGCGGCGCCGGGTGAACGCGCGGCGGAATGCGGGCTTTTCGTGCACCGTCTCGACCCGCGCGTTGATCATCCGGGCGCCGATCTTCAGGTCTTTCGCCCAGGACGGGACCAGGCCCCAGCGCAGCGGCCGCAGCGCCCGCTCCACCGGCGCGGCGTCGTCCTTGTCGCGGGGTGCACGTTCGAGGACGGCCCATACGTCGTTGGTCGGGGCGACGTTCCAGTTCGGCGCGAGCGTCTCCTTCGCCGGCACGTCGGGCACCTCAAAGAGCGGGGCCAGCTCCTGCGGGCTGCGAGTGGATACGTATCGACCACACATACCGCCACTCTTGCACTAGCAGAGTGCGAATTGGCGTCGAACCGTGAGCGTGTGCCGCTGAAGGCTGATCAGCGGGCTGCTGCCCCTCAGACGCCACCGATGCGTCCAGACCCACAAAACGCAGAGACGCCACGATGTCCAGCAGGCCGAACGTCAGCCCGACGAACTGATCGTCCAGCGGTATCGTGCCGAGCGTCAGATCTGCTTGCGCGAGACCAGGCCCTGGTGACCGTCCTCGTCGTCGGCCGGCTCGCCGAAGTGGGCGGTGTCCCAGTGAAGCAGGCTGGAGCAGAGCTTCTGGAAGCGCTCGGCCAATTCCCACACTTCGCTGCTGTTGATGAAAGTGATCTCAGGACGGTCACTGCGGTGGGCTCCCTTCAAGGTGAGCCACTGGTAGGACTCGTCGTCGTAGATCCAGTAGCCGTGTAGGTAGCGGTTCCGTAGGCGGAACCCTTCTTCCGCAGCGTCCAGGTCTTCGGCGAGTGAACTCTTGCACGAGGCGGAAAGGGTGGCCGCTTCCAGCTTCTTTCGGCACTGCTGTACGAGCGCGCCGCCGGTGGCGACTGCCAGTTCGCTGTAGGCCTTCTGCGCTTCGACGAGGTGCACGTAGATCCCGTGCAGGATGTACTCGGCCTCCGCGGCCTTCCGGGCCACGAGCCCCAACCCGAGGTTGATTGTGAGTTCCTCTTCGTCCGCGCCGCTTAGGAGATGGGGGATGGGCGGCTCGATGCCGAGGGGGTGGGCGCTGCTCTCACTCATGCGGTCTCCGGGGTGTCCGAGGGGGCGGTCCACTTTGAGGGAGCCGCCTACAGATCATCAACTCTCTCGGGATCGGTGTGACGCCAGCGGGCGGAATCCTCTGGTCTCTCGTCGACTTCGCCTGGCAGGGGCGGCAGGACTCGAACCTGCGGCATCCGGTTTTGGAGACCGGCGCCCTGGCCAGCTGAGCTACGCCCCTTCGGTGGGAGTCAGCGTGGCATGACCGTCCAGCTCTTCTCCAAGGGATTTCTGCTCAGAGCAGCCGCAGGACACCGACGACCTTGCCGAGGATGCGCGCATCGTCGCCGGGGATCGGCTGGTAGGCGGGGTTACGCGGCATGAGCCACACCCTTCCGTCCTGGCGCCGCAAGACCTTGACGGTGGCCTCGTCCTCCAGGAGCGCGGCGACGATGTCGCCGTGGTCAGCGCTGTCCTGCCTTCGTACGGTCACGATGTCGCCGTCACAGATCGCCGCGTCGATCATGGAGTCACCGGCCACGGTCAGGGCGAACAGATCGCCGTCGCCCACGACCTGGCGGGGCAGTGAGTAGACGTCCTCGACCATTTCCTCGGCGAGCAGCGGGGCGCCGGCGGCGATCCGTCCGACGAGCGGTACGTCGACCGGTGCCTCGCTCCTACCTCCCAGATCGGGCGCCCACGAGGGCCTGACGCGGTAGGCGCGAGGCGTGTGCGGGTCGCGGTAGAGGATGCCCTTGCGTTCGAGCGCCATCAGCTGGTGGGCGACCGAGGACGTGCTGGCGAGGTGCACGGCCTGGCCGATCTCACGCATCGACGGGGGTAGCCCTGCCGATCGACCGTCTCCGTGATGTAACGGACGATGGCCGACTGGCGGCTCGTCAGCTCCCCCTCGGCAGTCTGGGAGCCCGGGGGACGGCCCCGACGGGCGGGCGCGGCGTTCTCCATCCCGGCACCTCCGTACAAGATCGTTCGGAATGACCCTAACCCGCCATCCTCCCTAAATGGAACACCTTGTCGCCTCTCTGACGTCCGGGAGACGGCCTCGGTAGTGCTCCTGCCGCCGCGAGCGTCGGCCCGGCGGGAGACCCCCGCATGCTCCGGCTGGGCGCCGCGCGTGCATCCCGGGGCGCAGGGACCGCTGTCGAAGGTCATTTATGCACGTCAAAAGCGTTCTCGTCGCGTCGCTAAATTTCGTTCGGCATTTCGCGTGGGATGAAGACTGGTTTCTACATAATAGCTCGTAACACGATCTTGCTGGTTGGTGCAGGCCAGCCGTAACCGGTACGACGATTGCGCCGTTCGTGAGGACGTGAGCGTCAAGCCGTGGGTCGTGGATGACGAGTTGTGGGCGATGGTCGAGCCGATGCTGCCGCCCTGGCCCGAGCGGTCCCCCGGCCCCAAGCCAGTCCCCGACCGGCTGTGCCTGCAGGGCATCCTGTTCGTGCTCTTCACCGGGATCCCGTGGCAGCAGCTGCCGTTGGAGCTGGGCTTCGGTTCCGGGCAGACCTGCTGGAGGCGCCTGGAGCGATGGCAGGAAGCCAGGGTCTTTGACCGGCTGCACCGGATACTGCTCGCGGAGCTGAACGCGGCCGGCGATCTGGACTGGAGTCGCGCGTGCGTGGACGCATCCCATGTGCGCGCGAAAAAGGGGGTGCCGCGACGGGCCCGTCGCCGGTCGACCGCCGCAAGACCGGCAGCAAGCACCACCTGATCACCGACGGCGGCGGCATCCCGCTCAACGTCATCACCACCGCGGCCAACGTCAACGACGTCACCCAGACTCTCGCCCTGGTCGAAGGCATCCCGCCGGTCGCCGGCCGGGTCGGCCACCCCCCGCAAGCGCCCCGACGCGCTACTCGGCGACAAGGGCTACGACAGCAACCCCAACCGCCAAGAGTTGCGTCGGCGCGGGAATCTGCCGGTCATCTCCCGCAAGGGACACCCCGACATCCAGGGCCTGGGCAGGATCCGCTACGTGGTGGAGCAGACCTTTGCGCTCCTCCACCAGTTCAAGCGTCTCGCCGTTCGATGGGAACGCCGCTTGGACCTACACGATGCCTTTGTCTCGATCGGGTGCTCACTCATATGCTGGAGGAGGCTCAAGAAGTCGCTCTCGTCGCGGGTTGGCGCTCAAGCCCGTGTTCGGTCGGGCATTCTCACGCCGCCACCGGGCAGTGAACTGATGAAGTAGCTGCCCTGCAGACCGATGACCCAGCCGAAGGTATCGGAAGAAATGGGCACGTCCAGACGCCACCTATTGGCGAAGCGCACTCGCAGGCTGCCCGAGTCAGCTGCATGGACCTCGGCGACCACCTGATCGAGCAGCTGCGGCAGTCGGTCAAGGTTGGTCCGTGTGGATGCGTGGACGGGCACGGCTTCGTGGTTCGCCGTCAGCTCTGCGGGACTGTGGACCTCGATCTGGTTCGAACCGGCGTGAAGCCGCAGGACGCGGCCGATGATCATCTCTCCGATGCCGATCCCACGCATCGAGCGGATGTCCCAGCCGTCTGCCACACGGTTGATCCAATTGTCCATACCGCAAGACTACGGACCCTGGCTGCCACGCTGCTACACAAGATCGTGTTACGAGCTCTAAGAGAGGGCACCGAAAAAATAAGGAGTCTGAGGATGAAGGACGTGTGCCCTCATTACGGGGAACCGCTCGATGGGGCGGATGATGACTGGCTGTTCGGTGACGCTCCGGTACCGCAGACCCCTCCATGGCCGCCTCGGAGTCGGCTGGCGGCTGGCCGGTGCAGCACGAGGGCGATGACGACACGGCCGCGGGGTCCGCGAATGAGCGGTACGAAGACGACGATCCGGACCCCGGCGTCCTGGCCGATGGACGCCCCGCGAAGATCCCGTCCGAGACACGAGGAGCAATTGTCAAGATCTTTGGATTAGTGACTTCGTGGCGACGCCCGTTCCCGGTCCTCGGCCGGAACGGGCGTTAGCCGTCTCGGGTCAGACTACGGGGACGAGTGGGCGATCAACGTTGAGAGCCTGGCCGCCCAGACTCGCCGGGAGGCCCGCGGCGGCAGTCTCGTGCGGGCTGCCGAGGGATATGTCGCTGGCCTGACGCCGATCGTGGTGAAGTGCTCGTGTCCCTGCGCCAGAGTGCCACGCACCCGCGCGTCGGCGTCCTTGGCAAGGATGAGCTGGACGTCGGCGAGGAGGTTCGGATTCGCGGCCAGTTCCGACCGCACATTCACAATCTCGTCGCCAGCCAGGATCGCCGCGGCCTGCGCGGGCAGGTCGCGGCGACGGGCGAGCTCGATTCGATCGATATTCGCCGTCGCAAGGCGAGTCAGAACCTCCGGCGAGGCGGAGGGGTTGCCGGCCAGGCCGCGCAGCAGCGCCGCCAGATTCCGCTGCGCGATGACAGGACGTTCGAAGGATGCGGGCACCGGCCAATGGTGCCAGTCCGCCGACTCGTTCGGAGCCGAACATGATCAGCGGCCTCGCTTCCACAGACGGCCAGCCCTGCGGCGGCTACTGGCCGGAGATCTCGGCAAGTCGGGCCTGTACGCGTTCGATGTGCACGCGCATGCCTAGGCGCTGATAGATCTCCAGGGCCTGGTTCAGGTACGTGATGCCCTGTTCGGGGTTGCCAGTGTTGAGGTGGTGGTCGGCGATGCCTTCCAGGGAGATTGCTTCGTCGTCGGGTTTGTTCAACTCCCGGTTCATGTCCAGGGCCTGCTGGTACAGCGTCAGGGCTTGGGGGCGGTCGCCGAGCGCGGCGATGCTGGCAGCGTAGATGTTCAGCGCCCAGGCCTCGTTGCCGCGACTGCCGATCTGCCGGTAGATCTGCAGCGCCTGCGTCTGGGCGTCCGCCGCACCCGACAAGTCCCCGGTCAGCAGCCGCACCTGCCCCAGGTCGGTCAGGGCGTTGGCCTCACCGAGGGGGTTGCCGATCTGCCGGTAGATCTGCAGCGCCTGCATCTGGACGTCCGCCGCACCCGGCAAGTCCCCGGTCCGGTGCCGCACCCGCCCCAGTTCGGTCAGGGCGATGGCCTCACCGTGGCGGTTGCCGATCTGCCGGAAGATCTGCAGCGCCTGCATCTGGACGTCCGCCGCACCCGACAAGTCCCCGGTCAGCAGCCGCACCTGCCCCAGTTCGCTCAGGGCATAAGCCTCACCGTGGCGGTTGCCGATCTGCCGGAAGATCTGTAGCGCCTGCGTCTGGGCGTCCGCCGCACCCGGCAAGTCCCCGGTCAGCTGCCGCACCTGCCCCAGGTCGGTCAGGGCATAAGCCTCACCGTGGCGGTTGCCGATCTGCCGGTAGATCTGCAGGGCCTGCGTCTGGGCGTCCGCCGCACCCGGGAAGTCCCCGGTCCGTTGCCGCACCAGCCCCAGGTCATTCAGTGCGTTGGCCTCACCGAGGCGGTTGCCGATCTGCCGGAAGATCTGCAGCGCCTGCATCTGGACGTCCGCCGCACCCGGCAAGTCCCCGGTCCGGTGCCGCACCCGCCCCAGGTCGTTCAGGATGTTCGCGCGGGTGGCGGGTGGGTTGTTGCGGGTGGCGGCCTCGGCGGCCTGGTGGACTTCCAGCGCCCGGGTCCATGGGCCGTCGGCGCGCAGGACTTCGGCCATACCGGCGGCCAGGGCGGCGGTGTGCCGGTGAAGCCGGCTGGCGTGGGCGTGGGTGAAGGCGGCATCGAGGTTGGGGTATTCGGTGCGCAGCCACACCCGGGCAGTCTCGGGGTCGGCCAGGTCGGGGGCGTGGGCCGGGGCCGGACTGTCGGGTACGGGTCGTGGTGTGCGGGCGATGGGGGCGGAGGCGGTTTGCGCGGTGTGAGCGTAGTAGTGCAGGAGCCGGTCCAGGGCGTCCTGGCGTTGTTCGGGGGTGTCTTCGGTGTTGGCCAGCGCGTGGGCGTGCTCGCGCAGCAGGTCGTGCATGCGCCAGCGGCCGGCGGTGTGTTCGGTGAGCATGCTGCGGTCGGCCAGCAGGCTCAGCAGCCTGTCGGCGGTCTTCGGATCGGAGTTCAGCAGGGCGGCTGCGGCGTAGATGTCGGCGTCGGGGCCGGGGATCTGGCCCAGGCGCCGGAACAGGACCCGGGCAGGCTCGGGGAGGTGCCGGTAGGACATGTCGAGCACGGTCGGCAGGCGGCGCTGCCCGTCGTCGAAGGCTTCCAGGCCGGCGAGGTTCTCGGTGAGGTCGGTCAGCAGATGCTGTGGTGTCCAGGCGGGGCGGGTGCGCAGCAGCGCGGCGGCGATCCGCACCGCCAACGGCAGGCTTCCGCACAGCTGGATGATCTGTAGCACGGCCGGATCGGCGGTGTTCGCCCGGTCTGAACCGGCAGTTTTGCAGAAGAGTTCTATGGCTTCGTCCTGAGTCAGGACGTCCAGCCGCAGCGCTTCGGCGTCGTCGAGGGCTTTGAGCCGGTTGCGGCTGGTGACCAGCACCAGACAGCCCCCGGTGCCGGGCAGCAGGGTGCGCACCTGCATCTCATCGCGGGCGTCATCCACCACAATCAGAGTGCGGGTGCCGGCCAGCCGGTGCCGGTAGGCTGCGGCGCGCGCGTCGGGATCGGCCGGGATGGCCTGCGGCGCCGCCCCCAACGCAACCAGGGTTGTGCCCTGGACGTCGAAGGCGGTGCGGGCGGCCACCCCCACGGTGTGTGTGTGCAGCTCCAGAAACAGCGCCCCGTCGGGGAACCGATCGGCCAGCAGGTGCCCGGCGTGCACGGCCAGCGCGGTCTTGCCGACCCCGCCCATCCCGTCGATCGCCGAGATCAGCACCGCCCCCGGACCGCTACTGGCCAAGGCTTGCGCGGCCAGGTCCAGAATCGTCTTCACCTCGCCGCCCCGGCCGGTGAACAGCCTGGTGTCGGCGGGAAGCTGCCACAAACCCCGCACCGGCCCCGCCTCCCGGCGCTCCGATCGCAGGTGACCGGCGGTGGCTTTCTCCCACGCTTCGGCCCACTCCCGTGCCTGCTTCGCATCGGCGCCCAGCGCCTGCACCACGGCGTCCAGCACATCGGCTGGCATGACCGTCGAACCGGTCAGATACTTCGCGAGACTGCTGCGGGGAACACCGCTGGCCGCTGCCAGGTCGCGCAGCGGAACGCGGGCCTTCCCGGTCCCGCGGGCCGCCCGCACCCGCCACCGGTCCAGTTCATCCAGCAGCTCACGCAACGTGCGCGATTCGTCCATCCGCACCACCCCCATGGCGCTCCGCGACCGCCCCCATGGTATCTGCGGGCTGATGCGTGTCCAGGTTTGTCTCCACGTGTCTCGGACCGGCCTTTCGAGGGCCTCGTAAGCGCGATGGTGATGCAGCGCCCTCGTGGAGCTCCATCCGAGCGCCGGGGCCCTCAGAGACAGGGAGAGTCACCTGATGAAATCTGCAACACCGGCGACGGCCATCACCGAGCGCCGTGCACAAGCCCCGGGCCAAGCGCGGGCGCTACGTACCATCAGACTCGGACGCCGCGGTGGACCGCTGGCGCTGGCGGCCACGTTGGCCGTCGCGTTGCGCACCGAGATGGCGATAGCAACGGCGCCCAGAGTCAGCAGGACGGCGGCGACCAGGGCCGCGGCCAGCGTCAGCCGCAGCCGCACGCTTCCCGGGTGCAGGCCGTCCTCGGTCCGCCTGGCCCGGCGAGTCCTCAGCACGCCGTCTCCGGCGCAACGTCGAGCCGGCAGCCGATCCCCCGGACGGTGCGGATGGACCGCCGCCCGAAGGGCGCGTCGATCTTGCAGCGCAGGGCGCTGACATAGACCTCCACCACGTTGATATCTCCGTCGAACCGATCGTCCCAGAGGTCCTCCAAACTCGCGGTCTTCGTGACCGTCTGACCGCCACGCCGCGCCAAGTACTCCAGCACCGAGAACTCCCGTGCCGTGAGGACCACCGGCACCGTACCGCGACGGCAGTGCCGGGCTGCGGGATCCACCTCCAGGTCTCCGATGCGCAGCACGGCGGGGCGTTGCGGCTGTCCGCGCCGTATCAGCGCTCGCAGCCGGGCCAGGAGTGTCACGAACGAGAACGGCTTGGTCACGTAGTCGTCCGCGCCCATGTCCAGTCCCTCTGCCTCGTCGTACTCCCCGTCCATCACGGTCAGCATCAGCACCGGCGCCCAGATACCCGCCTCACGCAGCCGGCCGCACACTCCGTATCCGTTCAGGCCCGGCAGCATCACGTCCAGCACGATCGCGTCATACGGGTTCTCACTCGCCCGCTCGAGCCCTGACCCCCCGTCGTGCGCGACGTCAACCGCCCATCCCTCACCGACCTTCAGCTTCGCCACAGCCTCTTGCTGCCACAGGCGTCGCCTGGCACCGGTTGGTGCAGCCACACGGACGGGCCAAGGACCAGCAGCGGTCCAGCCATTGATCAGGGTGGCGAAACCGGCTGCCCATTCAATTCCTCGGCAGGAAAAGTCGAGGTCAGACGGAACGGACTCGCTCACCTCGTCCGGCCCGTCACCCGTCAGTCGATCGCTGTCCCCGCGTGGACAGCAGGAAGGAGTGATCATGTCCGAACCGCTCACCCCGCAGGAAAGGCCACTCGTCGCCGGCGAGCAGGTGCCGGGACTCGCTGCGGTGACCAAGCCGGTCGTGCTGCGCAGGGGCACGCTGATGGCCGAGGTCGGCAGGCGGGCAACCGGAGGCATGACCGCCAACCGCACATCCCGCACACATCGGGTGGCCGCTCAAGATTGAGGCGGAAACCGAAGCCGACGGAACCGGCCCAGTCCTCGTCCAAGCAGTGTCACACCTGCTTACAGCGGCCTGGAACCGCAGCTACGACGCCGTCGCCGCCTGCACCGTTCTGCGCGGCTTCCCCGCGAAATGAATCGAGCTGGCCGCGCGTGCTGAATGCGATCTACCCGAAGGGCGTTCATGTCGTTACGGATCGATTACAAGTGGCGAGTTGTCACCATTATCGTCTGCGCAAGCTGGCTCGTGCCGCTGGATTTTACGGTAGTGAACGTGGCACTCGGGCGGATCGGCACCAGATTCGATGTCGGAATCGGTGGCACCCAACTCACGATCAGCTCATACACTCTCGCCCTGGGTGCGGCGATATTCACCAGCGGGTTGTTGGCAGGCCGTATGGGGAGGAAGCGGGCCTTCGCCTTCGGCCTCGGTATCTTCGCTGTCGGGTCTGTCATCGCCGGAACGGCACCGGATTTCTGGGTGCTGATAACGGGACGGGTCATACAGGGCGCAGGCGGCGGAGTACTCCTCCCGCTGGGAGCGACCTTCATCCTCGATTCCTTCGCCCAGTCCGAGCGCGGCAAGGCCATGGGAGCCTACGGACTGGCCATCGTCGTGGCTCCCGCACTGGGTCCGCTCGTCGGCGGATGGTTCGTCGACAACGGCTTGTGGCGATGGTGCTTCCTGATCAATGCGCCCATTGCTCTGCTCGCCCTGGCGATGGTGTGGCGGGGACTGCGAAGCACGCCCGGCAAAGCCGGCGGTCCCTACGATGTGCAAGGCGTGGCGCTCGCCATCATCGGTTCGGTGTGCCTGCTCATCGTCATGACGCAGGTTTCGCAGGGCCTGATCGGGAAGTCTCTCGCGGTCTTCGCGGGACTCCTGGTCCTCGGCGGTGCGGCGCTTTTCCTGTTCGCCCGGCGGGAGCTACGGATCGGGAATCCTGCCTTCGACATCCGCCTTTTCGGCATCAGCTATTTTCGAGTAGGCTCCCTGATGGCCTGGATCGGGTCCTTCGGCTTGCTGGGGGCTGAATTTCTATTCCCGCTTTATCTCCAGCAAGTCCGAGGAATCAGTGCATCCGGAGCTGGCGCCCTCATCGTTCCTGTGGCTATTGCCGGAGGCGCGATCAGCCCCCTGGCAGGAAAATTGTTCGACCAGTACGGTCCCGGTCGCGTGATGAGCGGTGGTTTCGTTCTTCTCATCGTCGATCTCGCACTGCTGGCCACGGTCTCCGCTAGTACGTCAATCGCAGTTCTCGTTCTCATGGCCATTCTCCGCGGCCTGTGCTTCGGGATACTGATCGAATTCCTCGGAGCCGCCGTGCTGCATGAGGTGACAGGTCCGAGGATGGACTCCGCGATGGCCATGTTCTCTGGCTTCCTGCAAATTTCACAATCACTGGGAGTTGCCCTCCTCAGTACGGTGCTCAATCTCAGCAGCGGCCGCACGGATCATGGGATGTCCGTTTCCCTGTCCGGAATTCACAGTGCCTATCTCACGGCTCTGGGTTCCGCCTGTATCGCACTAATGCTCGCCCTGCGGCTCGTACGCGTCTCCGACCAGAAACCGAAGAAGTCCGCTGATCCGCTCGTCGAGGTTAATGCCGGATGAGCGAGTCAGACCCGCCCGATTCGAATCAGCAATGGGAGTTGTTGGCACAATGGTGAGTGAAAGTAATTTTCAAGAAGCGGCGGAACCGGACGCCGGTCTAGCCGTTTCGGCACCGGAAGCAGAGTTGCAGGCATCAGTGCGGGCACTGCTGTCGAAGATACTGGACGTCACGGATGCCGAGCTGGCAGAAGTCAGTGACGCCGAGGATCTGCTCCTCTTCGGCCTCTCGTCCCTGAGGCTGGTGAGCTGGCTCACCGCGATCGAGAAGGCGTATGACGTCAGCCTGCCACTGGAGGAGGCCGACCCCGAGCAGATGCGTTCGATATCGGGCGTGGTGACGCTGCTCAGCGGGCAGTTGTCGGGCGGTGGATCGCGGTGAGCCTGTATTTCGAACTCGTACAAGCCGCACAGGACTCGCCGCGGGCTTCGGCGGTGCACTCACTGACCGGAGACATCACCTACGCCGAGCTTCTGGAACGCAGCAACCGATGGGCGGCGGCCCTGGCCGATGCCGGTGTCCGGCGCGGTGAAGCCGTGATCGTGTACCTGCCGAGTGCGTCCGATGTGATCGAGGTCCTGTACGGCACGTGGGCAGTCGGGGCGGTGGCTGTCCCGCTCGATCCGTCCCGGCCCATGGCCGAGGTGCGCACGGTGGCCGAACAAGCGGGATGCACGACCGTCGTGACTGCTGCGGACAAGGCTGCCCGGTTCCACTCGGAAAGCAAATTCCGCACGGTGAACCTGATAACGGCCCCGGGGGACATCGCTCATGCCGACGGACTTCCCGAGCCCGACTGGGACAGCAGTGCGATGCTGCTCTACACCTCCGGTACGACAGGTCGAAGTAAATGCGTGGAGTGGCGTCACAGCGGGATGCTCGCCAGTGGGCGGGGTTTGGTCCGCAGGTCCGGGATGGGTGCTGGAGAGCGCATCTGCACACCCGTGCGCCCGGAACTTCCCGTGGTACTCAACGGGTGTGTCACGCCGGCGCTGCTGACCCGCAGCAGCATCGGGTTCTCGTCCACCATCGTGCCCAGCTCGCTGCTGCGTGTGCTCGAACGTACCCGGGCCACGGTCATGTACGCCGCCCCGTTCATCTATCGGTCGATCGTGCAGGCCGTGAGTGACGGTGACCTACCGGCGGTCCGGGTGTGGCTCTACCTTTCCGCCGGAGCTCCTCTCGACCAGAACACCGCCCGGCAGTTCGAAACACTCGCGGGTCATCCAATCCGCGTGTACTACGGCAGCTCCGAGGCGGGCACCGCGACGTTCAATGACGCCGTCAACAGCACTACACGGCTCCAGTCGGTCGGACGTGCGTGCGAGGGAGTCGTCATTCAGATCCTCGACGAGTCGGGAGTGGAGCTGAGTTCCGGTTACAAGGGAGAGGTCGTCGTCAGCGGGCCGCAGGTAGCCGGCGGCTATCTGGGTCGACCGGACTTGAACGCCCAGGTCTTCCGGGCCGGGAAAGTGCACACCGGTGATCTCGGCACCCTGGACGATCAGGGGTATCTGTATCTGCACGGGCGCATATCGGAGACGGTGAATGTCGCCGGGTTCATGGTCAACCCCGCCGAAGTGGAAGATGTCCTGCTCAGCCACGTGAAGGTGGCTGACGCCCTCGTCTTCGGGCTGCCTGACGACCTATCCGGTGAGCGCCTGGTCGCCCATGTCGTGGCCCACGAGGGCGTCAGCGAGAGAGAACTCGTCCAGCACTGCGCGGAGCAGTTGGCGACGTACAAGATCCCCGGCGACATCCGGCTGGTTGCGTCCATCGCACGTACCGCGTCGGGCAAGGCGAAGCGGCACGTCCGGCATGGGGGGTGAGGGGGTGCAGGAGCAGGAATCCTCGTGGGGTGCGCGCGATGGCAGGACCATCGTTCTTCTGCACGGTGCCTCGTCCTGGCGGGGCGACTGGCATCGCGTGGCCCCGGACCTCGCGGACACTGGCACCAGGGTGACGACCATCGACCTGCCCGGTCACGGCGGCCGGGAACGGTGCGGCACCAGCATCGGCGAACTGACCGGTGCGACGGCAGACATCCTCGCGGAAACTCTGAGCGGTGAACCCGTCGATGTGCTGGTCGGTCATTCCCTGGGCGCCGTGATCGCGATGGCGCTGGCCGCACGGCCGGGGCTCGTTCGCCGGCTCATACTCGAAGACCCACCCTCGTATGACGAAAAGACGCGCTTCTTCGCAATGATGACCGGACGCAATATCGATGCCGCCCGCACCCGCCCCGGCGAATTCGCCGTAGATCTGGCCAGGGAGCAGCCGAGGTGGTCCAAAGAGGACATCGAAGCATGCCTGACCGGTCTGGTCGAGTGTGACCGATCGTTCGTCCTGTCCTTAATGAAGAACGGCGTCTACTGTCTGCCCGAACTGGCCAAAGCCGTGACGATCCCGGTCCTTACGCTCGTCTCCTCGCCCAGCAGTTCTCCACTTTCCTCGAAAGACCGGCAGGTCCTCGAACGTCTCCCGAATTTTCAGCTCATGGACTTCAGTAGCGGGCACGTGATACATCGCGACCGCTGCGAGGACTATGTGAAAACGCTACGGGACTGGATTCCTGCCGCAGGTCCTCGCACTGACCGCGCCTGAGAGGTGAAAATGAGCCAGCAGACGATGAGCGTCGACCTCACCGAAGAAGTACCGGAGAGCTTGTCCGCAACGGAATTGGACGCGTTACGGCAGCTTCCCTCGACGCAGCAGCCCGACTGGCCGGAACCCGAACTCGTGGATTCCGTTGTAACCCAACTCACGCGCATGCCCAGCTTGGTGAGACTGCCGGAAATCATTCAGCTGCGGTCCATGCTCGCCGAGGCCGCAGCTGGCCGCGCAATGATCATTCAGGCTGGCAACTGCGCCGAGGACCCCGCCGAATGCACGCCTGGCCTTCTCGCACAACAGGTGGGGCTACTCAAAGAGCTCGCGGCGACGATGCACGAGAGGACGGCTCTGCCGGTGATACGTGTTGGCCGTATCGCTGGTCAGTTCGCAAAGCCGCGGTCGAGCGCAACGGAAAACGTGGACGGAGTGACCCTGCCGTCGTTTCGCGGCCTGTCGGTCAACCGCCCCGAACCCGACCTGGACAGCCGGCGCGCCGACCCGCGCAGGTTACTGACCAGCTACCACGCCGCCTACCGTGCCATGCGCTTCCTGAGGGGCCGTGACGGGCGGCTCAGGACGTGGACGAGCCACGAGGCTTTACTGCTGGACTACGAACTGCCGCTGCTGCGGCGCAATTCCGCCGGTTGCGTCTTCCTTTCCTCGACCCACTGGCCCTGGATCGGGATGCGCACCTCTACTGCGGATTCAGCTCATCTGCGGATGCTGGCCGGTGTCGCCAATCCGGTCGCCTGCAAGGTGGGGCCACATATCACTCCGGCGGAGCTGCTGGAGATCTGCCGCCACCTCGACCCGCACCGGGAACCGGGACGGCTCACCCTCATCGCCCGATTGGGTCGTGGGTTCGTAGCGGAACGTTTGCCTGCCCTGGTCGCCGCGGTACGCCGGGCCGGACACCCGGCCATCTGGCTCTGCGATCCGATGCACGGCAACACAGTCATCGCGCCCGGAGGGCTCAAAACACGGCTGGTCAGTGTCATGGCGGAGGAGATCCGGGAATTTCAGAACGCGGTGATGGCGGAAGGAGGAGCCTCGGCAGGTCTGCACCTGGAGGCGACTCCGGAACCGGTCAGCGAGTGCGCGGTGGACGAGGACGGAATCCATACCGTCGGCGCCGTCTACACCTCGTTGTGCGACCCGCGCCTCAACCCAGATCAAGCTGTTGCCATGACACGCGTCTGGACGTAGCAGCAGGTGGGACAGCCGGTGAGGAAAGTCAGCAATGAAATAGCAGGAACCGGAAGGTAGGTACTTAAAATTCGCCCCCATTGCCCCGTGCCCAATGCCGACCGAGAAGGAACTGCCCGACAACAAAGCGGCATGGGTTCCGAACCCGGCCCGCGCCATGCTTCTCATCCACGACGTGCAGAAATATTTCTTGACCCCGTTCGCATAGGAGACCTATGAGTATCCATCGGTACGAGGGCCGATTAGGGGGCCTGTGGTCCGACCTGGTTTCGGGCGCGGAAATGCCGGAGCTGGCCGGAGCGGCGCGCGGCAACGCCTTGGGACGGATCAACTTTGCTGGTACGCCCGCTGAGCCCTCCCTCGTTGACGGCGTCCCGCGCCTAAATACCCACATGGCGAACGAGTACGTCTCTCCCGTCGAGGAGATCTGGTGGACCTCTCTGCCCGTGCAGGCCGGCGTCGTTGGCGACGCGGTCTTCGCCGAGGACGGCGAGCACCTGTTTTACGCGGTTCGCCTCGGGCCTCAGCCTGTCTACCGCGGGCGGGTGCGTGACATGTACGAGAATGCCCTGCGCTTCGCCTGGGAACGCGGCTACACCGACCTGGTCCGCATGTGGAACCTCATCGGCGGCATCACCAGCCCGAACGCGGACGGTATGGAGATCTACCGTGACTTCTGCGTCGGCCGGGCTGAGGCGTTCGCTGCCTGGTCCGAGCGGTTTCCGCAGCTGCCGGCCGCCACCGGAATCGGCACGCTCAGTCCGGGCGTCGACCTCTGCTTCCTCGCTGCGAAACCGGGTCGCGGCATACATCTGGAGAATCCGCGGCAGACGCCAGCCTACGAGTATCCGTCTCGGTATGGGCCGAAGTCTCCGAGTTTTGCACGGGCGACCTTCCTCAAGGACATCAACGGGCAGGGGACGGGGAGTCTCTTCGTCTCAGGTACGGCCAGCATTCTGGGCGACGACACGGTGCACCAGGGTGACATCGCACAGCAGACCGAGGAGACCCTCCGCAACATCGAGGCACTCGTCGGGAACTACAACCTGGACCGACACGGACTGGGCGGCGCCGGGTACGTTGTGAAGGACCTTAACCAGGTCAAGGTCTACGTGCGGGACGCCGAGCACGTCCCCGTCGTGCGCGATATCTGCGCGTCGGCGTTCTCAGGCGACTGCGACATCGCGTACTTCAACGTCGACGTCTGTCGGCCCGAACTGCTTGTGGAGATTGAGGGAGTGTGCCGATGACCAACGCCCTCACGCACATCTCCGCTGCTTCGTCGCCGGGCAGACGAAGACCTCGACAACCTGGCTGTGTGGCTGGAGCACCGCGCGCGGCAAAGCGGTTGGCTGGAGAGGACCGCGTACCTCCAGGGCACGCACCGCCACGCATACGCCGAGGTCTACGACCGGGTGCGCCGGACCGCGGGGCCCTGCGGAGGCTGGGCATCCGACGCGAGGACCGGGTTGCTACTGGCGCTGCCCGACAGCGTCGCCTTCGTGGCGACGTTCTGAGCGATCCTGCGGATCGGTGCGGTGGCCGTGCCGGCGAACACCTTCTTCCACTCCGACGAACTGCGCTCTAGCGAGGAGATCGCGCAGGCCGCGCTGGTCGTCTCGGACGAGTCGCTGCGGGAGAAGTTCCGGGGCCGCACGGTGACGCCGGGGCCACGCCGTGGTGCTGCACGACCGGGCGATCCCCGGGTCCCGCGCCAACCTGGATCACCTGGTCATCAGCGCGCTGGGCTCCGGCCACCTGGAGCCGGCGTGCCACCCGCTTGAGCTGTTCCTCCGGCGAGGGGCCGCCGGCAAGGAGATGGTCTACCAGCTGGGGATGTCGGGGCTCGACCAGGACTTCGGGGTGCTGCTGATCGCTCTCCGCCTCGGTCAATTCCACGAGGCGCATATAGAAATTAGCGCAGGCGAGCGGCCCCAGCCCGCCGATAATGCCTATCTTCTGCCATTGGTTCGTCGCGGCGTTGCTCATGTACCGCAGACTTCTGTCGACGGCGACTTGACATCAAGTCTCAGCGTTTGGCAGATACCGGTCATGGCACTCACGTGTCAGGCAACAAAGGGAACAAACGGGACAACGCCCGGTTCTCCGAGTAAGTATGTTGACGTGTTTCAGTCGCAGGTATTTCGTTGCTCCCTGCTTCTCGCTTGTGACTAAGGAACGACACAATGAAACCGTGCCGGATCCCCGTCCCTGGTGGTAGGTGGCGGCTGCTCGGGTAGGTCTGTCGGGACATCTAGGTCGGCGATTTTGCCGGTGTCAGGGAAATATCGTTCATACGCCAGCCCTGTGTGTTGGCCGAAGCTCCTTCAAGGGAAGGCGGCGAGTTTGAGTACCAAGCAGAATCTGTTGACGATTGGTTCTCTGGGCTCCACCGAGTTTGCCCTGTATGGGAAGCCGTCCATCAGGTGGGGTGATCTTCCCCAGCGCGTCGGCAAGAAGGGCGGGCGGCGCTATCAGAAAGTGCTGCTGCTCAACCCGGCGGCCACACTCTTCCGGCACGACCTGCCACGCTGCACGTATCCGCTGGGTATCGGATATATCGCCGCCGTCCTCGAGAAGTATGACTATGAGGTCAAGATCCTCGACGTCTTCGCCGAGGGCTACTACAACGCCCAGCCGGTCGAGGGGGACGAGCAGTTCCTGCGCTACGGACTGTCGGACGACGACGTCGTCAAGGTGATGAAAGAGTTCGGGCCCGACGTCGTCGGCATTTCCAGCATCTTCAGCAACCAGGCCGACAACGTGCACAACCTGCTCCGCCTGGCGGACCTCGTGGTGCCCGAGGCCGTCACGTCGATCGGCGGCGCGCACGCGCGTTACTTCCCCAAGGCGTGCCTGGAGGACCCCAATCTCGACGCCGTGTTCCTCGGTGAAGGAGAGATGACCTTCCTGCTGTGGCTGGAATACCTCAACGGTATTGTGCGCGAGGACGAGGTCCACGGCATCGCGCTGCGCGACCGGGATGGCAATATCCAGATCAAGCCGGAACTGCCGCTCATCAGCTCCATGCGGCCAGAAGGCCCTGAGCACGGCAAGTCCTCTCCCATGCTGAGCATGGCGGGGGAACTGGACCACATCCCGTTCCCCGCCTGGCACCACTACAACATGGAGAAGTACTTCGAGATCAAGGCCTACCAGTCGCCGTACACGGTCGGCTCGCGGGTGGGCCAGCTCTACACCAGCCGCGGCTGCACGGCGCACTGCACTTTCTGCACGACCACGCACTTCTGGGGCCAGAAACTCCGCAGACGCAGCGTCGGCAACGTCGTCAACGAGGTCGTGCGGCTGCGCGACGAGTATGGGATCGACGAATTCCATATTCAGGACGACAACATCACGAACGACATGGACCACGCCCGCGAGCTCTTCCGGGCCTTCCGCGAGGTGGGCCTACCGTGGGCGACCCCGCAGGGCACGGCCCTGTGGCGGATGGACGAAGAGCTGCTCGACCTCATGGCGGCGTCCGGCGCCTACCAGGTGACGTTCGCCATCGAGAGCGGTGTGCAGCGTGTCCTCAAGGAGCTCATCAAGAAGCCGCTCAATCTCAAGCGGACTTCGCACCTCATCAAGTACGCCAGAAGCCTGGGGATGCACGTCCATGGGTTCTTCATCATCGGCATGCCGCCGATGTTCGGAAACGCCGGCGAGACGATCGAGGAGATGCAAGCCTCCTACGACTACGCGGAGGAGGCCGGCTTCAACAGCGCGTCGTTCTTCGCGGCATCGCCGATCGTCGGCTCCGAACTTCTGCGTGAGTGCATTCGCCAGGGTTTCGTGGACCCGCAGGAGTCTCTTTACCGCATGACCTACAAGCAGGGGATCATCAACGTCCCCGGCCTGTGGGGCGGAGAAGAGATCGCGGAACTTGCCGCGCAGTTCAACCGAAACTTCAACGCGCGGCGGGAGCGTGCGTACACGCCACAGAAGCAGTGGAACGAAGAGCAGTACTGACCTGAGGGAGGAAGCAGTGAGCAACACCGAGACCGCCAGCAAGGGTTTCGCCGAACTACTCAAGGAGCGACGCGAGCAGGTCAAGATGGATCACGCGGCCCTGGCCTCGCTGCTCGGCGAGACCCCGGAGACGATCGCGGCCTGGGAGAGAGGCCAGGGCGGCGAGCTCACGCTGACGCGGCTGGGCCAGATCGCGGATGTGCTGGGTACGTCGATCGGCGCCCTGACCCCGCCGGCCGGCAACGACCTCGACGGCGGCGTCATCATCCAACTCCCCGAGGAGCGCCCGATCCTCAAGGGCGTGCGGGACAACGTCGACTACTACGTCTACAACTGCCTGGTCCGCACCAAGCGGGCGCCCTCCCTGGTGCCCCTTGTGGTGGATGTGCTGACTGACAACCCCGACGACGCGAAGTTCAACGCGGGTCACGCCGGAAACGAGTTCCTCTTCGTGCTGGAGGGTGAGATCCACATGAAGTGGGGCGACCCAAAGAACCCTCAGGAGACGGTGCTTCCGACCGGCGCGAGCCTGTTCGTGGAAGAGCATGTGCCGCACGCCTTCACCGCGGCCAAGGGCACGGGCAGCGCGAAGCTGATCGCCGTGAACTTCTGACACCCGGTGATGGGTGGAGCCACCCACCCGTATGGCCGACTCCCGCTGGACGTGCCGAGTAGCCGGATGGATGAGATGGGGCGATGACCGGAGCCGAGCAGCAGGACACCGAATTCCACGGCTTCGGCCACGGGACGATCGTCGAGCGGCGCGATGAACTCGATGGGCGGCCCTGGATCTCGTATCCCGTCCGCGTGGCGGTCGACACCCCCGAGCTCGTCGCCCTCTATCTGTCCCATGGGACCCAACTCCTCTTCGGGAGCGGCACGTTCATCTGGGGCACGCACCCTTGGAAGCAGATCGGCGACCGGTGGCAGAGCGCCGGAGTCCTGCAGTTGTACCAACCCTGGCGGGCGCACTCCGTGTGGGTGTCCAAGGACGCCGGGAACGGGGCGTTCCGGGAGTGGTACGTCAACCTGGAGGCGCCCCTGTGCAGAACCCCCACCGGGTTCAGCACGCTGGACCACGAGATCGACCTCATCGTGTCGGCGGGCACGCGGGCATGCCGGTGGAAGGACCTGGAGAAGTTCGAACGGCGAGTACGGCTCGGGCACTTCTCCCCACGGCAAGCCGCTGCGATACGCGCAGAGGCGGCGAGCGTCGCGAGAGAGGTCGCCGAGGGCGGCCAGTGGTGGGAGACGAGTTGGTCCCAGTGGGAGGCACCAGCCGAATGGGGCGCGCTCTCGTTGACGGACTTCCAAGACCAAAGGATTTTAGGGGAATGACGCTCGATTTCTTAGCCATCAAGGTGGGCGGCAGCCTGTTCTCCCGCAAGGACGAACCAGGCAGCATGGACGACGCGGTGGTGACGCGTTTCGCCAAGACCTTCGCCCGGCTCGCTCAGGAGTACCGGGGCCGCATGGTTCTCATCAGCGGCGGCGGCGCCTTCGGCCACGGAGCCATTCGCGACCACGACGTCGCGAACGCTTTTTCGCTCGCCGGACTGACCGAGGCCACGTTCGAGGTGAAGAAGAGATGGGCCGAGAAACTCCGCGAGGTCGGAGCGGACGCCTTCCCCCTGCAACTGGCGGCCATGTGCACGCTCCGGGACGGCGCCCCGGAGCTCAGGTCCTCACTCCTCAAGGAGCTGCTCGGCCGGGGAGTACTGCCCGTTCTGGCGGGCGACGCCCTGTTCGACGAGCACGGACAACTGCAGGCGTTCTCCAGCGACCGCGTCCCGGAGATCCTTCTTCCCCTGGACCAGGGGAACCTCCGGGTGGTGACCCTCACGGACGTCGACGGAATCATCACAGACGGCGCCGGCGGGGACCACATCCTGCCGGAGGTCGACGCGTGGTCTCCCGAGCCTGCGTATGCCGCCCTGTGGGGGACCAGCGAGTGGGACGCCACCGGTGCCATGCACACCAAGCTGGACGCCCTGATCAGATGCGCCCGGGCCGGTGCCGAGTGCTTCATCATGCGCGGCGCCCCCGGGGCGGAGCTGGACTTCCTCACCGACCCCTTCCCTTCCTGGCCGGCGCATGTGCGGTCCACCAGGATCACCGCGACAGCCTCCGCGTAAGGGGAACGGGCCATGAGGGAAAAGCTCACCATACGCAGCAGTCGGCTGGTCGACCTCAACCTGGTCAAGATAAGGCTGGCCACGAACCTCGAAGAATTCTCCGCGTACTCCTATTTTTCGTCCTTCAGCGAGGACGACGGGGCGACGGCCGACTACGAGGTTGTCTGCATCGATCTGGACCGTGACGAGATTTCGGTCGAGCTCTATGCCGACAACGTGGACAAAACTTTCCGGGGCAAGCGCTTCAAGGCCGGCTACTACCTTGTCCACTATTTCGGTGAGCCAGCCCATCTGATCACGGCGGGCCGCACGTTCTATGTGTTCGGCAGAGCGCTCGAGAAGACAGTCTGGCCCTATTTCGTCAAGCACATCCTGACCATCTTCTCCGCTGATCACGGCTTCCTGCACCTGAAGGCGGCGGGATTCGAGCTGCCCGGCGCGGGGGCGACCCTGCTGATCGGGCGGAACGGGGCGGGAAAGACCGTCTTCCTCGCCCAGGCGTGCCTGAACGGGGCCCGGTTCCTCACTAACACCCATACGCTGGTGCGGGACGGGGTCGCGTACGGCGTCCCGTCCTCGATACGCGTACGCCGCGACAAGTGCTTCGGCGAACTGATCGACAAGCACGACCTGACGGTACACATGGAGTCGGGCGACTACGTCACGGACTCCTCGACACTCTTCGACAGTCCGCAGATCAGCAGCGCATGGGTACGGAACGTCGTTGTCGTCGACTACGACCCCGGGTCCCCTCAGGGGCTCACTCCGATCTCCCCGGCGGCGGCCGGGACCTTCATGGAGCAGTTCTCCTTCGCGGTCACCGCCTACGGCCTCAAGGACGACCTGCTGGCCCATCTCGGCAGTCATTTCGACGCCTACGTCGAGTCCCTCACCCGGATGCGCAGGCAGCTGACGGAGCTGGTCGAGGGAGCACAGTGCTACCGAGCCAATGTGGACATGCTGGACCGGGAAGCCCGGACTGCGGCGCTCAAGCAGCTTGCCGAATGACGCAATTACTTATCAGGGGGGATTTCACCGTGAAGAAGCCGATCGTCTACGTCGGGATGAGTGCCGACCTGATCCATCCGGGCCACATCAACATCATCCGCAATGCCGCGGAGCTGGGCGACATCACCATCGGTCTACTGACCGATGCCGCCATCGCCAGTTACAAGCGGCTACCGCACATGACGTACGAACAGCGAAAGGCGGTCGTGGAGAACCTGAAGGGGGTAGCCGCCGTGGTGCCGCAGAGAACCCTGGACTACGCCGAGAACCTCCGCATGATGCGGCCCGATTTCGTCGTCCACGGTGACGACTGGCAGACGGGTGTGCAGAGGCACACCCGCGAGCGGGTGATCGAGGTCCTGGGGGAGTGGGGCGGAAAGCTGGTCGAGATTCCCTATACGCCGGGCATCTCCTCCACTGGTCTCAACGCGTCCGTCAAGGAGATCGGCACCACACCGAACGTCCGCCTGTCCAGGCTCCGCCGACTGCTGGACAGCAAGGACATCGTGCGGATCCTCGAGGTGCACAACGGCCTGACGGGTCTCATCATCGAGAACTCCAAAACCGTCGTCGACAACCGGACCCGGGAGTTCGACGGCATGTGGTCGTCGTCCCTGACCGACTCCATTGCCCGGGGCAAGCCGGACATCGAGGCCGTCGACATCTCCGCGCGGCTGCAGACGGTGAACGAACTCTTCGAGGTCACCACCAAGCCGCTCGTGTTCGACGGCGACACCGGCGGCAAACCGGAGCACTTCGGCTTCCGGGTGCGCTCCCTGGAGCGGCTCGGCGTCTCGGCGGTCATCATCGAGGACAAGGAGGGGCTTAAGCGCAACTCCCTGTTCGGGACCGGCGTCCCGCAGACCCAGGCCGGCGTGCAGGACTTCTGCGAGCGCATCCGCATCGGCAAGCGCTCCCAGATCACCGATGACTTCATGGTCATCGCGCGCATCGAAAGCCTGATCCTCGAAAAGGGGATGGACGACGCCGTGCACCGCGCGGAAGCGTATGTCGACGCTGGCGCCGACGGCATCATGATCCACAGCCGGCAGCCGGAACCCTCGGAGATATTCGAGTTCTGCAAGCATTTCAACAAGATGTCCCGCCGGATACCGCTGGTGGTGGTCCCAACCAGTTACAGCAGCGTCCGCGAGACCGAACTCGTCGACGCCGGTGTGAACATGGTGATCTACGCCAACCACCTCATGCGCGCGGTCTACCCACAGATGACCAAGGTCGCCAACTCGATCCTGCAACACGGTCGCGCCTACGAGGCCGAACCCATGCTCGCCTCGATCAAGGAGGCTCTGGCGATCATCCCGGAGAACGCCGCATGATTCGCCCCGAGGCCTTCGCCGGGCAGCTGGCAGCAGAGGGCGTGTCGCTGTTCTGCGGGGTTCCGGACAGCCTGCTCAAAGAGTTCAACGCGTACGTCAGCGGCGCGGGATCCGGCGCAGGGCATGTGATCGCCGCGAACGAGGGCAACTCCGTCGCCATGGCCATCGGTCACTATCTGCGCACGGGGACGCCGGCGCTGGTGTACCTGCAGAACTCCGGCATCGGCAACGCGGTCAACCCGCTCGTCTCACTGGCGGACCCCGAGGTGTACGGCATTCCGATGATCCTGCTGACCGGTTGGCGGGGGCAGCCGGGAGTGCCCGACGAACCGCAGCACCGCAAGCAGGGTCGGATCATGCCGGCGCTGCTGGACGCTCTCGAGCTGCCCTGGTCGGTGCTGCCCGGCGAGGAGGACATGGCCGCCGAGGCCGTCCGGAAGGCGGCCGCGCACTCCGTCGCGTCCGGCACCCCTTACGTCTTGCTGGTGGAGAAAGGGACCTTCGGCCAGGCCGGGACCTCGGTCCCCGAGCCAGAGTCCGCACTGCCCACGCGGGAGGAGGCGCTGAACGCGCTGACCGCGGAGCTGGGCTCCGGGCAGGTGGTGGTGTCCAGTACAGGCATGCTCAGCCGCGAGCTGTACGAATACCGTGAGAGGACCGGAAGCGTGGCGGGGCTTGACTTCCTCACCGTGGGCGGCATGGGACACGCCAGTTCGGTCGCCCTGGGCATCGCGCTCCAGGAGCGGGAGCGCGAGGTGTGGTGCCTGGACGGAGACGGTTCGCTCCTCATGCACCTAGGCGCGCTGCCCGTCATCGCGGAACACGCCCCTCGCTCCTACTTCCACGTCGTCTTCAACAACGGGGTGCACGACAGCGTCGGAGGCCAGCCCACCTCGATCGGCCAGGTGGACGTGCCGGCGCTGGCCGTGGACTGCGGTTACCGGCGCGCGTCCACCCTGTCCTGCCTCGACGCCCTGCCGCGGGAGCTGGCCGGGCTGCGGGAGACCGGCGGCCCCGCGCTGCTGGAGATCCGCGTCAGGCCGGGCAGCCGCGCCGACCTCGGGCGTCCCAGTGCCACGCCGGCCGAGAGCAGGGCGGCGGTCATGCGGGCGCTGGCGGAGCGGGTGGCCTCGTCGTGAGTCCGCGTGATCCCGTCGTCCGGTACGGTCAGGGTGCCATCGCATCGGTGCCGCAGCTGGTGGAGGGGTTGCCCGCAAACAAGGTGCTCGTGGTGCACGGTGCCCGTTCGTTTGCGGCCTCGGGCGCGTCGCGGATGCTGACGTCGTTCGGCCGACGGACCCGGGTCCGGTGCTGGCACGACTTCTCCCCCAATCCGGACATCCACGAGCTGGCGCAGGGGCTCGAGGTGGTCGAGGAGATGCGTCCCGACGCCGTCGTCGGCGTGGGCGGTGGCAGCGCCATGGACATGGCCAAGCTGCTCTGTGTGCTGGAGGGCGTGCCCCGCGCGGACCTCGGGGACCGCGTCCGGTCCGGAGCCGGGACCGACGTACGACGTATGAAGCTCGTCCTGACACCGACTACCGCGGGTTCGGGCAGTGAGGCCACTCACTTCGCCGTGGTCTACATCGGCGACGAGAAGTACTCGGTGGCCGGCGCGGGGTTGCTGCCGGACGTCGCGGTCATCGACCCGGCGCTCAGCGAGAGCGGCTCCGCCTATCAGCGCGCCACGTCCGCAGCGGATGCCATCGCGCAGGGGATCGAGAGCCTGTGGGCTGTGCACGGCAGCCGCGAGAGCCGGAGCCTGGCCCTCCGCGGTCTGCGGCTAGTGGTGGCCGGCGTCGAGGAGTTCGTCGCGGCTCCGCACGCGGGTGCCGCGCGCTCCATGGCGGTGGGCAGCCATCTTGTGGGGCGTGCCATCAACCGCTCCAGGACGACCGCCGCGCACGCGCTGTCGTACCGGATGACCTGCCGCTACGGGGTGAGCCACGGTCACGCGGTGGCGCTGACCCTTGGCGCCTTCCTGGACGCGCACGCCCGGGCGGGCGCTGCGGACCTGCGGCCGTCCGTCCGGTTGTCGGAGCACCGGCGGGCCCTGGAGGACATCGCAGGAGTGCTGGGTGCCTCCTGTCCGGCCGAGTCGAGCCGTCGCTTCGTCGCCCTGGGACGCCGCATCGGGCTGGCGATGAGTCTGCCCGAAGTGGGGGTGAGCACCGCGTCCGAAGTACGGGAGCTGGCTGCCGCCGTGAACACGGAGCGGCTCCGGAACAACCCGGTCCACTTCTCCGGGAATGAACTCACCGACCTTCTGACGAGGTGTTCCTGAGCATGCTGAGCCCGTACGGGAGAACGAGCCCGGAGACCCGTGGTCCGGTGACGGACTGGCTGGCCCCGCTCCAGAAGCGCGGCCTCATTCCTGCGGGGGTCGTCGCGGCGTTCGTGGTCGGATCCGCAGCCCGAGGATGGCACAACGCCCGCAGCGACTTCGACATCTACGTCGTCACGGCCGCCGAACACGTCTCGTCCACCAGCGGATCCAGCGCCGTGCCCCTCGACCCGCCGTATGTGCGCAGTGAGGTCTTCTACCGCAAGGACAGGCGCAGGGAGGTCACCTACTGGCTGGAGCATCAGATCGGTCAGGTCCTGTCGAAGATCTCCTGGGATGCGTACGAGGGTGGCCGCATCACCGAGGAGACGCTGACCCGCGTCGAGGAGTTGCTGCTGGCCAACCTAGGGACCAGCTTCCCGATCCTCGGCGAGGACTGGATCGAAAGGACGCGTATGCGGCTGGTGGACTCCGCGTTCCGTTCCTTCGCCGTTGTCCGCTCCCTCGGCGCCGCGGACGACGCGGTCGAGGACGCTCTCGGACAGATGGAGGCCTACGACCTGGAGAGCGCCACGCTGTCCGCCCGGATGGCCTTCGGACACGCCATCGACGTCCTGCTGGAGGCCGAGGGGGAGTACGGAATCCACCTCCCGAAGTGGCGGCCCAACCGGTTCCGGGCCTCTGCGCCCGAAGGGTTCTCGTTCGACCGCTACTGGCAGATCGAGACGATGCAGGGCTACGACCTGGACGACCCCAGGCCGTGGATCAAGCAGGTACTGACGACGTGCCAGGACATCGCGATGCGGGTGTCGGTGTGCTGACGCGGACCGTCCAGCGGCGACACCGAGCGGCCGGGGCGGTTGCCTCGTGATACGCCTCAGCCTCGACGACGCGAGCCTGAGCACCATACGGCTCGCCTTCAGCCCCCTGTGGGAGACCATCGGAAGCCTCGGCATCCTGGCCCGATACCGGGGGACGGCACCCTCGCCGTACACGGACTGGGGTCGGCGCGTCCGGGCCAGGCTGCCCCAGGCGCTCGTACGGACGTTGGTGGAGCCGCTGCGGCGGGCGGACCCGCCGCTCTTCCCGCCGGGCTTCGTGCCGGTGCCCGACCCGGCTCGCACGACCCTGGCCGCGGAACTGGCCTACGTGCGGAAGGAGAACGCTGGCGATCCGGCCGCGGACCGTCTCCTCACGGCACTGGAGGAGTACTGGGAGTGGGCTGTCGCACCGCACTGGAAATCCATCCGGTCCTCGCTGGAGGAGGAGATGCTCTTTCGCGGCCGCACGCTCGCCGTCGCGGGAGTAGAGCCCATGCTCGCCGAGCTGGGCGGTCGCATCGCATGGTCGCGGCCCGTGCTGACGGCGCCGTACCACCGGGACCTGGATGTCACCGTCTCCCGCTCCAAGCTGCTCCTCGTGCCGACGGTGTTCGCGGGCGACATCCGGCTGTTACTTGAGGAACGCGACGTGGTGGCCATGTCGTACCAGGCGCGCGCGACCGGGTACTTCCATGTGTTCACGGCCCGTGAACCCGCCCGGCCGACGGAGGACCGACTCGCGCTGCTGCTCGGCAAAGGCCGCGCGCAGGTGGTCCGCGCGCTGGACGCACCACGGACGACGACCGCGGTGGCGGAGGCGCTGGGCATGGCCAAGAGCACCGTTTCCCAGCACCTGGCCGTCCTGAACCACACGGGGATCGTCTGGAAACAGCGGCTGGGTGGGCGGGTCTTCTACGAGCTCGACCAGAGCGGTCTTGCTCTGCTGAGGCAACTGGGCCTTTGACACGCACTCACACGAATGTTTGCTTCGCATCTGAAATCGGAACAGGGGGGTCGACGTGTCCCGTGCGGGAATCGGCATCAACGACAAGTCGCAGTCAATCGAAAGGTACGGCGGCACTTGCCCTGAGTCTGGAGCTGGCGGCGTGCGGATCCAGCGCGGCCACGACCGGGAGCGGGGGTGATACCGGCAAGGGCCGCGATCCGGAGGAACTGGTCCTAGCCACCGTGCCCGACGAGAGTTCCTCCAGTGTGTAGACCGAGTACGCGCCCCTCGCCAAGATGCTGGAGAAGGAAACCGGGCGGAAGGTGCGCATAGAGAAGGCGACGACGTACCCGTCCGTCATCGAGGGGCAGAGAGCAGGCAAGATCGACATCGCGATGCACGGCCCGCTTTCGTACGTCGTGGCCCGGAGCAGCGGTGTGAAGGTCACTTCGATCGCGGCGCAGGTCAAGACCGAGGGCGCGGGCGCGGGATACCGGTCGTACGCGATCGTCAGGCGCGACTCGAAGGTGAAGGATCTCGCGGGCTTCAAGGGGAAGAAGGTCTGCTTCGTCGCCCCCACCTCCACGTCCGGCTACCTCTACCCCATGGCGGGGCTCAAAAAGGCTGGGCTGAACGAGAAGGACATCAAGCCAATCATGGCGGGTGGGCACGACGCCTCCGCGCTCGCGGTGCTGAGCGGCCAGTGCGACGCGGGATTCGCGTACGACGGGATGATCGACAAACTTCTCATCGAGCGGGGCCAGGCGAAGGCCGGTGATTTCGAGGTCCTCTGGAAATCCGACGTGATCCCCGGGTCGCCGCTCACCGTGAGCGACGACCTTGTTCCGGACCTCAAGAAGAGGACCACTCAGGCGTTCCGAACCAAGGCCAACGCCGACTACCTCGGTCAGCACGACTTCTGCTCGGGCGACGGCTGCGAGATCGACGGCTACTGGGACTTCGTCCCCACGGACGACGCAGACTTCGACAGCGAGCGCGACGTGTGCCGTCGAGTCGGGGAGGGCCAGGGCGTCGCCGACTAGCCGGGGACGCGTGACATCCGTGGAGGGGTTCGGGAGAGGCCGATGAACGAAGATCCGGTTATTCGCCTGATGGGAGTGGGCAAGGCGTTCGCGGGGCGGGACGGGGAAGTGCGCACCCTGGACGGCGTCTCCTTCGACGTTCCGCCGGGGCAGTTCGTCGCCCTGCTGGGCTCCTCCGGTTCCGGAAAGTCGACGCTGCTGAAGCTGCTCAACGGCCTACAGACGCCCACGTCCGGTGCCGTGAACGTGCTCCGCACCGATCCGAGCCGATCGGGGAAGGCGGGTCTGCGCGCCCTGCGCCGGCAGGTGGGCTTATCTTCCAGGACTACGGCCTGGTGGGCAGCAGAAGCGCCCTGGAGAACGCCTGCACGGGGGCACTGAGCCGACTGCGCGGACCGCGTTCCGGACTGCTCATGTACCCGCGGAAACTGCGTGAGCAGGCTCTGGCCCAGCTGGACCGGGTGGGCCTCGCGGACCAGGCCTTCCAGCGGACCGACACTCTCTCCGGGGGGCAGCAGCAACGTGTCGGTGTGACACGCGCCCTGATGCAACAGCCGCGCATCCTGCTCGCCGATGAGCCCGTCAGCTCGCTGGATCCGCGGTCCTCGGAGCAGATCATGCTGCTGCTGGCGGACATCGGACGCACCGAAGGACTCACCACCATCTGCACACTGCACCAGGTGGACGCCGCACTGACCTGGGCGGACCGCGTCATCGGCCTGAACGCCGGCCGTGTGGTGCTCGACGCCGACGCCCGGCAGGTCAGCCGCGCGGACATCGGCCGTATCTACCAAGGCGGTGACGAGCTCGGTGCTGCTCGCCGGTGCGGAGTCATGAACACCCCCATGAAGA
Source organism: Streptomyces sp. NPDC054834 (assembly GCF_053611185.1). Classification (NCBI taxonomy): domain Bacteria; kingdom Bacillati; phylum Actinomycetota; class Actinomycetes; order Kitasatosporales; family Streptomycetaceae; genus Streptomyces; species Streptomyces sp. NPDC054834. The sequence goes on along the minus strand of NZ_JBSGZV010000045.1, from coordinate 40,122 downwards.
TCTACGACACTCCTGCTCCGACGGCACCCCGCGGGGCCGGACTCCGCGTCCGGCCCCGCGGGCAGGCGCTGCCCCATCTGAGTCTGCTCACGCTAACCGTCACGGCCTGCTGGGCCGTCGTCGACCTGCGCATCAATGTGGCGACGCTGGTTGACGGCGCTCACAACGCGGTGACCTTGACCGGCCGGATGCTCCCCCTGGACCTCCCACCGGCCGCCGAAGTGGTGCGACTGGCCTACGAGACCCTGTCGACGGCACTCTGCGCGACGTTGCTGTCTCTCGTCCTGAGTGTCCCTCTGAGCTGCCTCAGCCTGCGTTCGTGAGGACGCGCCGACGTCCGGCGGTGTTGCTGGCGATGTTCGGTGAGATGCGAATCCGTGGGCAGACGGCAACCGACCGTGATCCAATCCTGCTGCCAGCTTGCTGATACCTCGCGGGAATCAGCGCGCTGGTGGCTGTCCGAGGTCTGCTTGCGCAGGTCACGGCGTGCCTTCGCGTTGTGAGAGTCGATTTCCTTTTGAGGAGGTGTGTCATGGAGGACCTGAATGTGATCGAACTGGACGAGGACATCGTCGAGTTCGACTCCAACGAGGAGAACATGGCGAACGTGGCCAACGTCGCCAACACGGCGAACGTCGCCAACACGGCAAACGTCTGATGAAGGCAGTGGCGGGGGCTTCTCCGGCTCCCGCCACGTCAGAACCGCGTCACTGGAAAGGACCCACCGAGATGGGGAACTCTGCGATCGAAGAGAAGATGGAGGCTGCCCGGAAGCTCGGCCACGCACTGGCGGCGGACGCGGGTGAAGCCATCGACTCTGTATACATTGCCGGGAGCCTCACTGCCGGCCTCGGTAACCCCACCAGCGATGCGGACTTGTTCGTCCTGCTCAAGCCCGGTGTACCGATCGGTGGCGATGCGGGTCAGTACAGCGTCGACGGCCACCGGGTCGATGTCGAGCGGTTCTCCCTGGCCGAAGTCGAAGCCATGGTCGAGAAAATTGCCACGTTCGAGCTGCGCCGGGACGGCCTCACCGCACTGCACAAGCTGCCGGACGGTCTGGACTTCGTCTTCCGGCTGAACTCCTCCGAGACGGTGGCCGAGTCGGAGGCACTGCTGCGGATGCGGCGGCGGATAACCGACTCTCTTGCAGCTGTTCGGCGTACGGCGATCAACTACTTCGCCAGCGCGCTCAACGGACACCTCGAAGACTTCCTCGGTGCAGCCGCCGAAGGGGACCTGGACACCGCCGCGTTTGCGGGCCAGCAACTCGTCGCCTACGCGGGAAAGGCCGTCGCCGCCGCCTCCGGAGACCTTTACTTCAGCAACAAGTGGGTGTACAAGCAGCTCGCCCGCACGCCTGTCGACGGCTTCCCCACCGACCTGTTCAGCCACTACCAGCGGGGCGCATGGACCGAGGGCGGCTCGGACGGCGCCGAGTCTCTGGTGCTGTTCACTCAGACCTGCGTCACAGTCAGCCAGCTCCTGGCCGAGGCCGGCGTGCCGCTGAGTGCCTGGCCGTCCTGGCAGCACGGCACCCGGGGAACAGGCCTGTGGCGCAGCACCACCTTCAACGTGCTGCGCATCCCCGAAGGCGTACTGCTCCATTGGGAACTCAATCGCCAGCTCGTCCTGAAGGAGCAGCCCGCGTACGTCTGGGCGCTGTGCGACGGACGCTCGGTGGACGAGATCGTGGCCGGGGTGCAGTCACTCGCGGAGCGCGTGCCCGTCCTCGAGGGGATGACGCGGGAGCGCGTGGAAGCCGTGCTCGCCGCCCTGCAGAAGCGAGGGCTCGTCGGCACCGAGGCGTTCTCCTTCCTCGACACGGTCTGACCGTGGGCGGCCGGTCATGAGCCTCGCGTCTGCGAACGAACCGAACGTCGAGCGCCTGCTGGAGCTCGCCGAGTGGGCACTCGGCGAGCTCAGGGCGGCGGCCGACTACGTTCAGGTCTTCGCCGAGTCCACCCTCCACGTGCGGGTCGAGTGCGTGGATGGCGACATCCTGGCGACCGGTGTGGAGCCGCGTGACGGTCTCGGCTGTCTGGTGTCGAAGGACGGGGTGTGGCGCTTCAAGGCGGTGGCCCCCTCACAGATACCCGTGCTGGTGAGCTGGCTCGGCGCGTCGGGGCACGCCAGGACGCCGCTCTGGCCTTCCCGCGCCACCGCCGCGGGCTTCACTCCCTTCGATGCCTCCGCCTGGCTCGTACCGGAGCAGCCGGAAAGCGGCGGCACCTCCTCGATCCGGTCGGTGGAGGACTTCGTGTGCCGGAGCATCGCCGTTGCGGACACGGCGGGCGTCCGCTCCGCCACCACCACGCGAACCCTGCGTCAGCGCGTCGAGGTGACCCTGACGGTCGACGGCCGCCGCTACCGCGGCCTAAGCCGCTGGCTCAAAAACGGTACGGAGGAGCGGACGCATCCCGGCGCCCACGCGATCACCCGGGTCGCGCTCGGCCACGCACGGAACTCGGCTGCGGCGACGGTGTCCGGCAAGCGCCGGACCCCCGTGGTGTTCGGTCCCGCCGCTGCTGCCGGGTTTCTGCACGAACTCGTCGGCCACGCACTGGAAGCCGACAACTTTGCGCTCGGCAGCGACTACATCACGCGCCTGCGCAAGCCGGGCGCCCTGCCCGCCGGGCTCACACTGCTGGACGACGCCACGGTGCCGCACGGCTACGGCTCGTACACCATCGACGACGAGGGCAGAGCAGCCGGTGTCACCACGCTGCTGGAGAACGGGGAGATCGGCACACCGGTCACCTCCCTGCGGGCCGCGCAGCGCGGCGGTTACCCGCCCACCGCCAACGGCCGCCGTCAGAGTTACCAGTTCCTGGCGGTTCCCCGGGCCACTAACACCGTGGCCTTCTCCGGAGCCGAGGACCCCGGCTTGCTGGGCGAGGATCCGAGGACCGGGGTGCTCCACGTCGGCTGCCTCGGCGCCGGAATGATCAATCTGAGCACCGGGGAGTCCTCCTTCGCGGCCCTCAACTGCTCCTACGCCACACCGACTGGCGACCGCGTGCCGCTGCGCGACGTGAGCCTCCTCGGCGACGCGCTCGACACCCTGTCCCGGCTCGAAGGCATCGGGTCGGACTTCGGCGGAGACAACATCACCTGCGGCAAGCAGGGCCAGTCAGTGGGAATCGGGATCTACTCCCCGTCGATGCGCTACGCGGCGCTTGATTGGAGTGCCGGATGAGGCAACTGGAGGCCCGGACCGGCGAAGCGCTGGCCGTCGCCGACGCCGTCGAAGCGAGTCTGTTGCCCGGCGAGCGGTCGTTCGCGCACATCGCCCGCTCCGCGCGGCGCACCCTGGGCACCGACCCGTCCGGCACCCGGCGGCTGAGCATCCAGCAAGGGAAGCTGGACGGCTACGTGCTGCTGGCGCGCCACAGCCGTGAGGTGTACGTGTACGCGCCCGACGCGGCCGCCGACGAGGCCGCTTGGATCGTGGAGGCCGCGCGGGCGCAGCTCCCTCTGGGCCGCTCCTGCCCACCCGCCGCGTCGAGCACGCTGCACGACCCGGCACCGGCCGCCGACGACCGGAGCGACGCCCACACGCCGGTCGGGCTGGAGCTGCTGGCTGCCGATCCCGGTCCCCTCCTGGCGCACCTGACGGAGGGCATCGGACCGGGGTGCGCACTACGAGGGCTGACCGTGTCCGAGGTGCTCAGCGAGTCGGTCCATGCTGAATCCGCCGGGACGCGTGGAGTGAGCAGCTTCCGCGGAGTGGAGGTGCACGCTGTGGCCGCGGCCACAGCCGGCACCGCCGTCGCCTCGCTCTCCCGTTACGCGGTCACCCTGGACCGGCTCGATCCGGCCGCACTGGGGCGCGAACTGGCGCTCACCGTCGCCGCCTTCGGCGCCGCCGCCGAGTCCTTCAGCGGACAGGAGGTGTGCTTCACACCATCGGCCGCCGCACAGCTGCTGCGCGCAGTCGTGGCCACCCTGCTGATCAACCCTCTGACGGACTGCGCCGAGCTGTGCACGGCGATCATCGACGACGGGCGAACCGCGGACGGCTGCGCGGCACGCGCCTTCGACTGCGAAGGCACCCCGACGGGAGCCATGGAACTCGTGACCAGGGAGGGGATCCAGCAGACCGTCGCCACTCGCCTCACATCGGCGGCGGGGACGGGCGGCGGGCGGGCCACGCGGCTGACGGGTCACGCCCGCTGGGACCCAGTCCGCAACCTCCCGCTGCCGGCCGCGACGAACGTCAGCCTGGAGCCGGGCGGCCGCCCGGACAGCCCCTGGGCCGGGGACCGCTGTGTGGTGGCCGACGTCCGCAGCCTCGGCATGGCGGAGTACCGGTCGAGCGGGAGGCTGGCCCTCCGGCTGCTCGCGGTGCGGGCGGCGGACGGCGTTCCGCTGCACCCGTACGTGCCGCTCGTGGTTCAGGGGGAGGCCGCCGACTTCCTGACCGCGATCACGGGAGTCGGCGAGACCGTCTCCTACTTTCCCGGTCCCTTCTCCGTCGGTGGCGCGGAGTTGTCGATGGACCTTTCCCGACTGCGCTCGAAAAGTGAGGTGTGATCTTGACGACCCAGCGTGGGCTCCTGGTGACGAACCTGTGCCGCGAATTCAGCACCCGTGACGGCAAGGTGCGCAAGGCGGTGGACAACGTCAACCTCACCGTGCGGCCGGGCGAGCTGGTCACCGTGCTCGGGCCGAACGGCGCCGGCAAGACCACCACGGTCCGCATGCTGACCGGTCTTCTCCTGCCGACCTCGGGCACGGTCCTGGTCGACGGGCACGACGTGGTGCGCGACCGCCGCCGGGCCTCCCTTGCATGCGGTTTCAGCCTCGGCGGTGACACCGGTCTGTATCCCCGGCTGACCGCCGAACAGAACCTCACCTTCTTCGGCATGATGTACGGCCTGCGCGGCAAGGCCCTCAAGAGCAAGGCCGGCGAACTCCTGGCCGCTGTCGACCTGGAGCAGCGGGCAGCGGATCTCGTGGGCTCGTTCTCCCGGGGCATGAAACAGCGGCTGCACCTGGCCCGGTCGCTGCTTCATGACCCGGCCGTCCTGATCCTCGACGAACCGTCCACGGGCCTCGATCCGCAGTCGGCCGCGTCGATGCGCGCGCTGGTGGCCCGGCTCTCCGGCGAGGGCCGCAGCATCCTGCTGACGACGCACGACATGCGCGAGGCCGAGGAACTCAGCAACCGGATCGTGCTGATGAAGGGCGGCCGTGTCCAGACCGAGTCCACCGCGTCTGATCTGAGGCTGGCCGCGGCGGACCGGCTCGGCCACACCGTGAACGTGGTCTTCGCCGGCAGCGCGGTGCCCGAGGCGATGGCCTCCTGTCCCGGTGTGCTCAGCGAGCAACGTGACGGCACGTCCGTGACGTTGCGGGCGACGGACGGGGCGGCAGCCGTGCAGTGGGTTCTGGAGCGGTTCCCGGGACAGACGGTGAGCGTGTCGGTCACCCCGCCCACGCTTGAGGACGTCTTCCTGGAGATGGTGGGCGCCGCGTGAACACCACCTTCCTGAGGTCGGTCGTGGACCAGCTCCGCATGCACGCCACGAGCCCCATGGCCGTGTTCAAGTCGTTGGCCTTCCCCTGCGCCTTCGCGTTCGTCATCCACAGCAACATGGCGTCCGGACGAGGATACGAGGACGTCAGGGCCGACGTGTCCGTCGGCACAGCCGGGATCGGCATGCTGGACTCGATCATCGTCCTCGTGGTCTTCAGCCTCCTCGGTGAGAAGCAGTGGAAGACGCTGTACGCGGCTCTCGGAAGCCCCGGCGGGCTGGCGCCCGTCGTGCTCGGGCGGCTCGCTGGCATCGCGGTCCAGTCACTGATCGCGCTGCCGGGTACGTTCGTAATCCAGGCGCTGATCTGGAGTGTCGACGGCGGATTCGCTTGGGGTCGCTGGCTCGTCGGCGGTGTGCTGCTCGCGCTGGCCACGGCGTCCGTCGTGGGGTTGCTCGCCGTGGCGGTGCTCCGTTTCCCGTACTCGGCCGGCATGACCAACGGCCTCACCGGCCTGATCATGGCCCTCTCCGCGCTGGTCGTACCGCAGTCGGCACTGCCGGGACCGGTGCAGGCAGTCGCCGTGCTGTTGCCCCAGTCGCACATCATGGCGTGGGTGCGCGGGGGCTCGGCCGCAGACCTTGGCGTGGCCGTGCTGCTCACTCTGGGCTACGGAGTACTGGTCGTGCTGCTCGTCCAGCGACTGGAGACCGCCGCCCGCCGCAAGTCCCTCCCCCTGGAGGTCTGATCGATGACCACCGTGCTTAAAGGTGCCCTGCTCTCCTATAAGGCCCTCTTCACCTGGCTCAACCCCCTCGGCTACCTCAGTTCGCGCCTCGCCCGGCCGGTCGGCATGGCGATCGCGTTCATCTCGCTCTCCTCCTACTACGGCGCCTCGATCGGGCGGATGCTCATCGGCTCGAGCCTGCTGGCGGGCGCCGGCGCCGTCGTCTACGGCATGGCCCTGTCGATCGGCAACGAGCGTTCTTACGGAACCCTCGGGATCTGGTTGGCGGCTCCCCAGAACAAACTCGCCACGGCCTGCGAGCGCGCGCTGCCGCACATCGCGGACGGCGTTTTCGGCGGGCTGTGGACGTACCTGGTGTGCGGTCTGCTCTACGGGGAGCTGCCCATCGAGGTGCTGCCGTTCACCGGGCTGCTGGCCCTCTCCGTGGTGACCACCGCCGGGTTCGGTGTCGCCCTGTCCGCGCTGGCGCTCGTGGTCGAGGACCTGTTCATCGGGCCCAACTCCGCCGAACTGGTTCTGATGATGCTCACCGGGACGCTCGTGCCGTACGACAGGATTCCGAGCTTCCTGCGGCCGGTCAGTGACGTGTTGCCGCTGACGCACATCATGGCCGCGGTGACCGGGCGGCTCGCCGGAGCCCACTGGGACGGCGGGCAGCTGCTCGTGGAAGTCGCCGTCGGGGCGGGCTGGTTCGCGGTGAGCTCGTGCTTCATGGTCTGGGCGGTGAAGCGGGCCGCTCACCGCACGGAGCTGACGTGACCCCGCCCCGCGGTAGGGGCGGGCAGGACAACGGTGAGGTCGGATGACGAACGTGGAGATCGAACGCAAGTTCAAGGTCACCGAGGGGTGGGATGTGCCGGCCGACGCCTCGGCGGTGTGCCTGCGCCAGGCCTACCTCAGCCCGCTGGGCGCTGATATCGAGATCCGGGTGCGCGCCAAGGGGTCCGCCCGGGTCATGACCGTGAAGGCTTCCGACGAAGAGGGGGACCCCCTGGTACGCCGTGAGGTCGAGTTCGAGATCGACGACGTCTTCGCGCAGCTGTGGGAGTTGGCCCGGGAGGACAGGTTGAGCAAGCGGCGCTGGAAGGCCCCGCTCGACGGGGCGACGGCGGAGGTCGACGTGTACGACGGGGCGCTGGCGGGACTGCGGGTCGTGGAGGTCGAGTTCGACAGTGTCGACGCGGCCAGGGCGTTCGAGCCGCCGGACTGGTTCGGTGACGAGCTCACGGGCGCCCCGGCGTGGAGTAACCGTGAGCTGGCCGCGGCTGGCCGGAGACCTGCCCCGGGGACGGTGGCGGTGCCCGCCGTCCCCGGGGCAGCCTGTCCGCCGCCGCGGCCCTCCGGTACAGCATCGCAAGGGCACGCGGTGCGAGCCCGTGCGCAAGGGGCGAGCGGCCGGCACCACGTGAACGCGTCCCGCTTCAGATGCCTCCGAGGAGTCCGTAGCCGCCCAGGAGGGTGTTGTCCCTCTGCGGGAAGCCGACGGACGGGGCAGTGATCATGCGGCTGCCCTCGGTGGTGGGACCGTTAGCGCCGCCGGGGAGGACCCAGACGGCGCCGGTGGAGCTGTTCTTCTCCGCGGCGCTGATGAAGAGTTCCGGTTTGCCGTCCTTGTTGATGTCGCCGACAGCGACGGTGGTACCGAATGCGTCCTCACCCTCGCCGACTCCGGGGATACCGGCGGTGTCCTCAGTGAAGGCGTAGGCGCCGCCGCCCAGGGCCCCGCTGCGGCGGCCGGGGATGACCGTCACCTGACCGGCGTTCCTGCGGCCCGTGTCCTCCATCGGTGAGCCGACCACGATGTCCGCCAGCCCGTCACGGTTCAGGTCGGCCACCGTGAGGGCACCACCGAATCTGTCCTCCTTCTCGCTCGCACCAGGAACACCAGGGGTGTTCTGGGTCAGCTGCACCGGCTTCGCGTCCCGCGCGATGCCGTGCGCCGAGCCGTACCAGAGCAGCACCCGGCCACCGAGCGCACCGTCCACTCCGTCCCTGCCCGGCTCGTCCGGGTCTCCCACCACGAGATCGGCGTATCCGTCGCCGTTGACATCCCCCGTGGCCGCAATCAGGCCGTTGCCCGTCTGCTGCGCGCCGCCGATGACAGGGTCGATGTAGACCTCGCCGCCGCTCAGCCCGCTCAGCCGGACGGTGAGGGAAACGTCGTCTGGAGAGCCGGTCTTGGCGAAGTCGCCCAGCGCGACGCTTCCAACGGAAGGGGTGTCCCGGTTCTCCACGGCCTCGCCATAGGTGCCGCGGCGGCTGAACGGCCCCGTGAAGCGCATTGACCCTTCGTACCCGGCGACGAGCACCTTGGTCTTCGCGCCGGGGCCGGTGCTGAGCGCTGCCACGTCGAGGCCGTAGTACGCGCCGGCGGTGGTCGCCGGCAGGTCGGTGCCGGAGGTCAGTCCGTGCTTGCTGCCCCACAGGATGGTCACCGTGCCGACGTCCTTGCCCCGCGCGGTGTCCTCGTACGGGGCGGAAACCACCAGATCCGCATAGCCGTCCCGGTTCAGATCGGCCGTCGCGGTGGCGGCACCGAAGCCGTCGTCCGGTTCGGCCGTCCCCGGCACACCCGCGGTGTTCTGCGTGATCGTCGCCCGCCGCGACGTCGACAACCCCGACTTCGACCCGTAGAGCACGACCACCGCACCGGCGCCCCGCTTGCCCGCCACGTTCGCCCCCGGCGCCGGCAGCACCGCGTCACGGTAACCATCGCCGTTGAAGTCACCGGGCACCGCCCCGTGCACAGCCACCGCCGTCGTAGTCGACAGCAGCGGAGCACCCACGACGACGGCAACCAGAAACGCTCCTGCTCTCCAACCGCCGTACATGCCAGGTCTGTTCACCATCAGACTGGATTCCCCTCCCCCTCGAAATACCTGGCGTGCGCCGCAGTCAGGGCATCGTAAGGGCAGCCCCGCGAAGCACCCGAAGCCGCCCCCGAAAGACCTCGCATCCAGTGTTCAGACACCGCTGAGGCTCCCGAGCGCCGAAGCGTGACGCAACCTGACGGCCGCATCACACATGCAGGAACACCGCGGGATCCGCCCCATTGTTCGGTACCACAGGCCCGTCCGAGCGCCGGGCCCGCGAGCGCAGCAGGCGTCGGCGATCTTGGGCGGCCTCTCTGACAACAGGATGTCGGGCGTCTGCTGCGGGCCCGGATCGCGCAGCGGGCGGTGGCGGCCGCGGTCTGCAGCCGGCTGCATCGTCAACGGTTGATCGGGAGCACACGCTCTGGCCGCTCTCGCACAGGATTCGATGGACCCTGTCGTCCAGGGTGCTGGCCGCGTCGATGATGGTCTCCAGAGCGTCGGGCAGCAAGTCCTGAGTTACGGTCAGCTGGTGGCAGTACTCGGAGTGGCCAGGAGGCGCGCCGTCTCGATCAGCAGGAACTCCTCGTGCACCAGCAGCCCCAGACGATTGAGTGTCATGTGGCTGTGCGAGATGCACAGGCTGCCGCGATGTCCCGCCCGGAAGGGTGTGACACCGCCTGCCGGGTCCAGCAGGTCCGCCAGCGCTGCGGCCCAGGCGGTGACTGGGGAGTGCCGCCCTGTCAGGGCGGGCGCCGTGATCCCGCCGCGCTCGCACAGGGCCGCGGCCCAGGCAGCTGCCCGCTCAGCGACGGCGTCGGCGGGAAAGACCTCGGCCGGGCTGCGCGCGTTCCAGTCGCGCCAGAACTGCGCGTACCGGACCAGCCAGGCGTCGGGCTCGTCGGCGGCGGCGAGCCACGCAGTCTTCAGGACCACCTCCAGTCCCGTCAGTCGTCGGCGCAGGTCGTCGAGGCCCGCCCTGGCGCACCGGAGCGCGAGGTCACTGGAGATCATGAACACTTGCTCCGAAGCGGCCAGCTCTGCTCCGGCGCCGTAGCGGTCGGTCTCCGGTGTGTAGCGGGCGCCATACACCCCTGGGGGTCGGACCTGGGCGGCCAGCCTGGGGTCGACGGACGGGTCGGTAAGCAGACTGGCCCGGGCGGCGAAGCGGACGAGGCCGAGATAGGCGGCCGGATCGTGGCCGTCGGCGGGCAGGTCATGGAACGCGGAGCGCACCGCGGCGTCGAGGGCTGCCCGGTGGTCGCCCGGGGCGGGCAGGATCCTCAGGCGCAGATGGGGTCCGCCCTCCCAGTAGCGGATGAAGAACCAGCGCCGGATGCGGCCCGCACGCAGCTGCTCGGCGACCAGACCGGCGAGCGGGCCGGCGACGAGCCCGGTGAGCAGGTCGGCTCCGGAGGCGTCGGCCGCGAGGTGGATGTGCCACGACAGCCAGCCCTGAGTGCCGAGTTCGGGCGGTACGGAGGTCACGTGTGGTCTCCTCGGCTGCCGCTGGGGCGGACGTCGAGCCCCGGCTCGGTGAAGCGCTCCACGCCACAGGCCAACTGGTACATGACCTGCCGGTCGTCCGGCAGGGCCAGCGCGGCGGCGGCCCGCTCGCCGACGTAGTTGCGCAGCGGCCGGGCGAACAGGCCGTGGGCGGCGGCCGCGAGCGACAGGTGCTGGGCGAGCCATCCGGCGGCCGCCAGCACGTCGTCCGCGATGGCCTGGGGGTCGCTGCCCCGGGTCGTGGCCCGCTCCAGGTCGGCCACGAACATCCACACCAGCGAGCACTTGTGCACGTCGAACACGAGCGAGCGCAGCGGGGCCACGTTGACGGCGAGGCCGACGTCCGCGGCCGCCAGGTCACCCACCTGCACTGCGGCACCGTCGCTGTCGACGGCGTACAGCCCGTCCCCGACGCCGTGCACGTCGCGCACCCAGCAGTACAGGTGCAGCACGGTTCGGGCCGGCCGCAGCGTGCCCAGGCCCGGATCGGCATGGCGCAGTATGTGCAAGGCGTCGCGCCAGACGTCCCCGCTCACCGGCGTCCGAGCGGCGGAGAATCCGGTGGCGCCTTTGGGGGCCCGGCCGCCGTTGCGCAGCCAGACTGTCTCGGCCCAGCTCCGGCGCGCGGCGCCGAGGGGGCGTTCTACGGCGCTCGCTGCGTCCGTCATCCGGTACCCGGGTACGACGTCCGGGACCTGCCGCGCCAACCACGCGGTCCAGGGGCGCGAAGCCGGCCCGGCCACCTCCAGCGGTCTGCCCAGCGCCTGCCCGATCAGGGCGAGGGAGGCAAGGACGTGTCCGGTCTCCAGCGCCGTCAGGACGGGGCGCAGCGGGCCGTAGAAGTCGGGCAGGGCGGACGGTATCGCGCAGGTCTCCACCGTTCCGGCTGGCAGCGCCGTGTCGAGGGGGACGGGGAGGAATGCGTCGGCTTCGGGCACGAAGAGGCGGGTGTCATCTCCCCGCTCGCTCACCGCCACACGGACAGGGAACCGGGAGCGGGGTGACGGGTAGGGACGGTGTTCGGCGAACCGGTTGTCGATCTCGTAGCGGATCGGCCCGCAGGCGGTGGCGGCCAAAGAGGGCAGGTCCACGTCGGCGGGCAGTCCGGGAGCGGGCCACTGTAGGCGCCGCAACAGGTCCCAACGCGGTCGCGGATCGTGGAGGACCCGTCCGCGGGCCGCCGCGGCCAGGGCGAGGCGCACGGGCTGGCGATGGGGGTCGGCCCGGGGATCGAGGGCCGATTCTCCCGTGGGCATCGCCCCGAGGATCGTCCGCAGCTGCCGCTTCGTGGCCTCCGTCGCGTCTCGTCGCGCGGTCTGTTCCTGCGTCATGGGTGCATCCGCTCTCACGGGAAGGGATGGACTGTGAGACGTTCGGCGAGCCCGTCGGCCGGCGGTCCGACGAGCGAACGCAGCCTGGGCAGTCCGAATACTCTCTGGTGCGCGTATCCGAAGGTCATGGGGATGGCGCCGGGCACCAGCGCGCGGGCCGCGTGCAGTCCTGCGGCCCGGTGCTCGCGTCCCGTCTGGTCGACGACGAGCACCTCGTCGAGGCCGGCGGCGCGCAGGCGTGCCCGCACGTCGCTCCTGACCTCGGCGAGCGGTCGCGTCCGGGGCGGCATGCGGCATTCGGCGCCGAACGCCTCCTGGAGGGGGACGAGCGGGCCGGAGCGGAAAGGCTCGAGCGCCTCCGCCGCCTCGGGCACGGAGTACCAGAGAACGTGTTCGTCCAGGACCGTCACGTTCCAGGGGTTCGCACGCAGGGCGAGCGCCCGGGCGCGGTCTCGCACGGTGGTGCCGTTGAGCACAATGAAGGCCAGCTCGGACACGGAGGCGCGCACCGCGCTGACGGGGTCGGGATGGGCCGCGGTGGCGGTGAAGCTGTACCGGTCGTGCGAGGAGGCGTTGACGGCCAGCGCCCACACCACCGGGAGGGCGACGTCCTGGGTGACGACGTACAGGTCCACCTCGTAACCCGCCCTGCGCATCAAGGCTCTCAGCCCGTGTGTGGTGGTGTCGCGCACCGAGCCCCAGTCGATCCGCGGCACGGGGCGCCCGGCCCACCAGGTGAGCAGGAAGGCGTCCCGCTCGACGACCTCTAGGACGCCGTGCAGCGCGGCCTCGTCAAGGCTCGCTCCCAGTGCGCAGCCGTTGGAGGACTCGTACAGGATCCGGCCCCAGGGCCGCCCGGGGAGGGGCTTGGCGCGCGCGTGGTATGAGGCCGCTTCCAGGGGAACGTACCGGAACCGGTCCGTTCCCCAGACGCGGGCAGGCACCCAGCGCACAGGGAGATCGGGGGCGAAGGGGTCCACCCGGCAGGACGGATGAGCGAGTTGCTCGGCCGACAGTTCGCCGAGGGCGCGCGGGTCCAGGGCCCGCTCCGCCATCTCCTCCCAGCTTGCCGTTACTGGCTGCGCCGACAGCAGCGCGGCCTCCGATCCCGCGCGTTCCATGCGTTCGAGGATCGCCAGGCGGGAGGCGGATCCCAGCGTGCGGCCCCGCCCGTATCCGGACGTCTGGGCAGACTTCTCGTCGCGGGAGTGGACGGCGGCGACCAGTCCGCCCGGTGCCTCCGAGATGTTCTGCAGGGCGAGGACGGGGCCGTGGCGCAGGTCCACCAGCCGGTCGTGCAGGCGTTCCAGGGACAGTTCCGCCGCTTGCGGCTGCCTGAGGTCCGCGTCGAGCAGCGGGCCAGCGGGGTCCGCTGCGACATCGGCACGCTTCAGCTCGGCTTCCGGGTTGAGTTCTGGCTCCCGGTCCAGGTCCGGCTCCGAGATGGCGCAGGGGCATCCGGTGCGGGCCAGGACGCGGTGCCGAGCCAGGCCGTGGCGGGAGGCCACGAGGGTCTGCCCCGCTGCGAGGGGTTCGCACAGGACCACCTCCAGCAGGCGCCGCGCGGCTTCCTGCAGTGCCGTTTCCGTGCCCGGGGTCACGTACAGGCGTGCAGGGGCCTTCTCGATGCCGCGTGCGCGCAGGTGAGCGCCAACCTGGCACACCGGGCAGCCCACCGCGGAGTCTGCCGAGTCCGCCGCCCGTGCGGACCACAGGGGGCCGATCTCAGCCTCGTCCGACCAGAACCGCAGCGTGAGTAGGGCGACGCCGTCGCGGCGCGCCTCGGCCACTGCGGCCGACTCCCATGCGCGATCGTGTCCGCCGACGACGAGCAGCCGTGCGCTGAGTCGGGCGGCCGCTTGGTCCAGCAAGCACTCCAGGTCTGCCGGCCGCCGGGTGTCAGGGTGGATGCGTACGTCCCTCACGTGGTCAGCCCCTCCTCGACAAGCAACCGGCCGCTGGCAAGGGGCGCGTGTCCGAGCAGGAGGTCCGGGGGGTCTGCCTGGAAGCGGACCGGGGAACCGAGCAGGTCCTCCGCCCTCGCGACGGCGTCCGCGCCCGGGACCGCCATCCGGTCGGCGATCCCACTGTCGAGGAGAACGCCCTCGGAGAGTGCCGCCGCGCCGAACCTGACGCGTCGGGTGAGCGCCAGATAGGCGCCGACGGCACGGTCGAGTGCGTTCTCGGTACTCTCGCCCCAGCCCGCACCGCACCCAGCAGGGCCACGGACCTCGGCCAGCACGGCACCGCCCGGGGCGGCGGGGTACACGCGGCAGACGGCTCCCGGGATGAACTCGGCCGTCGCGGCGGGCGGTTCGGCTCTCACTCCGGTTACCGGATCCTCCAGCAGGCGCCGGGCGAGGAGACGCAGAGCAGCGTCGAGAACGGCGGCGCCCTGCGTTGGCCCCGCTCCCCGGCCCGGGGTGGCGCCACGCAGGAAGGAGCGCAGGGCCGTGTGCCGCGCGTCCGCCTCGGTGTAGCCCCAGCCCGTGGCCGCCTCATGGATCGTCGCGCCGGGGCCCGGGACGATCCGGGCCAGCGACGCGGGGAGCTGGTCCCAGTCGTCAGGGGTCTCGAACCGGTAGAGGCCGAGCAACTCGTCCGCCGCCGAGAGGCCGGGTGCCAGGGCAGTGGCGGTGTCCGGGGCTGGTCCAGGGCGCTTGTCGACCTGGACGGTGCGCCATCCGAGCGGGGAGGAGTCCACCACGTGCACAGCGCCAAACGCCCCCGGTATTTTGACGAGTTCACGGAATGCCTGGTCGGCGGCGAGGACGGCGGCGAGCCGCTCGGCCGCGGGCCGGGGTTCGCCCGGCCGGTCAAGACGGCGGCGCAGTTCACGCGTATGGTCGGCGTCGGGCGCCAGGTCTGTGGCGGCCACCCACAGGCACCGGCCGGCCCGGCCCAGGGTGACCCGCACCGTGCCGACCGGGTCCTGAAGGACGGTGTCCGCGGCGGCGTCTGCCACGGTGCAGCGAATGCCGCGTTCTTCGAGGGCGGCGGCGCACGCCTGCGCGGTGTGCGCGGGACCGCGCACCAGGACACTGGCTCCGGCCAGCAGTTTCATCGCGGGGTACGGATCTTCGGCGTGGCTCTCCAGATAGCTGCGGACCGCAGGCGGCAGGCCGGGATGGGGGTCGGTGTCCGGTACTTCCAGCAGTGCCCCGCGCTCCCTGAGGTGCCGCAGCACCCGCTCGGCCACCGCCGCTGCCTTGCTGCCACCCGTGATCGCCAGCAGGTCGTTCATCGTTGCGGGGGCCTCCAGCGCCCGGAGCCATCGCTGTGTCGGCTCGATCAGCGGCGCGGGCAGCCTGAGAGTGAAGGAGCCCCGAGGGGTCTGGAGGAAGACGCCGTCCTCGCCAGCGCCGTAGAGCGTGCTGGGGCGCAGTTTCATCCGCATGTCAGAAGTGCCTCGCTTCCAGGCGTTCCTGCCATGTTTCGCCCAGCTGTTCATCCACGGCCTGGGCGAGGCAATAGCAGTACAGGTATCGGTTCGCAGGAGCGACATCCAGCAGGGGGAGGACCTCGTAGAGCCAGTTGACGAGGAGACGGTAGGACAGGAAGCCTGCGGGCGGATCTTGGGCGAAGCCGCTGTCCCAGAGGGTGCGGTGGAACGGGCTCCGCAACGTCCTGTCCGCCGGACCGTGACCGTGGCGGGTGTCGGCGGAGTCGAGCAAGTCGCGGATGTCCGCGGCCAGCACCGGATCGGACAGCTTCGTGTAGGCGTCGGCGAACGCCGTGTGCCCCGACAGCGGGCCGGGATCGGCCAGCGCGCCGGCCAGCAGTTCCCGCAGACCGGCTGCCTGCCGCTGATAGGCCTGCTCGAAGCGGGCCCGCAGCGCGGCGGAGTCGGCACGGGAGTGGAGAAAGGCTTCCGCGTGGGAGCGGTAGGAGATCGAGCCGAACCGCAGGCCGCCCGGGTAGACAGAGCCGACGGCGAGCATCAGTCTGAGGGCCAGCCCGGGCGCCTGGCGTGTCGCCGTCCCGGGCCGCAACTCCGCGCCCAGCACGGCCGCGAGAGCAGTCAGCAGGCCGTGGCGTACGTCGTCAGGCGCGGAGAACACCCGCTCATCGCGGTCTTCGAGAACCGTGCCATGCGGGTAGGGGGTCAGGTGCCGGGCCGGTCGCCGCTCGATGCGCTCGTGGGCCTCGCGGAAGGCGTCGTACTCCTGCTGGCTCCAGGCGGGCCGCGGCTCACCGAGGGCCGCCGTCCGTTCCCGCAGCCGTGCCGCCCCGCCGACCGGCGGCACTCCCGGGCCGAGGTGCAAGGCCAGGTGGGAACCGCCGTCCCAGTGCCGGGTCAAGAAGCCGACCGGCAGCCCCGCCTCGGCCCGCAGCTCCGACAGGACGGGTAACACCGCACGGGCTAGGACGTCCACCTTGCGCGGGGCGTAGTCGTAGACGCGGAGAACGGTCAGCATCGAGTTTCCTCGCGCCGGTCGAACTCGTAGACGTGCTCCCGGACATGCTCCGCTTCCACGGGCTCGGGAAGGCACTCCTCCAGGTAGGGACGGCTGAACTCGGCCGCGTCACGGGCCAGTGCCCGCAGTCCGAGAGAGCCGGCCAGGTGGACGTACCGCGGTTTGGGCAGGCGCGGGAACGGTGCCTCGAAGTCGGGGGCGGACGCGGCCTCGTGCTGCCACTGCTGGAGCTGCTTGCAGAAGACCTCGTCCGGGACGCCGTACCGCGCGGCCATGTCGAGGAGCTGGCGGAGCGCGGCGGTCGTGCCGGTGGCCGCGTCGGCCAGCCTGCTCAGGTCCGGCAGGTACCAGCGCGCACGCTGCAGGACGAGGGTGCCGTACCGGATGCGCGGCACGCGCAGCACGCCGTCCCCGCCCACGGTACGGCCCCGATACACCTGGTCGTAGGCGGGCTGGACGAGGCCGCCGCCCTGGAGCCAGGAGGCGATGCGACTCGGGGCGGGCAGCAGGTCCCAGCGGGTGGAGGCGATCACCACCGGCCGCCGGCCGTCCGGCGTGAACAGCCGCGGTCTGCCGGGCATGGCGGTGTCCTCAATGACGGCGCCGGCCCAGTCGTCGGGGGTCATAGCGTGATCGAGTAGGGGCGGATGAACGCCGGTGTTCACACCATGGCAGGCCCGGTCCTCCGCGACTGCAGGCCCGAGCAGCTCTCGCAGCCGCACGCGCAGCCGGCTCCGCGCGTCCCCGCCGGCCTGGGCGTCCAACCGCAGGAAGCGGGCAAGCAGGACACCGGTGCCCGCGTGGATCCCGTTGCACACCCACAAGCCGCCCGGTGCCTCCTGGAGCATCGCAGCGTACGAGGCGGCCGAGCCGTCGAGCCACTCCGGGAGGGAGCGCCGCCAGCACGCGACCAACTCTTCGCCGAGCACGGCCTCCTGTCCGGGCGGCAACGAGGCCAACAGTTCAGCGAGGTCGGTCAGAACGGCACGGCGGTATTCCCTCACCTCGCCGAGGCAGGCGGCGAGGCGAGGGTCGGACATCCGTCCGGGCGCGCCCGCGGCGTGGGCGGCGTGCGCGGCGAGGTCCTCCGCCGCCTCCGTGATGCTCAGCCGCGGCCCCAAGTGTCGGACGGCATCGTGCAGTCCGAGCCGAAGATCGGTCTTCAGGTCAAAGGCCCGCAGCACAGGAAGTAGGGCGGCGCAGGCGGCCAGGGCGGTGCGCGGAGCAGGCGGCGGTTCCGGTTCGGCCAGGGTGTCCTCGTAGATCTGGACGCCCAAGGCCGCGGCGCGGGGCAGCTCGCGGCAGGTGTCGCGGAACTGTTCCACCAGCGGCCGGCGACGCGTGGGATCGTCCTCGGCGAGCGCGCGGGTGATCCCGCCGAGACGGGCCAGCGGTTCGGCCGCCGGGCCATAGGACCGCAGGGCCGCGGCGAGGTCGTCCGCGAAAGTTGCGGACTGTTCGTCTACTGGCAGGGCTGGGACCAGCAGCCGGGCAGGCAGCACGGCACGCAGCACGCTCGCGGCGGCATCTTCCGGGCAGCCCAGCCGACGTGCCAGCCGTCGTATGAGGTCGTGCCGGGCATGTACGCCGAAACGGGCGAGGCCCACCAGGGCGTCGACCTGCGCCGTGCGCCTGACGGTGACCGACTGCGTCGCGCCAGCGCCGGTACGCAGGAATCCGAGGCGTCCGCGGCCCGCAGCGACGAGCGGTGCCAGCCGTACGAAGTCCGGCTCCTGCCCCGGTGTCTCGCGCAGCAGGGCCTCGCCGACCGCCAGCAGCGGGCCGCGTTGCAGGTCGACGGAGCGTTGGCGCACCACCGGTACGGCCCGGCGCCCGCCGGGCCTGTCGCCGTGATCCGGGGAGTCCGTGAGCGGCCCCAGGCAGACGGCGGTGAACTGCGAGCGGGGACTGGTGCGGAGCATCGCGCGATGGGCGTAACCGAGCAGCCGGGGCTCGGACTTGCGGTCCGCCCGCCTGGTGCGGCCCGCGTGCGCCGCGTACCGCAGCCGTGCGAGGTCCAGGTCTGGACTGACCAGGGCCAGCGACGAGGCGAAGGTGCTGTTCCCGCACAGGCCGGCGAGCACCGCGCGTTCCCGGTCCGACTCGGCTGCCGCCTGCGCGGCGAAGTCGGTCAGTGCATCGGCGTAGGCGAGGGCGTTCTTCTGCCAGCAGGCGACGACGTCCGGCAGCTGTGCGTCTTCTGCACGCTGTTCCGGTACAGGTGTGGTCGGCTTTGCGCGTATCCGGCGGCGCAGTCGTACGGCCGCACGGGATTCCTCCCCCGCAGGAAGCCGCCCGATGAGCCGGTGCAGGAAATCATCGGCCTCGCGCGCCGAGAACAGAGTCGCGGCGCTCACTTCCCGCAGACCGCGCCATTTCGCCCGCCGGTCCGCGGAGGTCGGCTGAGTGAAGGGCAGGAGATTGACTCTGGTCAGTACCAAATCAGCAACAGAGAAAACGGATTGCTCCACGGATGACGACGCTTCCACTCGACTTCCCTGCTCCCGAGCGGGGAACAGCTGCACATAGACAGGCCCCTGAGGGGGAGGAAAGTCTCCTCCCCCTCAGGGACGTCATCAGCTGACGCAGCAGCAGGAACAAGCGCCACCCGAGCCCGATGCGCCCAGTACTGGCAGCCCAGTGCTGTCCGGCACTTCCTCGACCTCAATCTCGTCCAGGGCGAACTCTTCGAAGTCGAAATCGACCGAATTCATGGAGCCTCCTTCCCTATACGCCAGGCCCCGAAAATAGATAGCCCGGCGGGATCTGTTGATTCCGTGAAGGATGTTATCAAGCTGACGTTCGAACGAGTCAAGCCCATTATTCGAGGTCGCCCTTGTCGACACAACTGGAATCAGGGCGTCCGGTAAGAATGAGGCGGCACCGTGCGAAAATGCGCAGTGGCCGAAAATGTGCAGTGGCCGAAAATGTGTAGCGGGAAATGATTCAAGGGAACCGGGATTTCCCGCTATCCCCGGCACCGGAGACCGATCGCGGCCTCCCGGGCGTCCGCGAGGGCCTGGCGGCTGACCCGTTCGATGTCGGCCAGCTGCCGTGCCGCCTCCTCGGGGCGGTCCGGCAGCATCCGCCCGGCCAGCTCGCTCTTCACCGTGACCAAGGCGAGGCAGTGGCCGAGCCGGTCGAGGACGGCCCACGCCTCGCTCAGCTCGGCGCTGCTTCGGTCCTCTGCCATCGCGCTCACGCCTTCAGCGTGTCCTTGCGGTGCAGCCACGCCGCGCTACCAGCGAACAGGGCGAAGTAGACCGCGAGGATGGCGACGTCCTGGAGCTCGGGGCGTGGCTTTGCTCGATCGCCCGCCCCAGGGAGGTGTACGCGTGGGTCGGCAGCCACTTGACGATGTCCTGGAGGACCTTCGGGAAGCTCGTCGAGGGCATCCACAGGCCGCCGAGGATCGACAGGTCGAAGTAGATGATCACCGACAGGGGGCGGACCGCGTCCCCGCTGGCGACGTAGCCGATGGCGCCGCCGAGCGCCGCGAAGACCAGGCTGCCAACCCAGATGACGCCAGTAAGGGCGAGCCACTGCCAGGCGTCCAGCGTACGTGCTTCAGGGCCGCAGCGACGAGGAAGACGACGACGATGGACGGCAGACTGACCAAGGTGGTGCTAGCGGTCTTGGCGAGCACGTAGCAGCGCCCGGGCAGCGCGGTCAGCCTCAACTGGCGTACGCAGCTGCTCTCGTGCTCCCTAGCGATGCGTTCGCTGGTGTCCATGAAGACCGCGGTCAGGGCACCGAATGACGCCATCGAGACCATCAGGTAGGTCGCCACGGACTGACCGCTGCCGCCGACCGTGGCATTGGAACCAGCACTGCTCGCGAAGATGAGGAAGATGGCCTACGGGTAGATCACCGAGAAGAACATGAACTTGCGGTTGCGCAGGGCGCGTATAAGCTCCAGCTTGATCAGACTGGTCACGACTGCTTGGCCTCCTCGGCCTCGGTGATGGCGACGAACGCCTGCTCCAGCCCGAGCCCGGTGACTTCGAGGTTGCGGGGGTGGACGCCGAGTCCGTACAGCGCGTGGACGGTGGCGTCGGCGTCCGTGGACTGGATGCGTACGGTGCGGCCGGAGATGTCGATCGAGGCGAGGAACGGCAGGGCGCTCAGCGCAGGTTCGTCGATCGGGTCCGGCAGGTCGAAGGAGATCCGGCGGGCACCAGCCTTCGCCTTGATCTCGGCGGCGGTGTCGTCTGCCAGCAGCCGGCCCCGGTGCAGCACAAGCACGCGGTCGGCGATCGAGTCGGCCTCTTCCAGGTAGTGGGTGGCGAAGAGGACGGTGCGGCCCTGGTCAGCCTGCTCGCGCATGGTGGCCCAGAAGTTCTGGCGGGCGGAGACGTCCATGCCGATGGTCGGCTCGTCCAGGACGATCAGGTCGCTGTCGCCAGCGGTGGCGAGGGCGAACCGGAGGCGCTGGGTCTGGCCGGCGGAGAGCTTATTGACCTTGTGGTCGGCGATCCGGGAGATGCCAGCCACGGCTAACACGACGTCGGTCCTGTACCGCTTGGGGTGCAGATCGCAGGCGAGTTTCACCAGCTCGCCCACGGTAACGTCGTCCATCAGACCGCCGCTCTGCAGCATAGCGCTCACGCGTCCGGCGACGATCGCCTCCCGCGGGCTGGTGCCGAAGAGTCTGACCGTGCCGCTGTCCGCCTGCTTGAGGCCGAGCAGCAGGTCGAGGGTGGTCGACTTGCCAGCACCGTTCGGACCCAGCAGGGCCACGGTCTCCCCCGGCCGCAGCGCGAGCGACAGCTCGTCCACCGCCCGGACGTCCCCATAACTCTTGGTCACCTGTACGAATTCCACCGCCGTGTACCTGGAAGTGGTCGCCGTCGTTGCCATGGCGCCCATCCTGACCGCGGTGCGGGGGCGCGAGGCAGTGTCGGCGGTCCTTAGTCCCGGGTGACAAATGTCATGCGGACCGGATGACATCCGACGGGCGCTTCACTGCAGGCCAGCGTGGTGGCGGCGGGCCTCGGCCAGCTCCGAGTCGCAGCGCGAGACTGCCGCTCGCCCAGGCCACCAGCAGGGGCAGGGCCAGGCTGAGTGCCGTGGCTCCGGCGCTGAGGTTCAACCGGACGGAGCGAACGCCTCGAAGGAACCGAATTACGAGCGCGAGCACGGCCGTACAGGCGATCCAGAAGCTGGACGCCGCGGTGATCATGTAGCCGAGGATCGCGGTGCTATGCGCCGGGAGGTGTACATGTGCACTGTCACGTTAGTTGTGTGGTAGGCGAGTTGAGGCCTGCTGGAGGCGTCCGCCTGCCGGGTGGTGCCGCCGCCAGGCGGTCGCTCGAGCGCTGCCGGTGACCTGGTTCCAGATGGTGAAGCGTCCGGTCATTTCGTGTCGGTAGGCGCGGGGTGGTGAGGAGGTGGCGACGGAGCCGGGAGCGGGGTGAGATCCCGCTGGAGGCGGACAAGAGTCTCTGGGCGTGCCCGGCCGAGGCGAAAGCGCCTCTTCGAAGTACCTCAATAACAGAGCCGAGAACAGCCACCAACTGACCCAGCAACAGGAACGGGCCATGCGCATCGCTGCGATTCTCATCAAGTACGTTCAGGGCCGGCGGCAAGGACTGGGAGATCTACGAACGCATCCTGGACCACCTCGCTCGCGAGGGCATGAAGCTCAATCCAGTATGGCCGCGGCCCACTCCAACCAGACCTGGAGAGGGCCGCTCACGTACAGATCGAACAGGCAGCCGGGACCATCGCCGGCACGGCGGCATGCGCGAACACCTCCACCAACGCACCGCTGCCTCGTTCCTGGCCACCGTATGGTTCGCCGGACAACACCACCTCGTCGAACCCGACGACTGGCCCAACCCCTGCCCGCCACCGTCCTCGGCGCAATCCGCCAGGCCACAGGACACCCTCGCCCGCCTGGGCGGGCTGGGCTTCCCTCACGCGGTGCAGGCCGCGAAAATCCTGCGCCACCGCACCGACCTGCGCTCGGGAAGGTGACACGGCAGACCGCCTACGCATTCACCGACATCACCGCCCGCCAGGCATCACCCCAGCGGCTCGGGCAACTGGCGCGCTCGCAATGGGTGGTCGAGAACCGGCTGAGCTTCGTCCGTGACGCCACCTTCACCGAGTACACCTCCAAGATCCGCACCGGCGACGGTCCCCGACAACATGGCCACCCTCCGCAGCTTCGCGATCAACCAGCTACGAGTGGCAGGTCACCGAAAATCGCCGCCGGGCTCCGCGAGATGCCCGAAGTCCATTCACCGCCCGTTGGGCCTCCTCGGCCTGCCTGACCAACGATGATCCAAGATCGTCAGACCTTGCAACAGCCCCGGTGTGTTCCCGCTGAGGTTGCGTTGGCGGTGCTACATCCTCGTCATGAGGTACGGGAATGGCGGTGGTCTGACCGCCACGGGGCGGGCGAAGCGCGAAGCAGTGCGTTTCCATGCCGCGGAGATGTTCGAGCAGGGGGTGCGGCCGCCGGAGGTAGGTGGCCCGCAGGTTACGGGTGTCGCGAAAGTCGGCGTACGCCTGGCACGCCGCCTAGCGCGAGGGCGGCAGCGCGGCCCTGGCCTCCAAGGGGGGACTTTCCGTGCCGACTGGGCGATGTCCAGGCGGAGCGGTTGCAGGCCGAGTTGGGGGCCGGCGGCGCACGGCTGGACGGAGGACCAGCGGTGGACCCTGGCGAGGGTCGCGGAGCTGATCCATGGTCTACACCCCGCGCGGAGTGTCCTACCTGATGCACCGGCTGGGCTGGTCGCCGCAGGTCCCCGCGCACAGAGCGAGTGAGCGGGACGAACAGGCCGTCGCCCGGTGGCGGACGGAGCAGTGGTCACAGGTAAGAGGACGGCCCAGCTCCTGAGCGCGTGGATAGTCCTTGAGGACGAGGCCGTGACAGGACCTGAAACCCGGCAAGGGGCGCACCTGGTCACAGAGGCAGGACGCCGCTGGTCAGGGTGACGGGCAAGGGTTCCGGTCGGGTCTTGATGGCCAGGATGATCTGCGTCAGGCAGGGCCGCGAGCCCCGCCCGATCTACAGAACTCAGACGTACCGGGGCCGGACCGGCGAGAAGAAGGGCTTCCCAACCCGCGAGTTCGCGGACCTGCTGACCTCTGCCCGTCGGCAACTCGGCAATGCCCCGCTGATCATGGTGTGGGACAACGCCAGCACCCATCGCGCCAAGCCCTCGCGGGAGTTCTGCGACCGCAACAGCGACTGGCTGACCATCGCCAAGCTCCCACCCTACGCACCAGACCTCAACCCCGTCGAAGGCGTCTGGGCTCCCCTGAAGAAGTCCCTGGCCAACCTTGCACCTCTCATGATCGACGACCTCACCCCACTCGTGAAGAACCGCCTACGCGGCATCCAACGCCGACCGGAGATCCTCGACGGCTTCATAGCCAGTACCGGCCTCGAGCTGAAGCCTCCGTGAACTCCGTCACTCCACCCTTTCAACCTCAGCGTCGCGGCTATCCGTCCTCTCAACGCCTGGCGGCCTGTTCGTGACGGCTGAAATTCGCCGGGGTGGAGAATGACGGCCGGAATGTGCACTCGGATCGACAGGATCTCGTCACATTGTGCCGACTCATTGCACATTCAATGGGTGCCTGATCCCGCACTGACCTACTCAAAGGCTTTCGGACGGCATGTAAACGTGATCTCGGTCACGTTGGAACAGTTGATCTAGGTTGCTTTAGTGTCGACCGCAATGGAACCGATCTTCCTTGACGTAATGGCTGACGCAGGCTTTCAAGGTGGAGGCCTGGAGCTGTTCAGGCGCAGTACAGGGTTGACTCATGAGAGAAGGTTGACTCCGGTTGCCAGTCGTCATTCCCGAACCCATTGCGGCTACGGGCATAGATAGCCTGGTGCGCACCATAGGTGTCGGATTTGGTCCGTTGTAAGCGCATGTATCGAGGACGTCGCTGTGAGAATTCTTGTCACAATATCCGACCGAGTCTGGGGCGGAAAGCATCAATTCATGCTCGACACGCTGCTCGCTCTGCAGCGTCTCGGCCATGCGGTCAGGCCCTTCGTGGAGGACGGGGGGATGGTGGCGTCCAGGCTTGCAGAGCACGGCTTCTCGCCCTTAGCCGTGGACCCGTTCGCCACTCACCCTGATCAGGCGGCGGCTGCCGTAGCCCGGGAGGTGGCAGCGACCGAGCCGCACGTCCTGTGCACGACGGGACGCCACGACGCCGCAGCGGTGAACCGGGCGCTGAATGGGGTACGGACGAAACCGATGACGGTCCTCTATCGGCTATCGGCCTTCCCACTGGAGGAGAGCGGGGATGCCAGGGACTTCGCGGACGAGGCTGATCTCGTCATCGCTACCTCTATCGAGCAGCGGGAACGCCTTTTCCCCGACAAGCACGAGGACTGTGACATCGTTATCGTCACCAGTGGCGTGCAGCGGGAGTTCGTGGAGCGGTTGGCGGCCTTTGATCCCAAGAATGCCCGTAGCAAGCTGGGCATCCCCGAGGACGCCTTCGTCTTCACCGTCGCCGCTCGGCAGTCGTGGGAAAAGGGCATCGACCGGGTCGTCCGCGCCATGAAACCGGTGAGCGAAGTCTGCGCCTCCGCTCGGCTGGTGCTGACCGGCGACGGCGCGGAACGTGAGGCACTGGAAGCGTTGGTGAGTGAGCTGGGCCTGACCGACCGCGTGATCTTCACCGGCCACCTCCCCGACGTGGCGCCAGCCGTGGCCGCGACGGACGTTGCCGTGCTCGCGACCGTGGTGCCGGAGCCGCAGCCCCTCGCCCTCAAGGAGGCTATGGCGATCGGGTGCCCGGTCATCGCCTCGCGGATCGGCGGCATCCCCGAGTTCGTCATCGACGACGAGAACGGCCTGCTCGTCTCCGACAACGACGAGCTGGCACAGGCCATGGTGCGCGTCGCGACCGAGCCCGGTCTGGCCGCCAGACTCGGACAGCGCGCACGGCAGACCATAATCGGCGGGCACCTCTTCGAGCAGAAGGCCCGACATCTCTCCCACTGTTTGGACCGGCACGCGATCCGTCACCTCCCCTTGGACATCGTCCTTGGCGAGCTCACCTTCGACGATGTGCGCTTGCGTGACGAACTGGACGCAGGGTTTCTCTTCGTTCCTCGCACATCCGCCCTCGCCGAGTTGCCACCTGACATCCACGCCGTCCTGAGGGACGCCGTACAGCAAGGCGACCCGCGACGCCTCCTCGCACTGCCGGCAGACGCCGCCGCACACGTCGAGACATTCCACGCGATGGGCGCCCTCGTGCGGCCGGCCGACTCCGCCTAGCCGCCGGCCTCCCTCTTTCTCCCTCCTGACTCTTCCTTCTTCTCGCTGGTTCGCCGTGCGCGGGCGTAGCGGCCTTTAACCCGTATGCTTTTGGGGGCGCTAGTGTCTTCTTTCAGTTGGGCCGACCGTACGGTTCTGGTGACCGGTGCGGAAGGCTTCATCGGGTCGACGCTCGTCGATCTGTTGGTTGAACGAGGTGCCCGAGTGCGGGCCCTCACGCACTACAAGCCATACGCCGAGAAGGGCTACCTCGCCCCCTATCTGAATGCCTCCGCCTCCGCCTCCGTTGAGATCGTCACGGGGGACGTGAGAGATGCTGGCCGGGTCATGGACGCCGTGGAGGGGTGCGACACGGTGTTTCATCTGGCGGCACTGGTCGGCATTCCGTACAGCTACGTGTCCCCCGGCGCCTATGTCCAAACGAATGTGAGCGGCACGGAGAACGTCGCCGAGGCGTGCCGTCGGCACTCCGTACGGCGCTTCGTGCACACCTCCACGAGCGAGGTGTACGGATCGGCATTGTCCGTGCCCATCACCGAGAACCACCCGCTTCAGCCGCAGTCGCCTTACTCGGCGTCGAAGATTGGCGCGGACATGCTGGCGCTGTCTCATTGGCATGCATTCCAGCTGCCCGTGACAGTCGTACGCCCCTTCAACACCTACGGCCCTCGGCAGTCCGCGCGGGCGGTGATCCCGACAATCCTCGCCCAACTGCACTCGGGTGCACGGCAGATCATGCTCGGTTCGCTCACGACGAGTCGTGACTTCACGTACGTCACGGACACGGCGGCGGGGTTCCTGGCGCTGGCGGAGTGCGACCGCGCCGTTGGCGAGGTCGTCAACCTCGGGACCGGCCATTCCATCACGATCGGCGATCTTGCACAGGCGCTCATCGCGGCGTCCGGGAAGGACGCGGAGGTCGTCGTCGACCCCAGTCGCATCCGGCCCAAAGGCAGTGAGGTGGAGCGCCTCCAGTCGGACAACTCCCGGGCCGGCTCCTGGGCTTCGTGGAAGCCGCTTGTCTCCCTCGACGAGGGGCTCAGGCTGACCTCCGACTGGGTCGCCGAAAACCTTCGTCTGTTCGCCCCTGGGCGTTACCAGGTCTGAGCCGCCCCCGCTCTGCGCGCGGACAGCTCTGGTCGGTCCATTCGCTGGCCTGCCCACCCGCGGCACACGGCCATGTCCGCCCCACTCCCGCGCAACATCGCGAAGCTCTCCGAGTGAATCTCCCGCCGGTCCGGACCGATCACAGGGCCGGAACATCAGCCGAGCAAACAACGAAGAAGGGTGAAGTGCTCACATGAAGGCCATGATCATGGCGGGCGGCGAGGGGAGTCGGCTGCGGCCGTTAACCGATGTCACCCCCAAACCCCTGATGGAGTTCGGCGGGGTGCCGCTGCTACATCTCGTCCTGCGGCGGCTGCGCGACGCGGGATTTACGCAGGTAACCCTCGCCCTCCGGCACCAGGCTGACGTCATCAAGAGGAGCTGCGAGAACGCAGACTGGGGCGGGCTGGACCTCCGGTTCGTGGTGGAGCGGCAGCGCATGGGCACGGCCGGCCCGCTGGCCCTGCTCCCGGCCCCGTCGGTGCCGACCCTGGTCATGAACGCCGATCTACTGACCAGCCTCGACTTCGCCGGGCTGATGCACCAACACGACCTGTCCGGCGCCGACGCCACCATGGTCGTCACGCCGCAGGACTTCCAGATCCAGCACGGCGTCGTGGAGGTTGACGAGCACAACCGCGTCGTCCACCTCACGGAGAAGCCCCGTCTGCGGCACCTGGTCAACTGCGGGATCTACGTGCTCAATCCCGTCATTCTCAACCACCTCCCGCACGGCGAACCCTGCGACATGCCGGCCCTGCTGGAGACAGCGCGCGCGGTGGGCCGCAGCGTCGTCGCCCATGTTTTCGAGGGGGAGTGGCGTGACATCGGTACACCTCGGCAGCTGGAGGAGGCGCGCACGGCTTTCGAGGCTGACGCGACGCTCTTCTCACCGCAGATGCAGACCGTCGATTCCTGATCATTCGCCATGCCTCACAACCAAGTCCAGCTGAGAAAGGAAGTACGTCCATGGGCGGCAACCCAGTGAGCGGTGGAGTCCTCATCACCGGTGGTGCGGGATTCATCGGCGCTCATCTCGCTCGACACCTGGCCGCGAGAAACGCCGACGTGGTGGTCGTCGACGACATGCGGGTCGAGCCGATGATGAGCCCCGAGGGCATCGGGAAGTTAATGGAGAAGTCGGTGCTCGACATGACCGCCGCCGACCTCGACGGCATCGACCTTGTCTACCACCTGGCCTCGCACAAGAGCGTGCCCCGCTCGTTCAAACAGCCTCTCGACTATCTCGACAACGTCGACTCCGGGCGTCATCTCCTCGAGCTGTGCGCGACGGCCGGCGTCAAGCGCGTGATCGTCGGCAGCACCTGCGAGGTCTACGGACAAGCCAAGACGCTCCCCACCTCGGAGGACGCGCCCTTGTCGCCGCGCTCGCCCTACGCTGCGAGCAAGGTTGCCCTGGAGATGATCGCCCAGGCATACCAGCGCAGCGCCGGGACCGAGGTCGGCATCGTGCGCTTCTTCAATGTGTACGGGCCCGGTGAACGCCCGGACGCCCTCGTCCCCCGGCTGTGCGCGAACCTCCTGCTGAAGGGGGAGTTACCCGTTGAAGGCACCGGCGGACAACGCCGGGACTTCACCTACATCACCGACGTGGTACGCAAGCTGGCCGGGCTCGCCGAGAGCCACCTCGCCCCCGTCGTCAATCTCGGCTCCGGCCGTTCCTACTCGGTCAACGAGATCGTGGAGCTTTTGCAGGCTACGACCCCAGGCACTGAGGTGGTTCACAAGAGGGAGCGGACCAACGAAATCAGCGAGTTCCGGGCGGCGACCGCCGTACAGGAGCGCCTGCTGGACGATGCCGCACCGACGGTGGGCATCGCCGACGGAGTCAGCCAGACCCTCGCTTGGTGGGCGACCCGCGACCTCGACGACATCACCCGACGTCTCTTCAAGGAGGAATCCGACTGATGGCTGGTTACACCGCTCCCGTCCGCGCGAGTATTGACGTCACCTACGCCTGTGACCTGCGCTGCGTCCACTGCCGGACCAACACCGGGGAGATCCCTGCGCACATCCGACGGAAGATGCTCTCCATCGAGCAGCTGCGGCAGGTGATGCTGGAACTCGACCGTATGGGCACCTTCGAGATCACCCTCACTGGTGGCGAGCCTACCCTCCGCAAAGGGTTCTGGGACCTGCTGGATGTGGTGCCCAAACTGCGGCATGCCACCGTCACCCTGATCACGAACGCCGCCAACCACACCCGTGAGCAGCTCGACCAAATCGTGGACAGCGGGATCTCGTCCGTGCGGGTCAGCATGGACGGCACGCGGGAAACGTTCGCCGCCGTCCGCCTGAAGGACGTCTTCGACACCGTTGTGGAGAATTCCATCTACCTCCGCGACCGGGTACGGAGCTTCAAGGTCCTCACGACGGTGATGAAGACCAACCAGCACAACATCTTCGATCTGGCGGATTTCCTGCGCGCCGAGGGCTTCCGCCGCCAGGACCTCATCCTCGTCCGCGCGCACGGGCGAGGCGGACGCAACCGGCTGTTGCTCACCGAGGCCGAGACAATGGCGATCCACGACAAGGTCGTTGCATTCAAACGGACAGTCCCTGCCACGGACTTCGACCTGAACCTGAACGCCCCCTACTTGGTGCCTGGCGAGCAGTTGCGGCCCTACCAGGACGTGGTGATGTTCCCCTACCTGGTTCGCGACAGCAGTGTCGCGATCTCCGCGACGGGTGACGTGACGATGAGCCGCCTCTACAGCGCTGAGCCCCTCGGCAACACGAAGGACGCGCCCGTGGACCGCATCTGGGCAGAAGGCCAGGAGCAACTGGTTGCCGAGCAAGAGGAGTTCACCGAGGAGCGGTTGCGGGAGATTTTCTGGGACTTCGCCGCCGACGACGGCCGGGAGGTCATCCCGCTGACCTCCCTCCTCGACCGGCAGATCTTCGAAGGCGCCGAGGTGAGGTGAACGTGCCCGAAGCACTCGTCCGTCTCTACGACTTGCCTCCCTGCACTCTTGAGGACAGCGCGCTGACCGAAGAGCGTCGCGTGGTGCATGTCTCCGGAGCGGGGGCCAAGAGCGCGGCCCACGTGGAGCTGTGGCAGAGGGACAGCCGGCTCGGCCGATGCGCCCTCAACGCGCAGGGTCCTGGCACCGTCAGCCCTTGGGAGTGCGAGGTCGCCGACGCCGACCAGGAACTCGGCTGGACGCTGACCCGACTTGCGCTGGAGCGGCTCCAGTGGCTCGGGTTCGCCTACGGGCTCATCGACGTGCCCGACGGTGTCGCGTTGCCGCCACAGGTTGAGCGTGCCCTGTGGTGGCTGCCCGATCATGAGGGGCCGGTGCCCGCTGCCCGGCGGGACGTGCCCGAGCTGGAATGGGGCGACTTCTTCATCGACCTGCGCCGCTGGACGCCGCCTCCGGCCATGCCCACGCTGGACGTCGCGGGGCGCACGGTGCAGATCCGCAGGCCGGAGACTAGCGAGCAGCTGCTGCTGACGGAGTGGATACGCAACACGTTCGGCGGCGGCTGGGCCAGTGAGGTACACCGGTCCTTCGCCCGCGACCCGATCTCATCGGTGATCGTCGTTGACGCCGACCGGGACCTCCCGGCCAAGGACAGGCTGCTCGGCTTCATCTCCTACGACACCGCCCGCCTCGGGATGCTGTCGTCCATCGCCCTCGCGCCGGCCGCGCGCGGGCTCGCGCTCACGGTCGTGGGGACCCTGATCGAGGAGTGCCTGCGCGAGGCACGCGCGTCCGGGATGCCGTACGCGGTGCTCGGCGGGGTCAGCCACCGGCGGCAGGCACTGCGCTATATCGGCTCGCTGTGGACGATCCCAGGCTCCTGCCCGGGAATTTTCGGAAAGGGAGTGCGGAACTAGTGCGCATCGTCATTACGGTCGCCGATCAGACGTGGAACGGCACCCGGCGTCACCTGCTCGATCAGGCCCGCGGGCTGGCGGCGGCCGGACACGCCCTGACTGTGCTTGCCGAAGAGGGCAGCGCCATGCTCACACACTGCAGCCGGGCCGGGGTACCCACTGTCGCTGTACCCGCCTTCGCGACGCGCTCCGCGCAAGCGGTGGAAACTGCCGCCCGAGTGCTAGACGACAGCGACGCCCGGATCGTGTGGGTCACCGGTGTCCCTGACGCATTGGTCATGCAGCAGGCGCTGAAACGCACGAAGGGGGAGCGCGCCCTCGTCCTCGCCCACGACTCCGCCTACCCCCTCGGCACCGCCGACCAGGTCCGCGACCTCTTGACGGATGTACATCTCGTGCTCGCCGGGTCCGAGGAGCAGCGGGAGCGGCAGTTCTCCCCGCTCGTCGCGGCCGGCGTCCTGCCCGAGAACCGGGTGGAGGTCGTCACCACGGCAGTCAGACAGGACTTCCGCCGTGAGGTCACCACCGCTGACCGCGCCGCCGTCCGTGCCGAGCTGGCCGTGGCCGACGACGAATTCCTGTTCCTCGTGCTCGGCCGCCTCGCCTGGGAGGACGGCATTGACCAAGTCCTCGACGCGGTCGGCGCAATGGACGCCGAAACCCTCTCGCGTACCCGGATCGCTGTTGTCGGGGACGGCCCGTTGGGCGCCGAGTTTCGCGACCAGGCAGCCGAGTTGCAGATAGAGGAACGCGTTCTCTTCCTCGATGGGCGGCATGACATGGCTGCCCTGGTCGCCGGAGGCGACGCCGCCGTACTTGCTATCACCGTCCCCGAGACCGGGCCGCTCGCCCTCAAGCAGGCGATGGCCGGGGGACTCCCGGTCGTGGCCAGCACTCAGGGCGGCATCCCCGAGTTCGTCGAGGACGAACGGCACGGCCGCCTCGTCGTCGATGAAGTAGACCTGCGCGATGCGCTGGAGCACCTCGTCCGGGACCCGGACACGGCCCGCGCATGGGGTGCGGCGGCACGGGACGCCATCGCCGTGGGACACCGCCTCGAACGGCGTGTGGAGTACCTCGTTCATCGACTCGACCTGCTCGCCCTGACGGAGACGCCCCTCGATGCGGTCTTGCCCGAACTGACGTGGGACGACGTGCGCTTGCGTACCGAGGTCGACAGCGGGTTCGTGTTCGTGCCGCGCACCTCGCAGCTCATGGAGTTGAAGGGCGACGTCTTCCCCACCGTGCGCGAAGCCGTCACCGCCGGCGACCCGGCGTTGCTGCTCCACCCCGCCCTGAGCGATCCTCGCCGTCTGGTGTCCGAGCTCTACGCCATGGGCGCGCTCGTTCGCCCCCTTGCCTCGGAGGCTTCGGAGTGAGAGCGCTCGTTCTCGCCGCCCACCCCGACGACGAAGTCCTCGGCGCTGGGGCCACCGTGGCGATGCTCGCCTCCCAAGGAGCGCGGGTGCATTTGCACATCCTTGCCGAGGGAGTATCGCTGCGCCACCAGGGCGTTACCCTCGCCGAGGCCCGGTCGCGCTGTGAGGCCGCGGCCAAGGAACTGGGCGTAGACGACGTGTCATTCGGAGGGCTTGCCGACGATGTCCGGTTGCTGTGCGAGCTGCCGGAGCGGGTGACCGTTGAAGCAGTGGGCACCCAGCTCCGCGCTCACCAGCCGGAAATCGTCTTCAGCCATCATCCCGGCGACATCCATGCCGACCACCGGCTTGTCGCCCACGCGGTCACCTATCAGACGAAGCTGCTCGGTGCCGGCCCCATCCGGCAGGTCCTGCACTTCGAAGTGCTGTCCTCCACGGAACAGCAGACGGGCCTGCTCGCGCCCTTCAACCCACAGGTCTTTTATGACGTGACGGGGTACGTCGACGCCAAATGCCGGGCCCTCGCAGTCTACGACTACGAGGTCCACGCACCCCCGCACCCCCGGTCCGCCGAAGCCGTCCGAGCACAGGCCACTTTGCGCGGGGTGCAGGCGGGCGTCCACGCGGCGGAGGCGTTCGCCCTCGGCCGGGAACTGCGTGATTCCGCCGCGACGTACCACGCACGGAAAGGCATCCCCGCATGAGAGTTCTGGTCACCGGAGGCGCGGGCTACGTCGGCTCCTTCACGGTCCGCGACCTTGTGAAAGCAGGACACGAACCGCTCATCGTCGACAACCTCAGCAGCGGGCGGCGCGAAGCCGTCGGCGACGTGCCGCTCACCGTTGCCGACGTGCGCGACGTGGACAATCTCCGCGCGGTTTTCCAGCACTTCCGGCCCCGCGCCGTCCTCCACTTCGCGGCGCTCAAATCTTCGGAGGAATCTCTCGCCCAGATCGCCACCTACTACGACGTCAATGTCGTTGGCACCCACAACGTCCTCGCCGCATGCGCTGACACCGGCGTGGAACGCTTCATCTTCTCCTCGTCCTGCGCCGTGTACGGCACCCCGTCGGTCTGCCCCGTCAACGAGGCCACCCCTGTCCGGCCGGAAAGCCCCTACGGGGAGACCAAGTACCTGTCCGAACGGATGATCGCCTCCTACGCGCAGGTCACCGGCATGCGCTACGCCAACCTGCGTTACTTCAACGCGGCGGGCGCGGCCCCCGACGGCAGCCTCGGGGAGTACACCACCGCCGCGTCCCGGCAGCTTGTGCCAGTAGCGGTCCGCGCGGCCCTTGGCCTCATCCCCGGGATACAGGTGTTCGGGCATGATTACCCCACGGCGGACGGTACGGCGCTGCGCGACTACGTCCACGTCGTGGATCTGGCCCGCGCCCATGTCCGGGTACTCGACCACATTGACGAGGAGCCCTGGTCAGGCGCGGTGAACGTCGGCACGGGCCGTCCCGCCAGCGTCCGTGAGCTACTGGGCACCGTGCGATCCGTCTCCGGCCGCGACTTCGACGTCCACCCTGCGCCGCGCCGTCCTGGAGACCCGGGCGCCTCCTGGGCCGACCCGACGCTCGCCCGGGAGCGGTTCGGCTGGAAGGCCGAGTTCGGCCTCGACGATATTGTCCGGACAACTTGGGCGTGGCACACCTCCAGCCCCGCTTCACTGGGGTGACATGCACCTGTACCTGATGCGTCACGCAGAGGACTCTTCCCGGCCCGCCCCGCCGGACGGCGACCAGCGCTGCCTCACCTGGACCGGACTGCGACAAGCAGCCGCCACGGCTCGCTGGCTCGCTGCCCGGGAAGTGACCGAGATCCGGACGAGTTCCCTGTTGCGGGCCCGACAGACCGCCGCCGTTGTCGCCGAGGAAACCGGCCTAGCCCTCTGCAAGGACCCGAGGCTCGACGAGGTCCGCACCGGCCCCAGCGGCGCCTCGCTGCCACCTCCGAGGGAACGGCGAGACGCCGCACACCCGCCGGACACCGAGTCGTGGCCGGCGTTTCTCGGCCGGGTCCAGGACTGTGTCGACGACCTGTGCCGGAATCCGGATCCTGAACGCCGGATCGTCCTGGTTACCCACAGTGGCTTCTTCGACGCGTTACACGAACTGATCGGAGGCCAAGGAAACAAGATGGAGCTCCAGGTGGACCACGCGGCGGTCACGCACTGGCAGTACCGCCCCGGCTGTGCGGCCGGAACCTGGCTGCTGCTCTGCCACAACCTCACCCCTTGCCCTGGTGAGACCGTGCCCGGCCACAAGCTCGGAGGAGCGGCATGAGCAGGCCCCGCCCCCGCTTGCTGATCGTCTGCGTAGACGGCGGTCGCCCCGACGTGATCCGCCGCCATGGCTTCTTCGACGTCGCCCGCTTCTTGCCCGGTCGGCCCGACTCCGGGGTCCGCACGATGCGCAGCATCTTTCCGTCATCGACGGCGCCCGCGCACGCTTCCTTCCTCACCGGCCGCACTCCGGCGGGCCACGGCATCGTCGGAAACCGATTCTGGGAGACGCAAAGCGTTGCCGAAATACGTGCACGCGCCGACGACCCACTGTCCGCGTTCCACCCCTACGAGCGGGGATCGCTCACCGCGCCGAGCCTCCTCGACTGGTTCGCCGAGCGAGGGGCATCAGCCGTCGCGGTTCACTTCCCGCAAACGTTCGCCAGCAGGGAGGGCATCCCCGATATTCCCAGCTGCTACTGCCTCTACGCCCCGGCCCGCGAACTCACCGTCCCCCTTACCGACAGCATCTCAGGCACCCGGACCGGGACGGGCGCCGTCACCTACCTCGGGGACACCGTTCGCGTCACCACCACCCTCGATGCGTCCAGCGACACCGTCCACGTCTCCCTGGCCGGATCGGCGCCCCTGGCGCTGAGATCCGCACATCCCGTACGACTCGACGTACGGACCGGGGTGGGCGAGGTGTCGGTCGCGGTCACCGTCCTCGACAGCCACCCGGCCGCCGTGACCCTGCGCTTTGGCACCGCTGTCATCGCCCGCGGCTACGGTGGCCTGTCCGTCGCCGCCGAACCGCCCGGCAGCGGACCGGCGTCCCTGCACGTTGCGTACACCGCCAACCCGGACCACCGCTTCCACGAGGCACCGCGTGCCGCATGGATCGAGCGAACCGCGCTCGCCGCGCTCCACGCACACGACCCGGACGTGCTGTTCGTCCGCTTCAACCAGGCTGACCACGCACAGGAGTTCCTGTACTGGCACGCCACGCGAGGGACCGCCACCGAGCGGCGTCACGCTTGGCAGCAGATCCTCGACGTGTATGCCGAGATCGACGCGGCCGCAGCCCGCCTCGTACAGGAGGCCGGGCCGGACGCCGAGGTGGTGTTCTTCTCCGACCACGGCATCGACTACGTCGAGACTCACCTACGCCCCAACCGGCTGCTCGCCGACGCCGGGCTGCTGGACCGCATGGTCTTCCAAGGCGACAGCAACTGCGCCTACCTGTACACCGATGTCCCTCTCACCGCCGACGAGGAACAGCAACTGACTCGCCGACTACGAGCCTTGGACCCGACCGTGTCCGTGCTCGGGCCGGCTGAACTGAAGCGGCTGGGTCTGCCCGCGCAGAGCCCGCGCATCGGACGCCTTGCGATCTCCTGCGGACCGCACATCGAGTTCCAGTACGGGCAGGACGCAGCCCGGGAGCGGGTCGCGTCCGCATCCCATGGCTACCTGCCCACTGCCAACACGATGAGCGGCTTCCTGCGCCGGTTCGGCCGGACGGTCCGCTCGGAGGAGGAAGCCCCGGACATCACCGGGGCCGCCGCCCTGATCCAAGAGACCTGGCTACGCATGACAGGAGGGACGCACGCCGCATGACCGGCAGCCCATACGCCTACGAGGTCGTGGACGTCAGTAAGCGGTACGAGAAGTCGTCGTCACCTGCGACCAACGACGTCACCTTTCGGATCCGCGAAGGCGAGTTCTTTGGCCTGCTCGGCAGCAACGGCGCTGGAAAGACCACGTTGATCAAGCAGATGCTCGGCCTTGTTCGACCCGATCGGGGGCACATCCTGCTCTTCGGGCGCGACGTCCTTACCAGCCCTCGCTTCACCACGCACACCGTCGGCTATATGCCGCAGACCGCGTTCGCGCTGAACAGTCTGACCGTTCGGGAGTCGCTCTACTACAGCGCCCATCTGCGCGGCCTGCCCGCTCGCGCCGCCCGCCGCGAACGCGACGAACTCCTCGACCTACTCGACCTGGGCCGCCTGGGCAGCAAGGTGGCCCGGCAGCTGTCCGGCGGTGAACGGCGGCTGTTGCAGCTCGCCGTCACCCTCACCGGCTCCCCACCCGTTCTCATCCTCGACGAACCGACCAACGAACTCGACCCCGCCCGCCGCCGCCAAGTCTGGGACCTGCTGCAAAAACTGCACCAGACCGAAGGCCGCACCATCGTCCTCATCACCCACAACGCCGTCGAAGCGGAGCAGGTGATTGAACGGGTCGGCATCCTTCGCGACGGCGCGCTGGTCGCGGTCGGCCCGCCAGCCGAGCTGAAAATTCCGCTTCGCTCCCATGTGCGGCTCACGTTCTCCCACCTGGAGGGCCGACCGCCCGGGCTGCCGGATTATGTGCGTGTGCAGTCCGACCACGGGGGCAAGGTCGTCGCCCACCTTGCTTCGGCGGACCTGGCGCGGCTTGCGGAGGACGTGGACCTCGCGGCCCTGCCGGAATTCGCCCTACACACCGCAACGCTGGAGGACGTGTACATCAGTTATGCATGACGACAAACGGGGCCTCGGCTTCACCGGGCAGGTCTGGGACCTGTTCCGCATCCAACTCACCAACTGGCGTTGGTCCTGGCCCCAGATGGTGCTCACCGGGATTCTTGCCCCCCTGGTCAGTCTGGCCGGCCTCGGCCTGTTCGCCCGTCACTCCAGCCCTGAGGCCAGCGCCTATGTGATGACCGGCAGCGTGACGATGGCCATCCTCTTCGAGACCCAGAACAAGATCGCCAGCAACTTTTCGTTCATGCGGAACACCGGGGCGTTCGAGTTTTACGCGGCCATGCCGGTGCGCCGCGAGGCGCTCATCGTCGCCACCCTCGCCGCCTTCTTTCTGCTATCGCTCCCGGCCGTCCTCGTGACCGTTGTCACCGGGTCGCTCCTGCTGGACATACCGCTGCGACCGTCTCCGCTGCTGCCCGTGTGCCTGGTGCTGGCCCTGCTACCATCGGCCGGCCTCGGCGCGCTCATCGGCAGTCGGTCGGCCTCCATCGAGCAGGCGACTTCGCTCAGCCTCGCCACAACTTTGCTGATGATGGCGCTGGGTCCGGTCGCCGTCCCGCCCGCGCTGCTCCCAACGAGCCTGGTGTGGGTCGGCCATGTCAACCCTGCTGTCCATGCCTCCGCCGCGCTGCGGGCCGCGCTCACCGGCGAGGGCGAGCCAACCGGGGACCTCGCGGTCCTCGCGGTCTTCTCCCTCGCAGTCTGGGGCCTTACCACCGCCCGGATGCGCTGGCGCGCCCGCGCCCGACGCATCGTCGTCCGCAACAGTTCCGTCCCGACTCTGCACAAGGAGAGCCCCTCATGACCGAGCAGGAATTCATCGCGATCCTCAACCCGCTGCTGGAAGACATCACCGGGGACTCCCTCAGCGAAGACAACCTCGATGCCACGTTCCGCGACCTTGGGCTGGACTCCCTGAGTCAACTCGAGGTCATCAGCCGCATCGAGGAGAGCTTCGACTGCCAGATCGACGACTCTGTGCTGCGGTCCATCAGCTCGCCGCGCGAGCTGATGGCAGCCATACAGGGGACCGCTGCGGCCCTGTGAACCGTCTCCATCGGTTGGGCCTGACGCCGTGTGGCGCTCGTTTGCTCGCGATCTGGCTTGCTGTCCACCTCGCAGCGTTTCTCGCGGTGACTGTGTCCGGCAGCGACGTCGGGCTCAGCCATGCCCTGTGCGAGTGGACGGCGGATCGCCCGGCCGTTGTGGGGTTGCTAAGGCAGGTCACCGCGTGGGGCAACCCGTTGCCGGTGACCCTGCTGGCCGTCGGCACAGTCCTGCTGGCACTTGTCCGCCGGGACATCGTCGCGGCCGGGGTCTACCTCGCCATCCCGTACGCGGCGACGGTGAGCAGCAGCCTTTTCAAGGGGTGGACGGCTCGGGAACGTCCTCGGTTCGCCTGTGCGTCCGTCACCGCCGACGGCTTCTCCTTCCCCAGTGGCCACGCCGTCGGCGTCACCGCCGGGTACGTGCTCGTCGCGATGTGCGTGAGTGGAGCACTCGGAGGCAGACATCTCACGGCACTCGTCGTTCCGGCGGTGGCGCTCGCCGACCTCGTATCGTTGAGCCGGGTCCTGCTGGGCGTGCACCACGTCGTCGACGTGCTCGCGGGCCAGCTCCTTGCGGTGACCTGGCTCGCTGTGGCGGCGTTCGTGATCACCTCACCCAGACGGTCCCGGGCCGCTCCGGTCGATCTCGATCGGACGGCAGGACGCCCCGTGCCATGATGCGCACATGCCCTTCGACCATAACGAGCACTACCACCCCCTCTTGCTTCGCGAGGTGCCTGAAAAGGGTGGCCGGGCGCTGGATGTGGGCTGCGGTGCCGGTCGGTTCGCCGAGGCCCTCGCCCTGCGCGGCTTCAACGTGGACGCAGTCGACCGCGATGCGGAGACCGTTGCCGCCGCACGGCGTCTCCACAGGGAGGATGCCGGAGCCGGGCGACTGCACTTCCGCTGCGCAGACATCACTCGCACCCCGCCGCGGCCCGCCACGTATGACGTCATCTCCTGTATCGCGAGCCTGCACCACATGCCCTTCGCCACCCTCGCGACGCTGCGAGACGCGCTGCGCCCTGGCGGGGTGCTCCTCGTCCTCGGCTGCTACCGCGAACAGACACTCACCGACCGCCTGATGAGCATGGCCGGGGTCGCCGTGAACGCCGCATACGGAGCGGTGGCGGCCGTGCGGGACGCGGTCACCCGCACGGCGCCTTCGCCACACCCCGCCCCGCCGACGATGCAACCCGTCATGACCCTTAAAGAAGTCACGCAGGGCGCCCGGGAGCTGGTGCCGGGCAGCGAAATTCGCCGTCTCCCGCTCTGGCGCTACCTCCTCATACACCACACGAACCGCCCTGCTCCGCTGCCCTGAACGTAACGAGTACGGACAAGGAAGCCGGAAGCACGCAGCAGGCACCGAGAGAAACCGAAAAGGAACACCGCCGTGGAACACCACGCTGCCTACCGACTGGGCGCGACCTGCGTCGCCTTCAACCCCGCCGGGCAGGTCCTCATCACCCGGCGTCGCAGCCCCGAACGCTGGGAACTACCTGGCGGCCTGCTCGACCCCGGCGAGAGCCTGCACGCTGCCGCCGCCCGTGAGACCCTCGAAGAGACCGGCGTGACTGTCGCGGTGCACGGCTTGGTCGGCGTCTATCAGCAC
This sequence comes from Streptomyces sp. NPDC054834, assembly GCF_053611185.1. Taxonomy (NCBI): domain Bacteria; kingdom Bacillati; phylum Actinomycetota; class Actinomycetes; order Kitasatosporales; family Streptomycetaceae; genus Streptomyces; species Streptomyces sp. NPDC054834. The sequence goes on along the minus strand of NZ_JBSGZV010000045.1, from coordinate 789 downwards.
CCCCGGCTGGGCATCCTCGCCGCGCTATTTATCGCCACCCCAGTCTCCGGCACTCCCCATCCCACAGAGGAGTCCAGCGAGGCTCGCTGGTCCGACGTGCCCGACGCTCTGGAACTCCTTCACCCCTTGTACAGGCCCCGCCTAGAAGACACGCTCAGTACACGGCACACCGTTCCTCTGCGCATCCATGAGGGCGCCACCATCCTGGACATGCTCGAGGTGCGGGAAGTAGACGCCCACAGGGGCCCTCATGTGCCAAATTAGTACTCCAGCCGAACTTATGTATTTCTGCTGGTCAACGTCCTGGCGGTGGGGAGTGTAGCGGGGTGCGGCATGCGCGCGGGACGGTCTTGGACAGGTCGTCCCACCAACGTGTGTCCGCGCCGCATGTAATGACAGCGCGACGAGCAGTCCGTTCTCGTGATCCACGACGTACCAACGAAGGCTTGGGACTTGGAACTCGAAGAACTCTTCCTGCGGACCGGAGCCCGCTTCTGCCGGGTGGAGTCCCGGCGGCGGATGCGGGACTACGTCCGCGGACTGCTCGGCCCGGTCGGCCGAAAGAACAGCTGGCAGCTCGCCGAGTACGCCGGCCACGCCACTCCACACGGCCTGCAGCACCTGCTCTCCCACAGCCGGTGGGACGCTGACGGCCTGCGCGACGACCTCCAGGCATACATCGCGGAACAACTCGGCACGCCGAACGGCGTGTTGATCCTCGACGACACCGGCTTCGTGAAGAAAGGCATCACCTCCGCAGGGGTGCAGCGCCAATACTCCGGCACGGCC